>JBNJDO010000032.1:0-22142 GCA_051744965.1 Thermodesulfobacteriota bacterium | reverse complement strand
TGCAGATTGCAGCCCTGCGCAGGACATTCTCCAGTTCACGCACATTGCCGGGCCAGTGATACCCGTGCAGGATCTGCAGGGCCTGAGAGGACATGCCGCGGATGTTGCGGCCGTATTCTTGATTGATCCTGCGCAGCAAAATTGCTGTCAGCTCAGGTATATCCTGCTTTCTGCTGCGCAAGGCAGGGATAGTTATAGGCACCACATGCAGACGGTAGTAGAGGTCGCTGCGAAATGAGCCCTGATGGATTTCCTGCACCAGGTCCTTGTTTGTGGCTGCTATGAGCCTGGTATCCACTGGAATGGGATTGGAGTCCCCCACGCGCACGATCTCTTTTTCTTGCAGCACCCGCAGTAGCCTGGCCTGCAGGCGCAGGCTGACCTCTCCGATCTCGTCCAGGAAAAGGGTGCCTCCGTGGGCTGCTTCAAAGTAGCCTTTGCGCACCTTTTTGCCGGCGCCTGTGAAAGCCCCGGGTACATATCCGAAGAGTTCGCTCTCCAGCAGGCTCTCGGTGATTGCTGCGCAGCTGACCCGGATGAACTGTCCGCTTCTGCCGCTGGCCTGGTGGACGGCGTGGGCAAAGAGCTCTTTGCCTGTGCCGCTTTCCCCCTGCAAAAGCACTGTGGCTGGGGTAGGGGCAGCGTTTTGGGCCTGTTGTACAGCCTGTTGCAGGGCAGGGCTGTCTCCTGCTATATCCTCGAACTCGTATTTGGCCTCCAGCCTGCGGATGCGGCTTTTGGCCTGCTCCAGCTCCTCTGCCAGACGGGAGATCTCCGAAAGATCGTGGATCACTGCCACGCTTCCTTTTAGGCTGCCCTGGACCAAAATCGGGGCCCCATCCACCAGCACAGGCTTTTTACAGGGACCAACCTTCATGGAAACCCCGGTGATGGGCTTTTTCTCCTGCAGGACCCGCAGATGTACGCTCTCTCCTTCTGAGATGTCCACAGTTGCAGGCTTGCCCAGGACTTCTTCTTCAGTCAGGCCTGTAAGCCTGGTGTAAGCAGGGTTGATCATCAGGCCCAGGCCCTGCTCGTCCACTACAGAGACCGCATCCTGGGTGGAATTGAAGATGGCCTGCAGCAGGGCTTGGGTCTCCTTGAGATTGGTGACCTCCTCCGCCAGGGAAATCAGGTCTGCATTGTCCCGGAATACTGCCAGAGCCCCGATCAGGCCGCCCTTTGCAGTGAAGACTGGAAGCCTGCTGGTGATTACAGTCCTTTCGCCCAGGACGTGGCGCTGATTGAGCTCTGCCCTGCCGCTGTGGGCTACCACAGGCAGCCTGGTGTTGGGGATGACCTCATGCACTTTGCGGCCCAGGGCCTCCCTGGCAGGCACTCCTATCAGGCTGGCTGCGGAGCGGTTAAAGACCCGGATCACCGAGGCCTGGTCCACTGCTACTACAGCCTCTTGCAGGGCATCGAAGAGCTGGGCGCTCTGGGAGGCAAAATCCTGGTTTGCTGCCATGGCTGGGAAAAGCAGGCTGAATGTTTCTAAAAGAAAAGTATACAGTTAATACATGTACCAGGTGGCTGTCCGTGTCAAGCGGGTTGCCGCCTCAAGGATGCGAAGCTGCTATGGACCGCGATTGGTGGCTGGTACTTCTAGCTGGGCTAAGTGGAGGTTCAGCAGAATATAGCAAGAGGCAGTCAGTTTTGACCAGAGGCAAAAAACAGGCTATGGGGAGGGCTGCTATAAGAGCCCTGAACAAAGGAGAGAAGGGATATGCAGGATGTGGTTATTGTCAGTGCCTGTAGGACAGCGATCGGGACCTTTGGGGGCAGCCTTAAGGACCTGAACGGGGCCAGCCTGGCTGCAGCCAGCATGAAGGAAGCAGTGCACAGGGCGGAAATAGAGCCAGGGACCATAGATGATGTGCGCTTTGGCTGCTGTATGGAGCATCACGATACCTTGAATGTGACCAGGGTGGCGGCACTCATGGCAGGCATCCCGCAGAGCGTAACCGCGGCTACTGTGAATCGGGTCTGCACTTCAGGCATGGAGGCAGCTATCTCTGGCATGGCCATGATCCAGGCCGGAATGGCAGAGGTGATTCTGGCCGGGGGAGTGGAGCACATGTCCGGGGTGCCCTATGCAGCGCCTGGGGTCAGATGGGGCTGCAGGATGCAGGACAGCCCCCTGGAGGATGCCATGCTGCATGCCTTGCACGCAGGCTCTCATCTGTTGCCTCTGGCAGAGGATGTACCCCTGGATACTAGTCAAAAGCCAGCCAGGGATTTTCTGGGCCGGCCCTATATTATGGGCCACACAGCAGAGTTCGTGGCTCAAAAGCTGGGCATCAGCAGGCAGGAAATGGATGAAGTGGCCCTGCGCAGCCACAATAATGCCCAGCAGGCCACAGAAAACGGGCATTTCCAGGGGGAGATAATCCCGGTGCAGGTGCCCAGGCGCAAGCAGGAGCCCTTGGAGTTTGCCAGGGATGAACATTACCGCCAGGATCTGACCCTGGAGCAGCTGCAAAAGCTAGCCCCGGCATTCCTGCCTGGCGAAGGCAAGGTCACTGCAGGCAACTCCAGCGGATTGAATGACGGTTCTGCTGCCCTGCTGCTCATGTCCGCAACCAGGGCCAGGGAATTGGGCCTGGAGCCTCTGGCCAGGATCAGGGCTGTGGGCAAAGGGGCCTGCCATCCTGCGCTTATGGGCCTCTCTCCAGTGCCTGCAGTGCAGGATCTGCTGCAAAGAAGCGGGCTCAAGATCTCGGACTTTGAGCTGCTGGAGGTCAATGAGGCTTTTGCAGCCCAGTATATTGGCTGCGAGCGTGAGCTGGGCCTGGATCGCTCCAGGACCAATATTAAAGGCTCAGGCATAGGGCTGGGACATCCTGTGGGTGCTACCGGGGCCAGGATCATGGTCACCTTGATCCATTCTTTGCGTGAGAAGGGCCTGAACCTGGGGCTGGCCACCTTGTGTGGCGGGGGCGGGGTCTCCATGGCCTGCGCCTTGGAGATCTGTTAGTGCTTGTGAAGCTACTCCTCCCGGCCCAGGAGATAGATGCCGTATTTGGCCAGCAGGTTGGGCAGAAACCGCACCCTGCGGCCCTGCTGCTCCTGGTGGTAGGTGCTGATGGCCACTTCCTTCAGTATATTGAAGCCGAAAATGCTGCAAAAGCGCCTAAAGTCCAAAAGGGGGATGACCCGGATGTTCGGGGTGTCGAACCACTCATAGGGTAGCTCCCTGGAGATGGGGGCCCGGCCCCTGAGGAGCAGGTAAAGCCGGTTCTGGTAGTGGCTGAAGTTGGGAAAGCTGACTATGCCCTTGCGGCCCACCCTGAGCATCTGCTGCAGCAAAAGCGCCGGCCTTAAGACCTGCTGCAGGGTTTGGCTCAAGATTACGTAATCAAAGCTCTGATCAGCATAGTCCCTGATCTCCTCATGTAGATCCCCGTGGATCACGGTGACCCCGTTGAAAATACCCTGGGCCACCTTGTCCTCGTCCTGCTCAATGCCTGTGCCTTGCACATCCTTGCTCTCTTGAAGATGCCTGAGCAGTTCTCCCTCTCCTGAGCCCAGGTCCAGGACCCTGCTGCCGGGCTGTATCCAGGAGGCTATGGTCCGCAGATCAAAGCGCATACTGTTCATTATCTGGGCCTCCATTCGCGGTGCTGTCTGTCCAGGAAGCTGGAGATTAGTTGGGCCAGTCTGGGGTTTTGCACCAGAAAGGAGTCATGGCCGTAGTCGATCTGGATTTCGCAGAAGTTTACCTCCAGGTTGCTCTTTTTCATGGCTTGGACCATGGCCCGGGACTGGGAAGTGGGATAGAGCCAGTCCGAGCTAAAAGAAACCACCAAGTAGTCTGCCTTAGCCCTGGAGAAGGCCTGCACCAGGGAGCCCTGGCCGTAGGATTCTGCCAGATTGAAGTAGTCCGTGGCCTTGCTCAGGTAGAGCAGGGAGTTGGCGTCAAAGCGGTGCACGAACTTCTCCCCCTGGTGCTGCAGGTAGCTGCCCACCTGGAAGTCTGTGCTCAGATCAAATGCTGGCTCCTGGCGATCCTGCAGGCCGCGGTCGAATTTCCTGCGCAGGGCCACATCTGAGAGATAGGTCACATGCCCGATCATCCTGGCCACTGCCTGGCCGTGCACCGGCTGGGGACCATGGTAGTAGTTGCCCTGATTCCAGTTGGGGTCTTTCATTATGGCCTGTCTGGCCACTTCGTTAAAGGCAATGGCCATTGCTGAATGCCTGCAGGTAGTGGCAATGGGGATGGCGGAATGCACCAGTTCAGGAAAGCGCACGCTCCATTCCAGGGCCTGCATGCCCCCCATGGAGCCTCCTACCACTGCCAACAGCTTAGAGATGCCCAGATGCCGTACCAGCTCCATCTGGGCCTGGACCATGTCCCCGATGGTGACCAGGGGAAAGTCCAGGGCAAAGCGCTCCTGGGAGCCGGGCTTATAGCTGGAGGGTCCTGTGGAACCCATGCACCCGCCCAGGACATTGGAGCAGATCACAAAGTATTTGTTGGTATCTATACCTTTGCCAGGTCCCACCATGGTCTCCCACCAGCCAGGCCTGTTTCCTTCCTGCTGGTGATAGCCAGCTGCATGGGCATCTCCAGTCAAGGCGTGCAGGACCAGCACTGCGTTGCTGGCTGCCTGATTCAGCTGGCCGTAGGTCTCATAGGCCAGGTTCAAAGGGCCCAGTTTGCTGCCGCACTCAAATAACATCTCCTGAGGCGGATGGGCGAATTCAAAGTGTTGGGTCTGTACCACTCCTACTGTGTTTTGTGCAGGCATTTCCGTGTCCCTTGCAGATTACTTCTTGAGCCTATCCAGGGCCTGTTCCAGATCCTGCAGGAGGTCCTGGATATGCTCCAGGCCCACGGAGAGCCTGATCATGTCAGGTGTGACTCCGCTCTTTTCCTGTTCCTCCCTGCCTAGCTGGGCATGGGTGGTGGAAGCAGGGTGGATGGCCAGGCTCTTGGCGTCTCCGATATTAGCCAGGTGGCTGAATAGCTGCAGGCTGTTGATGAATC
Organism: Thermodesulfobacteriota bacterium; assembly: GCA_051744965.1. Lineage (GTDB taxonomy): Bacteria > Desulfobacterota > Desulfovibrionia > Desulfovibrionales > Desulfothermaceae > CAZBUB01. The sequence continues at coordinate 17,149 of JBNJDO010000032.1, read as the reverse complement.
TCCTGCCAGCCTCAAGTTCGCCGTGCAAACCAAAGCAGACCAGGGCCCCAAAGCCATGGCGCAGGTACTTCTGGCCCAGGATGTGGCTGGGATGCTCAGGCAGGCCTGGATAAAGGACCCAGCTCACATCTGGGCGGTCCTGCAGGAATCTGGCAACAGCCATAGCGTTTTCGCAGTGCCTTTGCATGCGCAAGTGCAAAGTTTCCAGTCCCTGAAGCACCAGGAAGCTGTTAAATGGAGAAGGGCAGGCCCCGGTGTCCCGCATGAGCACTGTTCTGGCCCGGATGATATATGCGGGTTTGCCCACTGCCTCGGTCCAGGTCAGGTTGTGGTAGGAGGGATCAGGCTGGGTCAGCATGGGGAATTTGTCTGATTCTGTCCAGGGGAATTCGCCGCTGTCCACGATAATGCCCATGATGCTGTTCCCATGGCCCCCGCAGAATTTGGTCAGGGAGTGCAGCACAATATGGGCCCCGAAATCCAAAGGCCTGCAGAGATACGGAGTGGGCACGGTATTGTCCACTATCAAGGGAACCTTGGCATCATGGGCAACTTGGGCCAAGGCCTCTAGATCCGGAATATCCAGGCCTGGATTGCCAATGCTCTCCACAAACAGGCAGCGGGTGTTCTCCTGGATGCTGTCTGCGAACTCTTGTGGTTGGGCACAGTTGACAAAAGTAGTGCTGATCCCGTACTGGGGCAGGGTGTGCCGGAACAGGTTGTAAGTTCCACCATAGAGGCTGCTGGAAGAGACAATATGCTCCCCGGCCCGGCAGATATTCAGTATCGCATAGGTCACTGCAGCAGAACCTGAGCTGGTGGCCAAGGCGCCCAGGCCTCCTTCCAGATGCATGAGGCGCTTTTCCAGAACATCTGTGGTGGGATTCATGATCCTGCTGTAAATATTTCCTGTGTCCTGGGAAGCGAAATCCTCTGGCCTTAGTCCCTCTTGCTGCAGATTAAGCCTGGGGGCCCATACCTCAGGCTTGAGTCCGAAGAGCCCGGCTGCATCCTCTGCATTGCGGAATACAAAACTGCTGGTTTGGTAGATGGGCACAGCCCTGCTCCTGGTGGCAGGGTCAGGAGTCTGTCCCGCATGCAGGGCCATGGTTTCAGGCTTCCAGCTCATCCCTATCCTCCCGGTTTATTTGCTTGCAGGCTGTTTGCGGGCCAGATACTTGGCCGCGAGAAAGACGGCTTCCCTTGTGCCCCAGCCTGGTAATGGTTAAAAGATGTCCTAGGCAGGAGTTGATATATCTTGAATTAGGGCTTTATTGCAAAATTTATAGTAAACTACTAGGCTTCTTTTTAAAGTCAAGTGGGCTTATGAGGAGGCAACATGTCAGAGATAGATGACAAAGAGATTATTCAAGAAGCCAAGGCTAGTCTAGGGTCCAGGCTCTGCATTTTGGCCCATCATTATCAGCAAGATGAGATTGTGCAGCATGCAGATTATACAGGGGACTCCCTGGAGTTGGCCAGGCAGATCCCAGAGCTTAATGCAGAGCACATCATCATGTGCGGTGTGTATTTCATGGCTGAGTCTGCAGCTATTTTGGCCAGATCCGGACAAAAGGTCTATATTCCTGAGACAGGCGCAGGTTGTGTGCTCTCCAACATGGCCCCGGCCAGCCTGGTGCAGGACAAGCTTCAGGAGCTCAATTCAGGCGGGCAAAAGGTGGTTCCCCTAGCCTATGTGAACACCTCAGCAGCAGTAAAGGCTGTTTGTGCAGATTATCAGGGCTCTGTGTGCACCTCTGCCAATGCTTCGACTATGCTGGATTGGGCCTTGGGTCAAGGCCAGGGGGTGCTTTTTTTGCCCGATAAAAACCTGGCTCGGAATACTGCAAACCAGTTGCAGATCCCCAGGGAAAAGCGTCTGCAGCTCAGCTTGATCCGCGGGGTTCAGGAGCAGGCCAGGCTCTATATCTGGCCCGGGGTGTGCTCAGTGCACCAGAAGTTCAAGCCTGCGCAGATAGATAGGGTCAGGGCAGAGGATCCCCAGGCCAGGGTAATCGTGCACCCGGAATGCTCAGAAGCTGTGGTGGCCAAGGCTGATGCCAGCGGATCCACTTCCAAGATAATTGATTATGTTCGCCAGGCCCCTGCAGGGAGCAGGATCTATATAGGCACTGAGCTGAACTTGGTTAAGCGTCTGGCCCAGCAAGAGGCCCAGGAGAAAGACATTCTTCCCCTGCGGCAGGTGCAGTGTGTGAATATGGCCAAGATTGCCCAGCATAAGCTGGCTAGTCTCTTGCAAGAATTGGATCAGGGCCAGCAGGTGCAGGTCAGGGAAGAGGTCCAGGAAAAGGCTTTGCTGGCCTTGCGACGTATGCTGGAAGTCTGTGCCTAGCCCGGGTCTTTTCAGCTGCGGCTGTTTCCAAAGAGTTGCTATATGGATTTGCCCTGGGCATGACTACGCCACCCCAGGAGTCACAGGCTCAATTATAGTTTTTCCAAAAGGGCGCAGGGTCTAAACAAAGAAGATCGATACAGCCATGCAAAGAAGCAGATTTTTACCTATCCAAAGGTACTGGAAGCAGCAGGCCGGATTTGTACAGCTGGAGGATGAGCTGGCCCTGGAGGAGCCCTTGGAGATCTTTGTCCAGGAGGAGCCTTATTCAAGCACCATGCGTTTGCCAGGGGATGATCTGAGCCTGGTGCGAGGCTTTTGCTTCACCGAGGGCCTGATTGATTCCTTGCAGCAGATCCAGGAGATCAAGGAGTGTACCCAGAGTTCTGCCGGAGAAAGGATCTTGGTGCAGCTGGCAGATACCCGGGCCTGGCTGCAGGGCTTGGAAGACAAGCAAATGCAGAAGCATCAATCCTTGTCCAGCTGCGGGCTTTGCGGCAGATTGGATCTGGAGTCCCTGCTGCAGCGCCAGGCCAGAGTGCCGGATCTTCAGTGGAGGATTTCGGCTGCAAACCTCTTGAGCCTGCAGCATGAGCTGGAATCTCGCATGGAGCTCTTTGAACGTACCGGCTGCGCCCATGCTGCAGCCCTGTTCAGTCCGGATCTGGATCTTTTAGGCTTTGCCGAGGATATCGGCAGGCACAATGCCCTGGACAAGGCCATTGGCCAGGCCCTGTTCTGGAAGGCAGAAGATGTTTGCCCCCTGGGACTGGTTTCCTCCAGACTCAGCCTGGAGATGGTGCTCAAGGCCGCGCGTCTGGGCCTGCAAGTCCTGGCAGGGGTTTCCGCAGCCACCACCCTGGCTGTAAAAACTGCCCAGGAGCTGAACATGACCCTGATAGGTTTCTTGAGGCCCAGCAGGATGAATGTCTACACCCATGCACACCGGCTTTATTAGCACCTGAAGCCTGGGCTGTATAAGTTGTCCAGTCAGATCCTTGGCAAGTAGGCCTGGATGTTGTAAATATGTAGTCAGAGGGCTAAAGCAATCCTGCAGGGCTGTAGGCAGCCCTGGATAAGTCGTATTTAACCTCTGGAGCTGTGTCATGCGCAATAAAATCTGGATGCTAGGAGCGATCGTGGGTCTGCTTATGTTTTGGACTGCTGTTGGCTTTTCCCAAAGCGAAATGCAGAAAGTGGATAATCCGGCCTTTAAGAAGAAACAAAGGCCTGCTGCAGTGTTTGTGCATGATGAGCACAACGAACAGGCAGAAATCTTTGATTGCAGCGTCTGCCACCATGTCTACGAGGATGGAGAGCTGGTGGAGGGAGCCATGTCAGTGGATCAGAGCTGCTCTGACTGTCACAGTCTAGAAGGGGACCAGGAGAATCCCATAGGTCTTATGGATGCCTATCACCAACAGTGCATAGGCTGTCATGCGCAGGAGAAGGAGGGCCCTCTAGCCTGCGGAGAATGCCATATTGAATGATTAGGCTTTATTCTCGGGAAAAGCATCATGATTAAGGTATTGCTGAGCATAGCTCTGGCAGCGCTGATCCTTTTCGGATTGGCGGAGCCAGCCCTGGCCTGGGGACCAGGCGTGCACCTCAATCTGTGCAATCAGGTCCTTTGCCGGCTGGACCTGGTGGCCTTAAGCGTGGCCAGGATCCTGGAGCGATATCCCGTGGCTTATGTCTACGGCAGCCTGAGTGCTGATTTCCTGATAGGCAAGGGCAAGAGCCTTTCTGCCAACCATTGTCACAGCTGGCAGTCCGGTTTCAGGCTGCTGCAGCAGATCAAAGAGCCAGAGCTGCAGGCCTATGCCTACGGCTACTTGAGCCATCTGGCTGCTGATGTGGTGGCACATAATTATTATGTGCCCAACATGCTCCAGCTGGGCAAAGGCAGAGGCAGGCTAAGCCATGTATACCTCGAGCTGCAGGCGGACAGCAAGACCAGGCATTGTACCCAGGAGCTGAAGCAGATCATGGACAACTCCTGGAAGACAGCTGATCTCTATTTGCAGAATGTGCTGCACAAATCCAGGTTTTCCTTTTCCTTGAAAAAGAAGATTTATCAAAAGTCGTTGGCACTCAGCAGGAACAACACCTGCTTTAGTTCCCTGCAGCTTCTGGACAGGCATTTTCCAGAGCGTAGCTGCGAAGAGTATTTGGAGGACATGCTTCAGCTTTCCAGACAGGCTGTTTTGGATTTTTTGAACCAGCAGGATGCCTCCCAGGTCTGCGCTTACGACCCCATGGGGTTCGAGCATTTGGGCCTGGTGCGGAAGCACGGCAGGCCTAACTCCGGGGTGCTGGGCGATGAGCATTCCCGGGTGTTTTTTCTCCCTTCCATGAACCTGCTGTCCATGTAGAGTGATGCCGGATTGGTCGTATATATCGATTGCGACCACAATAAAGCCGTTTCCCGGGAACGAAGAAAATTCCAATATTCAAATCACAACTTACAAACAATATTCAATATCCTGATTCGAAACAGAGATTAGCAATACCCTGATTTATAACTGATTTTTTTGTGTATTGGAATTTATTTGGAGATTGTTTTTTGTAATTTAAAATTTCAGCATTCGTGGTCGTTGTCGCTGTCTTAATCGCAATCGATACTGATGATATCTATCCTAAAGCTGTTCCCCCAACTTTTGACTACAGGTCTGTATCAATGCCATGAACCAAGAGCTAGAGCAAATCCAGAGACAAGAGCAGGAGCTGCTCCTGCACACCTATGCCCGCTACCCTGTGTATGTGGAATCCGCCAGAGGCTGCAGGCTTTTTGATTCCCAAGGAGGAGAGTACCTAGATCTTTTGGCAGGGATCTCTGTCTGCAATCTGGGGCATTGTCGGCAAGAACTGCAGCAGGTCCTGCAGGAGCAGGCTGGCAAGCTGGTGCATATCAGCAACCTCTTTTATCAAAGGCCCCAATTGGAGCTGGCCAAAGCCCTGCTGCAGGCTGCTGGCCTGGAACGGGCCTTTTTCTGCAACTCCGGGGCAGAGGCCAATGAGGCAGCAATCAAGCTGGCCAGGCGCTATTTTCAGGTGCACAAGCAGGAAAACCGTTACCGGATTATCACTTTAGAGGGCTCTTTTCACGGCAGGACCCTGGCCACCTTGGCAGCCACAGGACAGCCCGGGCTGAAACAAGGCTTCGAGCCCTTGCCTGAGGGTTTTTCCAGTATCCCTGCCGAGGATCTTAAGGCCTTGGAGCAGGCCCTGCAGCAGGACACAGCCGGGATCTTGCTGGAGGTCATCCAAGGCGAAGGCGGGGTTAGGCCATTGAGCAGGGAATATCTACTAGAGGCCCAAAGCTTGTGCAGGGACCGGGGTATCCTGTTCATGATAGACGAGGTGCAGACCGGAATGGGCAGGACCGGCAGAATATGGGCTTATGAGCATTATGACCTGCAGCCGGATATTGTGACCACTGCCAAGGCCCTGGCCAATGGTTTGCCTTTAGGGGCCATGCTGGCAAGCAAGGAAGTTGCCCAGGGCTTCAGTCCAGGCAGCCACGCCACCACTTTTGGCGGTGGAGCACTGGTTTGCAAAGTGGCCAGCAAGGTGCTGGAGATATTGCAGCAGGAGGGGCTGGTGCAGGAGGCCAGTCAAAAAGGTGAATACTTCAGGCAGGGGCTATTAAAGCTTAAATCCGAATATCCTGCTCAGATCCTTGAGGTGCGCGGTTTGGGGCTGATGCTAGGGGTGGAGTTGGGCAGGGAGCCCAAAAGGGTCTGGCAAAGACTCCTGGAAAAGGGCTTTGTCTGCAACCTGGCCCAGGGCCAGGTCCTGCGCCTTTTGCCTCCCCTGGTGATAAGCCGGCAGGAAATGGACTCTTTCTGTCAGGCCCTGGGTGAGGTGTTGGGAGAGGAGCACAAGGCAGAATAGATATGCAACTGGAAACCAGCTTGGAAGAGGGCAAACTATATCTTTTACATTGCAAAGCTGATCAGGATCAGGCCCCGAGGATTTCTGATCTTTTGCAGGAGCTGGCTCCCTGGGGCTGGCAGGAGATCGACCTGGCAGGGAGCGCCGGATTTCAAGTGCATGTGCGGGGAATGCAGCAGGCCGGCAGGCTGAAGCATCGCCTGCAAAGGGAATGCCCTGGCCTTGAGCTGGGGCTGCAGCAGGAGCAGGAGCAGGATTGGACGCAAGCCTGGAGGAAATATTTCCACCCGGTGCGTATCCAGGACAGGTTTTTGATCCTGCCAGCCTGGCAGGCCAAGCAAGCAGACGATCCTGACCTTATCCAGATCCATATTCAGCCCCAGATGGCTTTTGGCACTGGCCACCACGCCAGCACAACCCTTTGTCTGCAGGCATTGGCCCAGTTGCACAAGCAGGGAGATATTTCCACCATGACTGAGTTCCTGGATCTGGGCACAGGTTCTGGGATTTTGGCCATAGCCTGCGCCAAGCTCGGGTTGACAGGCCTGGCCCTGGATAACGACCCCCAGGCTGTGCAAAATGCCAGGCACAATTTGGAGCTGAATCAGGTCCAGGGCAAGGTAGCCTTAGGAGTGGCAGAGATGCATGCCTTAAGCCCAGGGATGAACTTCGGCTTGATCCTGGCCAATATCCTGGCCGGGCCCTTGGTGTATATGGCAGAGGACTTAGTCTCCAGGCTAAAACCCGGGGGCAGGCTGATCCTGTCCGGAATCCTGCAGGAGCAGGAAGGCAGGGTGGCAGAGGCTTACAAGCAGCAGGGCCTGGCAGAGCCCAGGATCCTGCGGGACAGTGGTTGGTCAGGGTTGATACTGCAGCGGGGCCGATGATTGTCATGGCCAGACAGGGATTTTTGCTGCAGATGTATGAGGCCATGTACGACACCCTGGGTCCCAGTAGCTGGTGGCCGGGCCACAGTGCCCTGGAGGTCTGCCTGGGCGCGATTTTGACCCAGAACACTAATTGGGCCAATGTGGAAAAGGCCTTGGAGAATCTTAAGAAAAAGGAATTACTGCATGCAGACAGGCTGCTGCAGCTGTCCCAGGAAGAGCTGGCCGAGCTGATTCGGCCTGCTGGATATTTCCGCATCAAGGCGGCCCGGGTGCAAAACTTCCTGCAGTTTTTGAGGCAGGAAGTGGATCTGGATGTGCTGGCCCTGGCCAGAGAGGATCTGCAGGTCCTGCGGCCCAAGATCCTGACTATAAACGGTATCGGTCCGGAGACTGCAGACAGCATCCTGCTCTATGCCCTGCACCAGCCTGTATTTGTTGTGGATGCCTATACGCAGAGGATTCTCTCCAGACACGCTCTGATCCCTGAGGAAGTCAGCTATCAGGAGCTGCAGGACTTTTTCATGGATGCTTTGCCCAGGGATGTTGGGCTTTACAACGAGTTTCACGCCCTTTTAGTGCGCACCGGCAAGAACTGGTGCAAGAAAAAGCAGGCCAAGTGCGGAGAGTGCCCTTTACAGTCCTTTCTGGAGCATTCCTGGGCATGATTTTCCTCAGGCAGCAATTTGACCCAGAGCAGAAAAAGGGGCAAATTTGTCTAGGCAGGTTGCTGCAGGGCTTGTTTTTGGCCTTGAGTATGCTTTTGTCCCCTTGCATCTGCTTGGCTAGTCAGGCCCCTGATGATTTGCAGGACCAGGTGCAGGAGCGCAGGCAAGATCTTAAGCAGGAAAAACAGGATCTGCAGAGGCTAAGCGACAAAGAAAGGGAGACTTATCAGGATCTGGCCCGGGTGGAAGAGCGTATCCAGGAGCTGGACAGCAGGCTGAGGGAGCAGGAGCAAAACCTGGAGAATACCAAGCAGAGGGAACAGGATCTTAAACAGGAGCATGAGCACCTGGAGCAAAGCGTGCGAAAGGCCAGGCAGAGCCTTATGCAGCTTTTGCAGGCCTACTGGCCTGCATATGTCTATTCCCAGAGCTTTGCCCCAGCTGAGCTGGGCTCTTTCCATGAGGCCAGCCGGGATATGACCTGGATGGAGGAGATTTACGACCTGTTGCAGGACAGGGCCAAGGAACTGGCCAGGGAGCAACAGGAGCTAAGGCAGAGCCTGGCAGAACAAAAGGAACTGCGCCAGGAGAGATCCGCCCAGGTGGAAAAGATTCGCTCCACCCAAAAAGAACTCCTGCAGGAGCGCATGGATTTTTTGCGCCAGGTGCAAAAAATTCGGGCCAGGAAGCTGGCTAAGGAAGAACAGCTGCAAGAGATTCAAAAGACTGTCTCCAAGCTGGAGCAAAGGGTCAAGCTGCTGGAGAGCAGGGATATCCAAGAGCTGAAGGGCCATTTGCCCTGGCCGGCCCAGGGCGAGCAGGTGCAGGGCTTTGAGGCCAAGGGGGACTCCCCCAGCAGTGGCATAGGCCTGGCCTTGCAGGAAGACCAGGAAGTGCGTGCTGTCTGCTGGGGCAAGGTGGTATTTAGTGATACCCTGCGGGGATATGGCAGGGTGGTTATAATCTTTCACGGTCAAGAGTATTACACCTTATACGCCTTCTTGTCCCGGAGCCTGGTCCAGGTGGGCCAGGATGTGGAAAAGGGGGAGCCAGTGGGCAGGGCTGGATATTATCCCAGGATTGAAGGACCGGGACTTTACTTTGAGTTAAGGGCGGGGCAGGAGCCTGTGAACCCTGAGCCCTGGCTGTCCAGGGCCAAGCCGAGCTAGGCCAGTTCCAGGCGTAGGGAAAGATTGTTTGATGCAAGGGCAAAAAGTGCGAAATCCATAAAATGAACCTGGAGAATGCTATGCGCTGGATGAATTATTTGGGAATATTTCTTTTGCTTGTGGCTCTGGCAGGAACCCCTGCTAGGTCAGCAGCAGAACAGGAGCAGTACCAGTCCTTGAAGCGGTTCAGCCAGATCATTGATCTGATTGAGAACAGCTATGTGCAGGATGTGGACAGGGAGGAGCTTATCCAGGGCGCGATCCAGGGCATGCTCAAGAATCTGGATCCACACTCAGCCTATTTGGACCAGGATGCCTTCCAGGAAATGCAAACCGAAACCAGCGGTGAATTCACTGGAGTAGGCATAGAGATAACCCTTCAGAACAACAGGCTGACTGTTGTTTCTCCCATAGAAGATACACCAGCCTTTGAGGCCGGGCTGCAGGCAGGGGACGTGATCCTGGAGATAGATGGGGAGTCCACCCAGGATATTTCCATTATGGACGCGGTGAGCAAGATCCGGGGACCCAAAGGCTCAGAGGTGGAGCTGACCATTTTGCCAGAGGGTGCGAACTCTCCAGAGACCGTGACCATCAAGCGGGATGTTATACCTGTTCACAGCGTAAAGACTCAGATGCTGGAAAAGGGTTATCTGTACGTGCGCATTACCAATTTCAATGATCGCACTACCCAGGAGCTGGAGGAGGCAGTGCAAGGGGTGGAAGACCTCCAAGGGCTGGTTTTGGATCTGCGCAACAATCCTGGTGGGGTCTTGGATCAGGCTGTCTCAGTTGCGGATCTTTTCCTGGAAGAGGGTAAGATAGTCTATACCAAGGGCAAAATGGATAAGGCCCAGATGAGCTTCTCAGCAGAAGATCAGGAGCTGGATCTGAAAACACCCATGGTGGTCTTGATCAATGCAGGTACTGCCTCTGGTTCTGAGATCGTGGCTGGAGCCCTGCAGGATCACAAGCGGGCTCTTATAGTGGGAGAAAAGAGCTTTGGCAAGGGCTCGGTGCAGACCGTAATCCCTTTGTCTGACGGCGCAGGGATCAAGCTGACCACAGCCAGATACTACACTCCCCAGGACAGGTCCATTCAGGCTGAGGGTATTGTTCCTGATTTAAAGGTTCCCTTTATTGCTCCTGGAGATGCAGATCAGGAGGAGAATGCCAGGCATCCTTTCAGTGTCCTGCGGGAAAAGGACCTAGAGGGTCATCTGGACAATAGCGGACTGCAGGAGGAGGATCTGGAAACCGAGCAGAATGAGGAGGCCAGGAAGATGCTGAGCCGGGATAATCAGCTGCGCATGGCCCTGCAGCTGGTCAAGAGTCTGCCTGTAATCAAGCAGTTGCAGTAAATGTTCCTTACCCAAGTACAGGAACTATAATCCTGGTACAAATATTCTTCCTTAGTTAAATGACACAGAAGAAGAGCGCCAAACAAGGTCCAAAAAGCCCGGGTTCAACCAAAAAGAGCCCGGGCGCAGCCAAAAAGAGTCCGAGTTCAGCAAAGAGCCCAGGCGCAGCCAAGAAGTCAACCTCCAAGAACAAGACCGGGAACAAGAAGGCCTCCAGCAGAAAATCCAGGGCATCCGCCAAGAAAACCAAGAGCTCCCGGCTGGCATGGTTGGGCTCCAGGTTGTCCCTGTTTCTGCTGGGGGCCTTGTTTGGTTTGGCTTTGCTGTTGGTGCTGCGTTCAGGTTTCGGTCCAGAGAATGGCTCAAATACTGAAAACCAGGCTGCTTCAAGTTCTAGCTCCCAGGAGCAGAACAGGTTTCGGGAAAAGGTCCAGGACAAGGGGCCGAATGACTCTGAGCAAGCCCCTGCGGCTGATCTGCAGCAAAGTGTGCGTCAGGTGGATCTGGCCCTGGTGCAAAGCTTGATTCAGGCGGATGTGGAACCGGATAGGCTGCAGGAAGCCGAACTGCGAGCGGAAAAAAGACAGGAAGAACCTTCGGACCGCCCCCAAACCCTGATCCTGCAGCTAGAAGAGAACAAGCGGGACAGCTTCCTGCAGGCCTTTGAGGAATACCGGCGTAAATGGCTGCAAAAAGTGGATATATCCAGGGTCAACTCCGGCCCTGGAGGGCTTGAGATATCCATTCAGGAAGTGCCCACCCACAGGCTGCTCTTTGACGATTATACTCCCCAGGTTTTGCCGGATAAAAAGGAGAAACCCCAGGCTAAACTGGCTCTGGTAATGGATGACATAGGCCAGAGCATGCCCCAGGCGAAAAGGCTGCTCCAGGCCTTGGGGCCTGATGTGACGCTGTCCATACTGCCCTATCAGGCCAAAAGCGAACAGATCGTGGATATGGCTGACAGCCAGGACATGGAGTTTTTGTTGCATCTACCCATGGAGCCTGAGGGTTATCCAGAGGTGGATCCTGGGCCAGGGGCTTTGTATGTGAATATGCAGTCCAATATGATCCAGGAGACTGTGCAGGAAAATCTGGAGCAAGTGCCTGGTGCTGTAGGGGTGAACAATCACATGGGTTCCAGGTTCTCAGCTGACCTGGAGGGCATGCGCACTGTTTTGCAGGAGCTAAAAGAGCAGGATATGTTCTACATGGACAGCCTGACCACCTCCCACAGCCAGGTCAAGTCCTTGGCCAGGGAGATCAGTATTCCGATCTTGAGTCGGGATGTGTTTTTAGACAATGAGCAGGATGTGCAGGCGGTTATGAAGCAGCTGCACAAAGCTGAGGCCCTGGCCCTGCAGCTGGGCCAGGCCATAGCAGTGGGTCATCCCTATCCCCAGACTCTGGAAGCCCTGGAGATGTGGGCTGAGAACAGGAAGGACAATGTGGAGTTAGTCAAACTAAGCGAATTGCTGCAGAACAAATGAATCAGGAGGAGACATGAGCGAACAGACACTTTGTATAATTAAGCCTGATGCGGTGCAGAGGAATCTGACAGGTGAGATTCTGGCCCATATCGAGTCCAGCGGCCTTAGACTGCGAGCCATGAAGATGGTCCAGCTCACATTGAACCAAGCCCAGGGCTTTTATCAGGTGCACAAAGACAAGCCTTTTTTCCAGAGCCTGACCCAGTATATGTGCTCTGGCCCTGCAGTGGTGGCTATCCTGGAAGGGGAAAATGCAGTGCAGCACTACCGGCAGATCATGGGCGCAACCAACCCGGAACAGGCAGAAGAGGGCACTATTCGCAGGAAATACGCCCTGGATATAGAGAGAAATTCGGTGCACGGCTCAGACAGCCCAGAAAACGCCAGCATTGAAGTGAATTATTTTTTCAATCAGTTGGAGGTGATCCCGGTATGACCTCGCTGGGTTTTATCGGCGCCGGAAACATGGGTGGGGCACTGATCCGAGGCTGGGCAGCAGAGCAGGGTCTTAGGCTTACAGCCTATGACCCGGATCAGGAGAGGCTGCAGGCCCTGGCCCGGGAGAGCAGTGTGCAGGCCCTGGATTCCGCACAGGAAGTAGTTCAGGATAGCGACTATGTGGTTTTGGCAGTAAAGCCCAGTATGGCTGGCAAGGTTCTGCAGGAAACAGCGGACCTTTTTCAGTCTACCCAGGTGGTGGTCTCCATAGCCGCAGGGGTGCGCATGGAACGCTTGAGCCAGGCCGTGCAAAATGCCTGTCCTGTGGTCAGGGTAATGCCCAATACCCCTGCTCTGATCGGCTCAGGCGTGTTTGCGGTCTGCTTTCCGGATTCAGGCCTGGAGGAGGAGAAGCAGGAGTTCTTGCTGGGCCTGTTCAGCAGCTTGGGCCGGGTGCATCAGCTGCAGGAGAAGGACATGGATGCATTTACCGCACTTATCGGTTCTGGGCCGGCTTATGTGTTCCATTTCCTGCAGAGTCTGGTCCAGGCCGGGGTGAGCCTGGGATTTACCAGGGAACAGTCCAAGGACATGGTTCTGGGTCTGGTGCAGGGTTCGGTGCGCATGGCTGAAGGGGGGCAGGAGCCTTTGGCAGAGCTCCTGGAGCGGGTCTGCTCCCCTGCAGGGACCACCATCCAGGGCATAAATCACTTGGAGCGCACCGCGGTGCGATCTGCAGTCATAGATGCGGTGCAGGCAGCCTGGCAAAGGAGCAGGGAGCTAAATGGGTAGTCAGTTAATGGGTGATCAGTGAGCTGTTTGGCTTTGTTTCTCTCCCCGGCACTCACTTGGGAGAGTTAAGTTTTTTAAGTTTGCCCAAGGCTGGTCAATCAAGTGAGTGCCGGGAGGCCAGGGGAGGGTCGTGATGGGCAATTGATCCTGAATATCGATACTGATGATATTTACCTCAAATCCAGAGCAGAACCCAGATCTGTCCCAGCCCTGCTGCCAGGCAGCCTGCAAGCAGCAGGAGCCGCAGCAGATTGCGCAGCCTGGCAGGCCCCCAGGCGGAACCTGCAGGCCCCAATAGTGGCTTTTGCTTGATCCGGCCCTGATACATGGTCTGGCCGCCCATTTGTCCGCCTATACTCCATGCGGCTGCTGCCATGGGCCAGCCTGCGTTGGGGCTCTCCATGTTTCTGGCTTGCTCTTTGCTTTTCTGCCAAGCCTTTCTCCATTCCAGCCCGGAAAACAAGGCTATGATTATTATAAGGCCTGCGCTCAGTCTGGCCGGAATCCAAGCCAGCAGATCGTCCAGTTTGGCCCCGGCCCAGCCCAACTCCAGGTAGTGGCCGTGCTTGTAGCCCCACATGGAGTCCATGGTGCTGACAGTCTTGTACAGCCAAAGCAGCACCGGCCCGCCCAAACACAGGTAGAACATGGGCGCCACAAAGCCGTCATTAAAGTTCTCGCTTACTGTTTCCGCCAGGGTGCGGCAGATGCCCTCCCTGTCCAGATTGCTGGTGTCCCTGCTGACCAAAAGCCCCAAATCCAGCCTGGCTTGTTTCAGGTTGCCCAGCTCCAGGCTGTTCAAAACTGACCTTGCGCTTTGCATTAGACCCCCCAGGGCCAGGCCGGCATAGGCCAGGTACAGGCCAAGCAAAGGGCCCAACAGGGGCAGGGAAGTCAGAACAGCCAGGAAAAGGAGCACCACCAGCAGAACAGCTCCCAGGCAGGCCGCTCCAGCAGCCTGCAGGTTGAGCAGGCTTTGTGCAAGTGCCAGCTTTTCCAGGCGCTCCAGGATCTTACCGATCCAACGCACTGGATGGGGCCAGTCCTGGGGGTCCTTGAGGCCAAGATCCAGGACAAAAGCCAGTAGAGGCAACAGGTTGGTCATGCTGAAAGCCTCCCTGTCTGTCGAAGGGCCTCGTATAGGAAGACAGCTGCAGCATTGGCCAGGTTTAGGCTGCGCACCGCATTTTCCTGCAGAATTGGCACTCGCAGATGCCTGGTATAGGACTGTAGAAGCCACTCTGGCAGGCCCTGGCTCTCTGGTCCCAGGACCAGTATCTCTTGTCCGGAGAAGGCATAACGGTAAAGATTGTCTTGGGCCCGGGCACTGGTCAGGATTACTGGTGCTCCGGGATTCAGGCTGTCCTGGAATTCCTGCCAGTCAGCCCAGACTTGAAGCCTGACCCAGGGCCAGTAGTCCAGGCCTGCCCGTTTCAAGTAGCGATCATCCAAGCTGAAACCCAAGGGCTGGATCAGGTGCAAGGGGGTGTCAGTGGCTGCGCAGAGCCTGGCTATGCTCCCGGTGTTGGGCGGGATCTGGGGTTGGAAGAGTACCAGTTGCATGGTTTTAATAATGCAGAGAAAAATCCGGACAGCCTGCCGGGTTCTTGTTTTTGGGCAGAAAAAAGCCCTGCTTAGCAGGGCCCTTAGGAATAATAGCTGGTGGGCGGTCAGGGATTTGAACCCCGGACTTCCACCGTGTGAAGATGGCACTCTAACCACTGAGTTAACCGCCCGAGAACAAAATGCATTATATTGATCTGATTCTGGTTTGGCAAGGGGAAAGGAGCAACATTTTTCACCCCAGCCGTGATGGTTAATCATCCAGGGCCATGTGCTCGGATTCAAAGCAGAAGAGATAGTCCCGCAGGGCCTGGGGCCAGGGCCTGGGCTTCTTGCCGCTGACCACGCTGTATTTTCTGTTGTCCAGGACTGAGTATGGAGGCCTGGATGCGTTCTGGGGGAAGCGGTCCGAAGTTACAGCTTGTACCTGGCAGCTTCTGCCTGCTGTGCCCAGGGCCTCTGCAGCCAGCTCACACCAGCTGGCCTGGCCGCTGTTGCAGACATGAAACAGGCCGGTGGCTTGCTGTCTGATCAGCTCTTCAGTGTAATGGGCCAGATCCATTGTAAATGTGGGCGAGCCTATCTGATCGTGTACTACAGGCAATAGCCTGTTTTGATCTGCCAGCTCCAGTACGCGGCGCACAAAATTCAGCTTCCAAGGACCAAAGAGCCATGAGGTTCGAATGATAAGCAGTCTGGAAGGTGCCAGCTTGAAAAGTTCTTGTTCACCCTCCAGCTTGCTTTTGCCGTAAACGCAGATAGGATGCGGCTCATCCTCTGGGCTGTATGGGGATTGCTTGCTGCCGTCAAACACAAAGTCTGTGCTGTAGCTTACCAGATATATGCCCCTGCTGCGGACGATATTGGCCAGGATATGCGGGAAGATCTTGTTCAGGCGGAAGGCCATTTCCGGTTCCTGCTCCGCCTGATCCACCTGGGTGTAGGCAATGGTATTCAATATGCAATCTGGTTGGATTTGATCCAAAAAGGTACATAGGGCCTGGGTGTCAAAGATATCCACATCCTCCACCCCGTGCTCCAGCACTGTGTAGCCTTTGCGGCGAAGCACATAAACCAGGGCTTGGCCCAGAAGCCCTCGTTTGCCTCCCAGGACCAGGATTTTGCCTGGTCCGCCTTTAGGGGTCAAAAGCAGGCTGTTCTCAAGACACTGATGAGTAGAGGCCATTGCTAAACCTCCTCAAAAAAATATCCTGAGATTGTATGCCCAAAACTTTTAAGGTCAAGGAAAAAATATTGCTATGCATACAGTAGACATTCAAGCCCTATGAAGTATAAAAAAGATGCTGCCCGCCCGGAGCTGATTTAATCTTTGCAAGCCTGGAGGCTGTGCTATGTCAAAGGAAAGAAGAATAAATACTGAAACCAATTCCAGGATCCTGGAAGCCCAGGAGGCCTTCTGTCGTTTGCAGGAGGGCAATTATGAGCATCAGCAAAACTATCTGGCCATGTATTCCAGTTGGTTAGGCGGTATTGTCCTGGATCCGCAGCTTATGCTAGTGCCTGTGGATGATCATCTGGTGCACAGAGGAGACGGCATATTTGAGGCTTTTAAATGTGTGCAGGGCAAGGTTTATCTCCTGGAGCGCCACCTGGATCGACTTGAACGTTCAGCTAATCTCATAGATCTGGCCCTGCCCACGGGGCGCGAGCAGCTGCAAGGAATCATCCTGGAGACCATCCGTGCGGCAGGGGCCCTGGACTGCCTGGTGCGGCTTTTTGTCTCCAGAGGTCCAGGGGACTTTACTCCCTCTCCATCTTCCTGCCTGGGCAGTCAGCTATATATTGTGATTACCTCCCCTGCCAGGACAGATGCTGAGAAATACAAATCAGGCTGCAGCCTGATCAGCAGCAAAGTGCCTATCAAACCAGGCTTTTTGGCAAATGTGAAAAGCTGCAATTACCTGCCCAATGTGCTCATGGAAAAAGAGGCTGAAGATAGAGGTGCAGACTTCACAGCGGTTCTGGACGAGTCAGGGTATCTGGCTGAAGGGCCTACAGAGAATTTGGGCCTGATCTCTAAAGATAATGAATTTCTGGTCCCGGATTTTGAGCGCACCCTGCAAGGGACCACCGTGGTGCGCATGCTGGAGCTGGCTGAGTCTATGGTGCAAGATGGTGCTCTGCAAGGGGCCAGGCAGGCCAAGATATCCGCCAGGGATGTGCTCCAGGCCAGGGAGGTCATGATGTTCGGCACCACTTTTGATGTCCTGCCTGTGGTTTCCTTTGAGGGGCATAGCATAGGCCAGGGCAAGCCGGGTCAGATGTTTCAAAAGTTCCTGCGGCTTATGCTCCAGGATCAGCAGCAGGGTCTGGAGGTGCTAAGTCCTGCATAGGCTTTGGAAAAATCAGGGCTGATCACTCAGATGTCCTGGCCGGATAGAGCATCCTGCCGCTTAAGGATAGGTCGTAGCCTGAGAGCTTGCTGGCCAGATCCCTGAACTCCTGCTGTATCAGCAGGTTGAGAAAGCTCTGGATGCTGGGCTCGAAGAACCTCTCCTTGCTGATGAGCA
>JBNJDO010000031.1:0-22550 GCA_051744965.1 Thermodesulfobacteriota bacterium | reverse complement strand
AGTTCACAAAACATACAAGGAGATCAAAATGCGTAAAGGCTACTATGGAGACTTCGGCGGACAGTTCGTGCCTGAGCTGCTCATGCCACCCCTGCTGGAGCTGGATCAGGCTGTGCAGGAAATCCTGCCCAGCAAAGCCTTCCAGGACAAGTTCCAGGGCATCCTGCAGGACTTTGTAGGTCGGCCCACTTCGCTTACCTACTGCAGCAACCTCTCCCAGGACCTGGGATTCGGCCTCTGGCTCAAGCGCGAGGATCTAGCCCACACTGGGGCGCACAAGATCAACAACACAGTGGGCCAGGCCCTGCTGGCCAAGGAGATGGGCAAGACCTGCCTGGTAGCGGAGACAGGCGCTGGCCAGCACGGGGTGGCCAGCGCCACTGCAGCAGCCCTTTTGGACATGCGCTGCCTGGTCTACATGGGCAGCAAGGATGTAGAGCGCCAGGCCAGCAACGTACACAGGATGGAGCTCCTGGGAGCGGAAGTCATCCCTGTGCACAGCTCCACCCAGACCCTGAAGGACGCCATAAACGCGGCCCTGCGGCACTGGATCGCCACCCAGGCTGATACCCACTACTGCCTAGGCTCTGTAACCGGCCCCCATCCCTTTCCCCAACTGGTGCGGGAGCTGCAGTCTATTATCGGAAAGGAGTCCAGGGAGCAGTTCCTAGAGGCTCAAGGCAGCTTGCCTGATATTGTCACTGCCTGTGTAGGCGGAGGTTCCAACGCCATGGGCATCTTCCAGGGTTTTGTCCAGGACAGCCAGGTGCGCCTGGTAGGGGTGGAGGCAGCAGGGGAGAACCAGCCCCATGCTTATCATTCAGCCACCCTGACCAAGGGCAGCCCAGGAGTGCTGCATGGGGCCTTGAGCTTTCTGCTGCAAACTGAGACCGGGCAAATCCTGCCCTCCCACTCAGTAGCCCCGGGACTGGACTATCCCGGCGTGGGACCGGAGCATTCCTATCTGCAGGAAAGCGGCAGGGCCAGCTACGTCAGTGTGGATGACGCCCAGACCCTGCAGGCCTTTGAGCGCCTCTGCCGTAGGGAAGGCATAATCCCTGCCCTGGAGAGCGCTCACGCCCTGGCTTATGCCTTTTCCCTGCAGGGCAGCCTCAGACAAGAAGATCAGGTTCTGGTCAACCTCTCCGGCCGCGGGGACAAGGACTTAGAGATCGTGCGCGAACACCAGGCAAAAACCAAGGAGTAGACTCCATGCAGCAGGACAGATTGCAAGACCGCATCCAACAGGCAACAGCCCGAGGCCAGAAAGCCCTGATTCCTTATCTGCCTGCCGGATTTCCTGACCCAGAGCGCTTCTGGCAGGAAATCCTGGCTCTGGACCAGGCCGGGGCGGATATCATAGAGATCGGCATCCCCTTCTCAGACCCGGTTGCTGACGGACCTGTGGTGGAAGAGGCCTGCCAGCAGGCCTTGGCTGCAGGTATCAGCCTGGACTGGGTCTTCCAGGGCCTGGAAAAGATCAAATCCAGCCTGCAGGCTGAAATCGTGCTCATGGGCTATGTCAATCCCTTCCTGCAATACGGCTGGGAGCATGTGGCAGCCAGATCAGCGGAATGCGGAGTCAGCGGGATTATAGTTCCTGATCTGCCCCTGGAAGAAAGCGGGGCAGTTGAGAGTCTGCTCCAGGCAGAAAACCTGACCTTGATCCGGCTCATCGGCCTGAACACCTCCCTGGAAAGGATGCGGCTCTATGCCCAGGGCAGCAGGGGATTTGTATATTTTGTAGCTGTGATGGGCACCACAGGATCCAGGCAGGAATTTCCACCTGAGCTCAAGGCTGGATTAAGCCAAGCCAGGCAGATCTTCAGCCAGCCTCTGGCTCTGGGCTTTGGCCTGAGCCACCCCGGACAGATAGAGCCCATCCAGGACATGATGGACGCCGTGGTCTTTGGCTCCTCTTTGATCCAGCATCTGCAGGCAGGCGGCAGCAGCAGAAAGTTCATCTCCAGATGGCGGAGTTGACCCGAACTACCTGATCGAGTACAAGCAAAGGGCAGGTAAGCGGCAGTGCCTGCCCGAGCCGTTGGCTTAAGTGGGCAGGCAATATAATCTTCATCCCTGGCACAAGGAGACTTCAAAGCCATGCAGCTACCCCTGGTTTTCGACTGCAAGACCCCTGAGGATGTGATCAAGGCGGTCAAGGAACATGGGATCAAATTCATCCAGTTCTGGTTCCTGGATGTGGTGGGCACCTTGAAGAACTTCCAGGTCATGCCTGACGAGCTGCCAGAGGCCTTCAGCGAGGGCATGGGCTTTGACGGCTCCTCCATAGAGGGCTTTTCCCGCATCCATGAGAGCGACATGGTGGCCTTCCCTGATCCCACCACCTTCCAGCTCATCACCTGGCAGCATGACGGCTATCCTGTGGCCAGGATGTTCTGCGACATCAAGACCCCTGAGGGGAAGCCCTATGAAGGGGACAGCCGCTATGTGCTGAAACGCATCCTGAATAGGGCCGCCCAAAAGGGCCTTACCAACTATGTGGGTCCAGAGCTGGAGTTCTTCCTGTTCGCGGATTCCAAGGAGCCCAAGACCCTGGATGTGGGCGGCTACTTCGACGCCCCGCCCCTGGATCTGGCCAACAGCATCCGCAGGGACATCATCCTGGCCCTGAACAACATGGGCATCAAGGTGGAGTACAGCCACCACGAGGTAGCTCCCAGCCAGCACGAAATAGACCTGCGCTACCAGGAAGCCTTGAAGATGGCGGACATCTCTGTCACCTACCGGGTCATAGTCAAGGAGGTGGCCCGCCAACACGGGATCTACGCCACTTTCATGCCCAAGCCTTTGTTCGGGGAAAACGGCAGCGGCATGCATGTGCACCAATCCCTTTTCCAGGGCGACAAGAACATCTTTTACGACCACCACGACCCCCAGGGCCTGAGCCAGGAGGCCAAGCACTTCATTGCTGGCGTGCTGAAGCACGCCCGGGAATACACCGCGGTCACCAATCAATGGGTGAACTCCTACAAGAGACTGGTGCCCGGCTTTGAGGCCCCGGTATACATTGCCTGGGCCAGGCGCAACCGCTCCGCATTGGTCAGGGTGCCCATGTACAAGCCAGGCAAGGAGCAGGCCACCCGGGTGGAGCTGCGCTCCCCTGACCCGGCCTGCAACCCCTACCTGGCCTTTGCCGTGACCCTGGCTGCCGGCCTGGAGGGCATGGAAAAGCAGTATACCCTACCAGATCCTGTGGAGTCTGACATCTATGACATGCAATACGAGGAGAGGCTGCACCACGGCATAGACACCCTGCCCGGCAGCCTGCACGAGGCAGTAGAAGAGATGAGCCGCAGTCAAATGCTCCAGGAGGCCCTGGGCAGCCATATCTTTGAGAAGTTCATCCAGAACAAGCGCCTGGAGTGGCACAACTACCGCATCCAGGTCACTGACTACGAGCTCAGGAAGTACCTGCCCCTGCTTTAGGGCTGATCTTTACCCCCCATTCAGATCGCGGGTAAGGCAAGGGTTCTCATGAAAACCCTTGCCTTACCCTTCCCTGTCCAGTGAGAGGACCTTGAATTCGGGCCTGTAATATTTGATCCTAACCTTTCCAGACAGGATTTCTGGGGCTTCCCTTACTGGATATTGGGCATCAGGGTCCACTTGATGTACCAGGTACCGTCCTCTTCCTGATCCAGACAGACAATGCCCGCATTCTGGAATTTCAAAATCTGCTTCTGCTCATCCCCTGCCACCAGGTAGGCCAGGAGCTTCTGCATAAATGGCAGGTGCCCCACCAGCATAACATTCTGCATGTCCTGCACCTTTTCCACCCAGGGAGCCACTTCATCCAGGGCCTTCAGGCC
Organism: Thermodesulfobacteriota bacterium; assembly: GCA_051744965.1. GTDB lineage: Bacteria > Desulfobacterota > Desulfovibrionia > Desulfovibrionales > Desulfothermaceae > CAZBUB01. The sequence continues at coordinate 18,717 of JBNJDO010000031.1, read as the reverse complement.
TGCAGCCTCTTGCACCCCCTGCTGGGGATCCAGGTACTTGGCCATGATCTCCGCAGTCTCTCTGGCCCTTTTCTTTTCGCTGTACAGGATCTTTCCCACCTGTACCGAGTAGTTCCTGGCCACTTCAGCCATACGTTCTGCATCAGACCTGCCCTGGTTGGACAGGCTCTGCTCCGGATCCTCCTCTTTGGGCAGATTTTTGCCGTGCTGCACTAGATACAAGGCCATAGGCATACCTCCCATCTTTTTGCTCAAGGTTGTCCCTGCTCTGCTTCCGGAACCAAAATATTCATGCTCTTGACCCGCTGCAAGAGATCCCCCTGATCCCTGTCCAGACCTGGAAGTCCCCTGCCGGGCTGCAAAGTGGTGATCACGGTCCTGCCCACCACCTTCCTGCCCTCCCGGCCCCAAAAGTCCTGGGTTCTAAGGCCCCACATGTTGTGCAGGACTACTGGTCGCCCTTTATGACCGCCCAGATAGAGCATGATGTGCCCGGGCATATAGATCAAGGTCTGCAGGGGCCTGCCTTTCTCCATTATTAGGCTTTGCTTCTCTGCTGCGCTAAGCCCCTCCAGCTCCAGCACCCTGCCCTTTTTAGCCTGATATTTGGAGTTCCTGGGCAGCCAGATACCAAACGGCGCAAAAAGGTCCTTGAGCATGGCCGAACAGTCCCGGTTCTCATAAAGCCCTCCCCAGCCGTAGCTCTGGCCCATGAGCCCGGAAGCAAGCTTTGCTATCTTCCCTGGCCTGGCCCGCAGGGGAAAGACCTCTGCCTGAGCCCTGCTGAAAAAGGCCTCCTGCAGAACCGCCCTGCCCTGCTCGTTCCTGCCGGGCACCAGGGCTATAAACCCATGGGCCTGCTCCTGCTTTAGAGGGAATATACTGCCCAGATGCGCTTTGCCCAGATAACCCCCTCGCCTGCCCAGCACAGGCACCTCGTCCCTGGTTACTGCCAGGAATCCGCCTTGAAGGTATTCCTCAGCTGTACATTGCTCCAGCTTGGCCACATCCAAAACAGGCATCCAGCCCAGGGCGAATCCGCTTTGTACCAGATACCAGGCTTGATCCCTGGATTCATGCAGGATGCGCACCGGAGTACCGGCCCAGATGGCGGAGATCTGCAGCAGGTCAAAGGGATAACCCTGCCCTGCAAGATCAAAATCCCGGTAGGCAGGCCTATGCGTGGGCAGCAGCCGCAAGCTGGAGTTCCTGCTTGCTATCCCTAGCTGATCCAGGGAAGGACCGCCCTCTAAATTGGACTTATAGAGTTGCCTCTGCAGCCAGCCTGCCTGCCTGGGCCTTTTGTTCTCCCCAAAGAGCCTTTTTCCTTCCAGGCTGCGCGCATAATCGACAAAATCTTCCAGCTCAGGTGGGCTGTCTGCGCGCCATGGCGCGCTCCACTGCTGCAGAAAATCCTGCGCAGCTTGCTTTTGACCTTGGCTGTCCAAAAGTGCATTCGAGGCTTCTGGGGTCTGCTCCAGGTAGCATCCTGGATCCTGGGGCAACTCTGCCAGATCAGGGATACGCTGCTCATGTCTTTGCACACAGGACTGCAGTAGAAACAGCAGCAAAAACAGAAAAAAAACTGTCTGCCAGGGCCTCATGAGCTTTGCCGCTTTACCTGACCGCCTGTTATGCATTTTCTTCAGGTCCTGCATTCTCCCCTGAGCTCAATCCTTTCTTCTGCAGCCAGGTCCTTTGCCTGGCCTGGTACTCAGCCTCTGTCTCCTGCCAGCCAGCCTGCACCGGATCCTTTTTCCTGGCATTAAAAAAGACTTTGAACCTGCTGCCCAACCCCTGTAGACAGCTGCGCACCATCTTTTCCTTCTCAGACATTCTCCCTCCCTGCTGACCAGGGCCTTTCATCCCAAAAGTTGTATTAAATTAAGTAGATGTTAGCGCCCAACCTTTACAGAATACTAATGATATTCAATTCATATCAGAGTTTAGCCCAGCATTCAATCCAGCCTCATACCTGTGTTTCCTGCCAACAAAAATAGGCTGCAATAACAAGAAAAAAAATTACAGAATTGACCCCAACTCTGCTTTTGCTTACCCTAAACAAATATTGATTAGTCTTGGCTCCCTAAGCAGGCTATTTCTTCTGGATCTGGACAAAACCAGCCTTCTTTCCAACCTGAAACACAATAAACAAAATGCCTATGACCAGAACCAAAACCGGGCTCATATTCAGTCTGCTTGCCATTTGCCTGGGCCTGCTCATCTTGCTGGGCTCCTCGGCAGCCCAGGAAAGCCCTCAGAAAAAGATCAGCGCCCTTTACTTGAGCATCCAGGGCAGCATCTCCCCTGCCCAAGCAGATCTCCTGGAAAAGGCTCTGGAAGCCTGTAAGCAGGAAGGACACGAGCTTCTGCTACTCAGGCTGGACACCCCAGGCGGCCTGGGACAGTCCATGCGGGAGATGCTCCAGAGCATCCTCAACTCCCCGGTTCCTGTAGCCACCTGGGTAGGGCCCAAGGGAGCCAGAGCAGCCTCTGCAGGGGTTTTCCTGGTGGCAGGCTCCACTGTGGCAGGCATGAGTCCCCAGACCACCATAGGCGCCGCCACTCCGGTGCAGATCAGTGGAGAGGATGCCCCATCAGCCATGCAGGAAAAGATCATGAACGACTTTCTGAGCCTGATCCGGGGCGTGGCCAAGGCCAAAGGCAGGAATGTGCAATGGTACCAGGAAGCAGTGGAAAAGGCAGCCAGCATTACAGCCTCTGAGGCGGCGCAAAACAGGGTGGTGGATATGCTGGCCACCAGCCCGGAAGACTTCCTGGAGCAAATCGGTGCCCAGGGACTTGAACTGCCAGAAGGCACCACCCACTTCACTGCCCAGGACGTGCAGCTAGTGGAGTTCGAGCCAGGTCTGCGGCACGGCATCCTCTCCTGGCTATTGAATCCCCAGATAGCCTATTTCCTGCTTATGGGCGGAATTGCAGGCCTATTCTTTGAGCTGAGCAACCCCGGAGCCATATTTCCAGGAGTACTTGGTTCAGCCTGCCTGCTTCTTGGGCTTTATGCCATGGCCATCCTGCCCACCAATGTAGCAGGGCTGTTGCTGATCCTGCTTAGCTTTATCCTGTTTATCCTGGAACTGGCCTTGGTCAGCTATGGCTTGCTCAGCATAGGTGGCGTGGTCTGCCTGTTCCTGGGGTCTTTACTGTTATTCGACTTTGAGTACGGCTATGAAGGCCTGCCGATACGAGTAATCCTGCCCACCATAGCTGCAGTAGCCGGGCTTATCGCACTGGGCCTGTATCTGATCACCAGAAGCCAGGTCAAACCCAAACAAGGCGGGCAGGAAGCCATGTTGGGGCTGCCAGGCAAGGTGGTCAACTGGAGCGGAGATCATGGCCAGGTCCTGGTCCGGGGGGAACTGTGGCAGGCCAAAACCCCGGACGGCAGCCCCCTGGAAAAGGGCACCCGAGTTCAGGTCCAGGAGATGCATGGTTTGATCCTGATAGTCTCTCCTCAAAAACAAGGCGCGTAAGGCAGAACAAAAAAAACATATAAAGGAGTATTCTATGCAGACTCTGTACACCTTTTTGCCTGTTATCATCCTGGTAGTGATCTTCCTGGCCTCTGCCATCCGGGTACTAAACGAGTACCAAAGAGGGGTGATCTTTAGGCTGGGCAGGGTACTCAACGTGAAAGGCCCAGGACTGATCATCCTGATCCCGGTCATCGATAAGATGGTCAAAGTCTCTTTGCGCATCATCACCCTGGATGTGCCTTCCCAGGATGTAATCACCAAGGACAACGTCAGTGTCAAGGTCAATGCAGTCATCTATTTTCGAGTGGTAGAGCCCAACAGTGCCATCCTCTCTGTGGAAGACTACATGTTCGCCACCTCCCAGCTGGCCCAGACCACCCTGCGCAGTGTCTGCGGCTCTGTGGAGCTGGACGAGATCCTGGCCCACAGGGCCAAGATCAACCAGCAGATCCAGGAGATCCTGGATGAGCACACCGATGCCTGGGGAATCAAGGTCACCAATGTGGAGGTCAAGTACATCGATCTGCCCCAGGAGATGCAGATGGCCATGGCCAGGCAGGCCCAGGCGGAAAGGGACCGGCGCTCCAAGGTCATCAACGCAGAGGGCGAATTCCAGGCAGCCAACCGTCTGACAGACGCAGCCCAGATCATGAACAAATACCCTGCAGCACTGCAGCTGAGGTACTTGCAGACCATGCGGGAGATGACCTACGAGAGCAAGGCCACCACTATTATCCCCATCCCCTTGGAAGCATTCAAGGCCTTTGCCGTTCCCCAGGATGATGGGCAAGCCCCCCCTGATCAACCTGAAGGCCCAGAACAGGAATCAGCCCAGGAGCAGGTAGAATCCAGCCCTGACCCTGAGCAGGCATAAAAAACAAAAAGCCGGGGCACAAAATGCCCCGGCTTTTTTATAGTAGCAGTAAAAAGTTTCGTTTTGTGCTAGTTATCCTTGCCCATGCCTTGTCCTTGGCCCATGCCTTGTCCCTGACCCATGCCTTGTCCCTGACCCTGCTGCATTTTCTGATACTGCTGCAGCTTGGCCTGGATTTTCCTTAGCTCCTCGATCTTATCCTGGGCCTTGGAGTCTTCTTCTTCCATGGCGGAAATCATATCCTGTCCCAGCTTTTCCTGCTTGTCCTGGATCTCCTCATCCTGGAAAGTCTTCATCCTGGCCTCCTGGAAACCCTGGGCCTGCTCCTGATACTCTTTGCTCAGCTTCTGCTGCTCCTCTTCCTCTATGTCCTCCTTCTGGAGCTTGTCCCGGATATCGCGCATTTTGTCCACATCCACGCCTTCATCCTGGAGATTATTCTCCATTCTGGTATTCATCATTTCGGTCAGCTCTTCCTGCCTTTCCTTCAGCTCTGGCCGCTTCTCCAAGACGCTGTTTTGAATTTCCTCCAGTTCTCCCTGCAACTCCTGAGCCTTTTGCAGCATCTGCTGCATTTCCTGCTGGGCCTGGCCCTGGCCCTTATCTTGGCCGCCCTGGCCCTTGTTGCCCTGATCCTGGGCCAGAACTGTGGAGCCAAAGCTTAGCCCTGCCACCAGCATAACCAGGCCCAGCAACCAGAGTATCTGGATCCGACGATGATTCTTTTGCATAACATCTCCTTTTAGTTGATAATTTGTGCTCGACGCAAACGATTAGTAATTATAGCAGCAGAAAGTGGTCTTTTGTCAATCTCCAGGGTCAAGGGGCTTCCTGTCTTGAATAATGCAAAATATAACAAGCCCATAACTTTTCCAGTACCTGAAAATAAAATAAACTGCCTTGACATTTCCTGGAAAAACAAATATAGCTTCGTAAAAATTTTCACAAGCTAACATACCATTTTAATTTGGCATATTTGAGCGGCTTCGATACCCACAAGAAAAAGAGGGCAGCCCATGTCTCCTGCAGCATTCAACGGTGGAATCAAGCTTTTGGCCCGCTACCCATCCGAGATCCCGGAGCTCCTTCAGCCACCCCTTCCTGAAGAGGCCACGGTGCTCATGCAGCAGCATCTGGGAGAGCCCTGCAGCCTGCAGGTCAAAAAAGGCGCTCTGGTGCAAAAGGGTCAAATCCTGGGCCAGAGCAGCAAAACCACGATCCACTCCCCTGTGTCTGGGAAGATAACCAATGTGGATACAAACTTTGTCCTGCCCAGCGCCAAAAACACCACAGCAGTATCCATAGAGTCAGATTCTAGTGCTGAGCAGGAATCCCTGACCCTGCAGGCAGAGGATACTCTGGGCCTGCTCATTCAGGCTGGGATCCATGATTCAGGACAGGTTAGCAGGCCTTTGCTGGAAAAGATACAGCTGGCCAGGACCCAGCAAGTGCACACCCTGATAATTAGTGCCCTGGACGAGCTCCTGCTTAGAGGCAGCAAAATCCACCTCCTGGCCAGACAGGGGACAGAGGTGGAACAGGGCCTGAAGTTTCTGCTGCGTCTCACAGGGGCCAAGCAGGCTGTACTCGCGGTGTATTCCCCTGTATTGAATCAGCTGGAGCCGGAAAAATGGAACCAGGGCTATATCAAGATCCTGCCTGTGCCCCCCAGGCACCCCCTGAACATGGACAAGCTGCTGCTTTTGGCTGCGGCCGGACAGGAATGCCCTGCGGAAAAAACGCTTGAGGACTTTGGGTACAGCGTTTTCAGCGCTGAAACTGCTTACACACTGCAGCAAACAGCTTCCTCAAAGCAGCCCCAGCTGCAGAAATTTCTGGCCCTGGACAGCCCTGGACTGCAAGGGCCCAAGAATATGCTGGTACATATCGGCACCCCCTTAAGGCAGGCCCTGGAATATGCCGGCCTTAGCCTGGAGGATGCAGGTAAGGTTATTGTGGGCGGCCCCCTTACCGGACAGGCCATTTCCAATCTGGACACGCCTGTAACCAAGGACATGTCCCAAATCATGGTCCTGGACAGGGAGCACATCTTCCAGCCCAGCCAAGAGGCCTGCATCAAATGCGGATATTGTGTGGATGTCTGCCCCATGCGGCTCATGCCATTTTTGCTCTCTGGATTCTCCGAAGGAGGCTACTATGACATGGCTGCCAAAAACGACATCTTCAGCTGTATAGAATGCGGCTGCTGCGCCTATGTCTGTCCTGCAAAAATCCCCATGGTGCAATGGATCCAGCTGGGCAAGTCCATGCTAAATGCGCAAAGGAGTCAGGAACATGTCTAACCTGCTGGTGGTCTCCCCTTCGCCCCATGTGCATGCGGGGCACAGAGTGTCTAGGATCATGCTGGAGTTTATGCTGGCCCTGATCCCTGCAGTGCTCTATGCGATCTATTTTTTTGGCCCTCAGGTGGTCTATGTACTGGCCATAGCCATAATCTCCGCCATAGCCTGGGAGGCCCTGCTGCAGACCATTACCAAACAACCCCTGACCATAAATGATCTGAGCGCGGCCAGCTCAGGCCTGATCCTGGCCATGCTCCTTCCGCCCACAGCCCCCTGGTGGCTGATTTTGGTAGGAACTCTGGTTCTGGTAGTTCTGGGCAAGGAGGTCTTTGGCGGACTGGGCAGCACCCCTTTCAACTCTGTATTATTGGCCTGGGTGGTACTCAAGATATCCTTTCCAGACTATATGCAGGACTGGAGCCTGCCTTCCGCTGACCCGGGCACTACCCTTGCCCCCATGCAGGTTTTCAAAGACCAGGGACCAGCCTTTGTCCGGGAGTACTTCTCCTTTGCAGACCTCTTCCTGGGCCGCACTCCAGGCTATTTGGGCCAGGTTTCCGCACTTATGCTGCTCATAGGCGGGATCTACCTCCTGGGCCGCAAAGTAATCAATTGGCGTCTGCCAATTCCCTACCTGGCTGGAGTCTTTTTGTTCTCCGGGCTGTTCTGGGCCATAAATCCGAACATATATGCAGATCCCATATTCCACCTTTTGGCTGGTGGCACTTTTCTGGCTGCTTTTTTCCTGACCACAGACATGCCCTCCACCCCTGTTTCCCCCCAGGGCATGATCATCTTCGGCCTGGCAGCCGGAATCTTGACTGTAATTATCCGCACCTGGGGAGAATGGCCCTTCGGGGCTTTTTATGCAGTGTTCATCATGAATCTGGCCACGCCATTTCTGGATAAAATCACGCCCGAGGTATTCGGGAGGAGGTAGTCGTGTCTGCAAGGGAAATCTTGAGGATGGTCGTGGTGTTGGCCATTGTCACTGGATTCTGGGGCGGCGCCCTGTCCCTGGTCAAAATGGCCACCGAGGATCAGATAGAATACCAGAGGCTGAAGAACATCAAGGCCCCTGCCCTGGAAGAGGCCCTGGCCAGCGTGGATTACGACAATGATCCCCTACAGGACAGGCTGACTCTGGCAATTGGCGAGGACAGCCGGGGCAAGCCCCAGGAACAGGTTTTTTTCCTGGCCAAGCAAGGTGGAGAACTGCAGGCCGTGGCCCTGGAGACCGAGGCCGGCGGCTATGAAGGGGATGTGGGGGTCATGGTTTCCATTCTGGTGGAGGATGAAGAGGTGGGCAGCGTGGATGTGACCACCCATTCCGAAACCCAGGGTGTAGGCACCAAGGCCATCAACAGTGAAGAATTCATGGGCCAGTTCAAGAGCAAACCCCTGGACGCCAACTTTGCCGCCCGCAGCCCGGATATTGACGCCCATTCCGGGGCCACTATGACCTCCCACGCCATTCAAAACGCGGTGCAAAAAGGCGTGGAGATATTTCAGGAGCACAAGTCCAAGATACTGGAAGAAGAGTAATCTTGCCCTGAATCCGGCTCAAAGACAGCCATGAGGAGATTAGCATATGGCGCAGATGGTTAGGGAATTCACCAAGGGGCTTTGGAGTGACCTGCCTCCGTTAAGGATTGTCCTGGGCCTGTGCCCCACCCTTGCGGTCACAGCCAGTGTGGACAGCGCCCTGGGCCTGGGCTGCGGGGTTATCTTTGTACTCTTCCTGGCCAATACATTGGTCTCCACGATTCGGAACATAATCCCTCCCAAGGTCAGGATCCCGGTCTTCATTGTAATCATTGCCTCAGCAGTGACCATAGTGGAACTGCTCATGGAGGCCTATTTTTATTCCCTGTTCGAGGTCTTGGGCATCTGGATACCCTTGATCGTGGTCAACTGTCTGATTTTAAGCCGCTCTGAGGCCTTTGCCAGGAAAAATCCAGTGCATTTGGCCATAGCAGACGGTGTAGGCATGGGCTTGGGCTTCACCCTATCCCTGGTGGTGCTGGCCTCCATCCGAGAGATAATAGGTGCAGGCACCTGGTTCGGAATGCAGGTCATGCCTGCCAACTACATGGGATTTGAGCTCTTCCAGCAACCGCCTGGGGCCTTTATTCTTCTGGGCCTGCTCATATTTGCGATGAACGTGGTCTCGGTCAAGCTGGAGAAGGGCCGCTGCTAGATATAACCAACAGCCCGAGGGGTTTTTGCCATGGATGAGTATCTGCTGCTCATAGTCACAGCCATGTTCGCCAATAACATCCTGTTGATCAGGTTTTTGGGGGTTTGCCCTTTTATTGGCGTCTCCAGCAGTCTGGACAGTGCCTTGGGCATGTCCGGGGCTGCACTTTTCGTCAATGTCCTGGCCAGCGCCATTACCTGGAATGTCTACAACTTCCTGCTTGTGCCCATGGAGCTGGAGTACCTGCGCACTGTCTCTTTTATCCTGGTCATAGCCTCCTTGGTGCAGCTGGTGGAGATCGTGATGCAGAGGGTGGCACCTCCACTATATAAGGCTTTGGGCATTTACTTGCCCCTGATCACTACCAACTGCATGATATTTGGTGTGGCCATCCTGAATATCCAGGAAGAGCATTCCTTCCTGCAGACAGTGATTTACGCATTTGCCACAGCACTGGGCTTTAGCCTGGCCCTGCTCTGTCTGGCTGGAATCAGGGAAAGATTTGCCCTGGGCAGGGTACCTAGCCTGATGAGCGGATTCCCAATAGCCTTGATCACAGCCGGAATCATGGCCCTTTGTTTCCATGGCTTTGTAGGGCTGGGCCAATAGGAGCTGGCAAAGGTATACATAATGCGTTTTGTTGAGCTCTGGGAATACAATGCCTTAATCAATGCAGAACCCGGAACTGGGAACCATAAACTCGGAACCTGGAACTGGGAACTCAGAACCCGGAACCCTAAAGGAAGTAGCCTGCCATGACATCCTTTTTCAGCGCAGTACTTGCCATGTCCGGATTGGGAGTAGTGCTCAGCCTGGTGCTGGGCCTGGCTGCCAAGGTATTCTATGTCTACACTGATCCCAGGACCGAAACCATCATGGATATCCTGCCCGGCGCTAATTGCGGCGGTTGCGGCTATCCTGGATGCGGGGAGTACGCAGAGGCTATAGTGGATAAAGGCGAATCTCCCAATAAATGCGTGGCTGCAGGAGCTGACGTCACCGAACAGGTCTGTTGCGTACTGGGAGTGGAGGTGGCCATAGGGGAACGCCAAGTGGCCAGGATCTTCTGCCAGGGGGATCACGACAAGGCCTGGAAGCGCTTTGAGTATTCCGGGGCAGAGGACTGCTACGCTGCCATTGTCTCCACTGGTGGGGACAAGGCTTGCAAATACGGCTGTGTGGGTTTGGGCACCTGTGTCAGGGCCTGCCCATTTGATGCCCTAAGCATGGGCGAGAACGGCCTGCCAGTGGTCAACAACTACCTCTGCACCGGCTGTGGCTGCTGCATAAATGCCTGTCCCAGGAACCTGCCCAGGCTGATCCCTATTAGCCAGCCCACTGCCAATCTCTGCTCCACCCACGACTCCGGCAAGGTGGTCAAGTCTGTCTGCAGCGTGGGCTGCATCAGCTGCAGCATGTGCCTGAAAAAATGCCCTGAGGGAGCTGTGGTGATGCAGGACAAAATGCCGGTGGTCCTGCCTGAGAGGTGCAAAGCCCACAAGGTCTGCGTGGAGAAGTGTCCCACAGGATCCATGCGGGATCTGCAGGCCCAGGAAGAACCAGAGCAGGCAGCCGCCCAGGCTGCTGACTAACAAGGTCAAAGGTCTTTTGAATTTTTGCACGCTGCAAGCCGCGCTTTTAGCGCGGCAACTAATGCAACCGGAATGTAAAGAGCATTTCGGTTGCATTAGTAAAAGTGCTCATTACACAAGGAAAGCCATAAACTCCATCTGCTTCGGAGCAATCTAAGTTATATGGCAGGCAATACAGTCCTGGAACAGGGGCAGGTAGTCAAGACCCTGCCTGGCAGCAAGGTCCAAATCAAGGTCCAGAAAGGCTCTGCCTGCGAATCCTGTGGGCATAAAAGCTTCTGCCATCCCTTTGGCCAGGACCACATGCTTATTGAGGCCTTGAACCCTGTTGGGGCAGGGCCAGGGCAGCAAGTGGAGATCAGGATGGTCCTGGAGAGCGCTAAAAAGGCCGTGGCCATTTTGTATCTGATCCCCTTATTCTTTCTGATCCTGGGCGCCATCCTGGGCAATGCCCTGAACCCTTTGGGCAACCAGGACGCCTCAGCAGTAATTTTCAGCCTGGGTTTTCTGGCTCTTGCCTACTTGGGCATCAGGGCCTACAGCCGCCGCAAAAGCGCTCTTGAACCTGAGGATCTGCCCACAGTAACCAGGATTGTTAACAGCTCCCCTAGCCAGCCCGAGGCTTAAGCGCTTTTTTGAAGCTATCCCCCCAGGACTTGGGTCTGCTCCCATTCCCTTGCCCCTGACAAGACCAGCAAAGTAGTGTACAGAGAACCAGTTCCGGCTGTCTAAACTTTTTGGCTGCTTTGCACATTATCCGGCTGCACCATGTCTATTAAAAATCTATTCTCAGGGCTCAAGGAGAGCCTCTTGGGCTCAGGCCAGTCAGGAGTAAGCCTTCTCTCCTTTAGAATCCTTTATCTGTGCATCTTCCTGCCCCCGGTTCTGTATATCTTCAGCATTCAGGGTCTGGAGAGCTACCTGCAAAAGACTTGGAAACAGGAGCTGAGGCAAAGCCTGATCCAGGATCAGCAGGCCCTGCTGCAGGGCCGGACAAGACTGCAGGAGGAAATCAAGGGCAATATCCAGAAATTCAGAAAGAATCGCCAAGCCACTAGGCTGGGAGTGGAATTCCAGGTTCTGGTGCGCTCTGCCCAGGGGCAGATGATCTATCCAGTTTACGAGTTCCAGGAAGGCTTCTCAGCCCCTACTTTGCGCCAGGAAGACCTTCTGTACAGCCAGCTGCACAGCAACCTGGTGGCCCTGGAAAATCAACGCATCCTGCAGCAAGGCCTTAATCTAAGCCTGACAGTACAAATACCCCGCAATACCTGGCTGGCCAACCTGGTCTTGCTTTTCTATATCTTTGTTTTTACTCTGCTTTTGTATTTCTCCTACCAATCCCGGGTCAAAGCCTCTGAGAGGGCTGCCCGTATCCAGGAGCAGGAATTGCAGGACACCAAAAAACGCTTGCAAGAGGAAAGACAGAGCCTGCAGAAGGCCAGACAGCAACAGGAGGAATTTCAAACCCAGGTGGAAGAACTGCAGCATAGACTGCAGGACGCTGATTTTCGGGTGCGCAACACCCAGGAAGAGGCCCTGGCTGAACTGGAATCCTTGGAGGAGCAGCTGGCAAAGACCAATGCAGAGCGTCAGGACAGGGAGCAGGAAGTCCAGGATCTGGCCCAGAGGCTAGAGCAGTTGCAGACCGGGACTCAGGCCCGAAACAAAAAGCAGGACAAGCAAAAGAGCATCTACAGCAAGCGCTTCCAGACCTTGTACAAGCAACTGATATTCCAGGAGCGAGCCCTGGAAGGTTTTTCCCAGCTGCCAGAGGACTGGAAGCTAAAGGCTGAGGAGATTATCCATACCCTTAATGCTGACCCCTCACTGGTCAGCGTAAAGCGCAAGGTCTTTTCCCGGAGCAATGTAACAGCCTGGGAGACTGAATTCGCGCATAAAGGCCGCATCTATTGGCGCAAGACCTTCTCAGGCAAGATCGAGATCCTGGCCGTAGGCAGCAAGAACACCCAGGCCAGGGATCTGAAGTACCTGGAGAGTCTGGACTTTTAAGGAAAAAGAACATTAGCTGTGATTTATCTGTCATCCTGGGGCGGTTGGGCCTAAGAATCTTTGTCGAAGCACCTCCATACCCTAAGATTAGGGACTCTGTTTGTAATCACTGCCTGACCCTGGTAAAAGCAAAGCTGCTTAAGCCTAGTGCATATTGACCCGTTTCAAGCCCTGCTTGACCCAGGCTGGCTGTTTGGGTTAAGAAAGTTTAATCTTTACCAATAAGGCCTGGAGCAAAGTGCTGCAAAAACAGCGCTGCAGAATAATCCAGGCTAGATCTGATCCAGATGCGCTTTTGCGCTTAATAGGGAACCCTGTGCAAGGCAGGGACGGACCCACCGCTGTAACCGGGGACAAAAGCCGCAGCTAAGCCACTGTCCGGCACTCACGGAAATGCTCAAATCTAGCCTGAATGAGGGTTAGAGCTAAAAGCTTTGCTCTAAATAAAGGGCTTTTAGGAACGTGAGTGCCCGATGGGAAGGCGCGGTGATTAGGAAGATCCGGGAGTCAGAAGACCTGTCTGGATCGCAGTCCTTTAAATTGCAGCAGGACTGCAGCAAGCAAAGATACCGGAGATGAAAATGGGACATCCCGGGTCGAGGACTTCGACCCGGGTTTTTTACTGCAAAATGAAGATCAGCACCCCCAATTTGATAATACTCTTGGCCCTCTGCCTGCTGGCCTTGATTCTGACCTCGGTAAGCATGGGGTATGTACAGATTCCTCTGCTTAGCACCGCCCAGGCCATATTTTTCAAGCTAAGCGGCCAGGGGGAGCATCTGCAGCAGATGGACGAGCTTTGGCGCACCGTGATCTTTGAGGTCCGCCTGCCCCGGGTGCTCACCGCAGCAGTTGTGGGAGCGGGACTGGCCCTGGCTGGGGTCATCTTCCAGGGCCTTTTGCTGAATCCCCTGGCTGACCCTTACACCTTGGGTGTCTCCTCAGGCGCTGCATTCGGAGCCTCTTTGGTTCTACTCCTCAATCTAAATTTTTTGGGCTTGTATACCCTGCCCTTGTTCGCCTTTATCTGCGGCAGCCTGACCCTGCTTTTGGTGATCTACCTCTCCTCCAGCGCAGGGGGGCTGTCCTCGAACAACCTGATCCTTTCCGGGGTCATTGTGGGCGCGATCCTGTCCGCAGGCATCAGCCTGTTCAAGTATCTGGCCCAGGAACGGGTTTCGGTGATCATCTTTTGGCTTATGGGCAGCTTCGCCTCCAGCACCTGGCCGGAGCTGCTTTTGACCTGGGTTTTGCTGCTATTTGGCTTTTGTGTATTCATGTTCCATGCCCGGGACTTGAACCTGATCTGCCTGGGCAGCAGGGCTGCAGAATCCCTGGGCGTGGACACCAGCAGAATGCGCCTGGTGCTGCTCGTTACCGCCTCCCTGGTGGCTGCGATCTGTGTTTCTGTCTCCGGAATCATCGGATTCGTGGGACTGCTGGTGCCGCACATGATGCGCTCTGTGACTGGCCCTGAGCACAGAAGGCTCTTGCCGGTCAGTCTCCTGGCCGGAGCGATCCTGCTTTTGGCTGCGGACACTACCACCAGGACTCTTTTGCCTGCAGAGGTGCCTATTGGAGTACTCACCGCCCTGATAGGCGGCCCGTTTTTCTGTTATATCTTTCGCAAACGGCAGATGCATTACGCGGCCCAGTAAGGTGCAAAGCATATGCCTTTTCAACTGCAAGATGTATACTTCAAAAACCAAAACACAGAGATCCTGCGGGATATCAATATTACTCTTCGTCAGGGCGGGATCTATGGAATTCTGGGTCCCAATGGCAGCGGCAAGACCACCTGGCTGGATCTGCTGATCCGGCACAAGATCCCCAGCAAGGGACAGATCAGCTACCAGGGCAGACGCCTGGCAGCCTGGGGCAGAAAGGAATTGGCCCGGGAGCTGGCCCTGGTGCCCCAGGACTTCCAGCTCAACTTCCCCTTTCGGGTCCTGGAGGTCCTGCTCATGGGCCGCTACCCTTATCTGCCCAGGTTCTCTCCGCCTAGCGCAAATGACCTGGATATGGTGCAAAAGGTACTAAGGCAGACCGGACTGCAGGACTTGCAGCACAGATACGTAACCGAGCTGAGCGGAGGGGAGCGCCAGCGGGTGGTCTTTGCCAGGGCCCTGGTCCAGGATACCCCGGTGCTGATCCTGGACGAGGCCACCTCCAGCCTGGACATCAAGCACGGCCTGCACCTGCTCTCCCTGCTTAGGCAAAAGAACCAGGAGCAGGGCACCACCATCTTAGCTGTGTTCCAGGACATCAATCTGGCTGCAGCCTTCTGCCAGGAGCTGATATTCTTCAAGCAGGGCAGGCTGGTCTTAAACGGCCCCACCAGGGAGGTGCTGAGCGAAGAGAACCTGCAGCGGGTCTTCGAGGTCCCGGCCAAGGTGCATTATGATGACTACGCCAGGAGCGCCCAGGTAGTATACAGGATCTAAAATTGCAAAGATTACAAATTGCAAGAGGATGGCCAAAGCCATAAGAAAAAGACCTTCCAGGGTGACCCTGGGAACAAAGAAAAGTGACGTGCTGCTGCGCTGCTAGTAGGGGCGAGCGGCGCTCGCCCTTTTCTTATAAGAGCGGCGCTCGCCCTTTTCTTATAAGAGCGGCGCTCGCCCTTTGCGTTGTGGATTGAAGTTTTCCATACTTGGTTATGCCCTACCCAGGGCATGATAGTTATTTTGAATTTGAAATCTTTTTCATTGAGGTTCAAAAATGCATCACCCCTTACAGCAAAACAGGATTATTTCCCTTCTCCTGCTGACAGCCCTGCTGTTGCTGCTCCCTGCTGCAGCTAGGGCCCAGGACGAGCAGATGCGAGTCCTGGGGGAAAACCAGATCCAGGACAGCAGCGGCAGAAAGATCCAGGTGGAGGAACCCTTCCAGCGCATTGTCTCCTTGTACGGAGCGCACACCGAGAACCTCTTCAGCCTGGGGCTGGACCAGGAGATCAAAGGCGTGGGCCTGCATGAGAGCTATCCCCCAGAGGCCCAGGAAAAGAAGTCCCTATCCTATCAGCAGGGTCCGGAAAAGATCCTCTCTGTAAAGCCGGACCTGGTCCTGATCCGGCCCATGATCGACCAGGGCTATTCCAAATTGATCCAGACCCTGGAACGCTCCGGGGTCACTGTAGTCTCTCTGCAGCCAGGGAACGTGGAAGAGATGTTCACCTACTGGCAGATCTTGGGGGTTTTGACCGGCAAAAAAGGGGAAGCCCAAAAGATGCAGGAGAGCTTCCAGGCAGCTGTGGACTACGCTGGGGAGCTTACTAAAGGGCTGCAGGAAAAAAAACAGGTCTTTTTCGAAGCCATGCACGGACAGCTCAAGACCTTTGCCCCGGACTCCATGCCCATATTTGCCCTAGAGGCCGCAGGGGGCAAAAATGCTGCCCCTGATGCCAAGCCGGTACGGGGCACGAACATAGCTGAGATGGGCAAGGAACGTCTGATATCCCAGGCAGAAGACATAGAAGTCTACCTCTCCCAGCAAGGACCCATGAACCAGCCCAGCAAGGAAGAAATCCGCAATGAGCCTGGCCTGCACCTCATAGAAGCCATAAAGCAGGAAGAGATCTATATCATTGATGAGGAACTGGTCTCCAGGCCCACCTTGCGTCTGGTGCAGGGCATAGCTGTCATCGGCGGCCATTTGTACCCTGAACTGTTTACTGAAGAGGTCAAGGAAAGGATGTGGGACCTGGCCCAGGACAGGTAGATTCAGGCCTAATCCTCTTCATAAGAAGGTATGGGTCGCCTCCACAGTAGTGGCATTCATACTGCAACCTAACCCCATAACCCTAGGCAAAAAAATGCAGGACCCAAACAAGAAACACACCACCCCTGGCACCTTGTACGGCATAGGCGTGGGGCCAGGTGACCCGGAGCTGATCCCTGTAAAGTCAGCAAACATCCTCAAGGAGGTGGACGTGGTCTTTTCCGCCTCCTCCAGCAAGAACCAGCACAGCCTGGCCTTGAAGATCGCCCGGCCCTACCTGCCCCAGCAGACCCAGATCAGCCTGCTGCCCTTTCCCATGACCATGGACAGGCAGACAGCAAGCCGGGCCTGGCAGGAGCATGCCCAGATCATTCTGCAGGAAATCTCCCAGGGCAAGAGCGCAGCCTTCATTACCCTGGGCGATCCTTTGACCTATTCCACCTACGGCTACCTGCTGCGCCGGATCCAGGAACTATCTCCCCAGACCAGGATTGAAACCATCCCTGGAATCACCTCCTACCAGGCTGCGGCAGCAGCCACCAACACCCCCCTGGTGGAGGGCGAGGAGAACCTGCTCCTGCTTTCCGGAGTACAGGGCGGCAGCGGATTGAAGAAGCTCACCGAGCAGGTGGACAATGTGGTCTTCCTCAAGGCCTACAAGAACATCTCTGACATCTGCAGCACCCTGCAGGAAAGCGGCAGGCTGCAAAATAGCGTGGGGGTGGTGCGCTGCGGCTTCCCGGACCAGGAGGTCTTCCAGGACGTGCAAAGGCTCTGCCAGCAAAGTCCCAAATATTGGACCCTGATCATCTCCAAGCCCGGAAAGGGCCATGAATCCTCGGACTAGGCCCAAATACCAGGGTCCGGTTTTGGCCCTGTTCTTGAGCCTGTTCCTGCTGGCTGGCCTGTTTTTTTCCGGTCTAGAGACAGACCCGGGCCAGCTGGGGCAAGATCTGTTCTGGCCCCTGCTGCGCATTATGATTTTGGTCACCGCAGGGCTGGCAGTGGGCGAAGTTATCGAGGCCACAGGCTGGACCAGATATCTGGCTGTACTGGCCAGGCCCCTTTTCAATTTCGGCCGCCTGGGCCAGCGCTGCTCTGCAGCCTTTACCACAGCCTTTTTCTCTGGAGTGGCAGCCAACAGCATGCTCCTGGGCTTCTACCAGGAAAGCAAGATCAGCACCAAGCAGCTCTTTCTGGCCAATTTCGTGAACCAGCTGCCCGCCTATTTCCTGCATCTGCCCACCACCATCTTCCTGGTTTTGCCCCTGACCGGCTGGGTGGGTGCGGCTTACCTGCTTTTGGTGTTTCTTGCCACCCTGCTGCGTACCCTTTTGTTCCTGCTCTACGGCAGGTGGAGCCTGTCCAGGCAGCAAGCAGCTGCAAGCAACGAAGACCCTGCAGAATCCCGGGAAGCCAGCGCAGCATTCGGTCTGGCCCAGGCCTGGGAGAGGATAAAAAAGAACCTCCTGCCCAGGCTGCTTAGAGTCCTGCAGTTTGTGCTGCCCATCTTCATCCTGGTCTACTGCCTGAACTCCCTGGGTTTCTTCTCCTGGAGCAGGGATCTTCTGGCCCAAACAGCCCTGGACGCCTTCCTGCCCTTGGAGGCGGTCTCCATGGTGGTGGCCGGGTTTATCGCAGATTACACCTCAGGCTTTGCCACTGCAGGGGCGCTTCTGCAAAAGGGAGTGCTCAATTTCGAGCAAGGGGTGCTGGCCCTGCTCATCGGCAGCATCCTGGCCATGCCTCTGCGCATGCTGCGCCACCAGCTGCCCAGGTACATGGGGATCTACTCCCCTGGCCTGGGGGCCAAGATCCTGCTCCTGGGCCAGACTTTCAGGGTCCTGAGCCTGATATTGGTAGGGTTTGTGTTTTTCCTGATCTTTTTTTAGACTCCATCTAAAAAATTGAAATCTGGGTGCTTGTAATTTCTATATAGGATAATCACCACCATGTTAGAAAACAAAAATGCCATTATTATTGCTGGCTTCGGCACCAGCCGCCCCAAGGCCCTGCCCGGACTTTTGAACATCCTGTCCACCGCCCAGGGGCTTTATCCAGACCTGCCGGTGCGCCTGGCCTTCACCTCCAACACCATCCGCAAGATCTGGGCCAGCCGAGCAGAAGACAGGGAGTTCTGGCAGGCCCATCCTGAACTGGACCAGCGGTGGCTGCTGTCCATCAAGACTCCCCTGGCTACCTTGGCGGATTTGCAAAATGACGAATACCGCAGCATTGTGCTTCAGCCCACCCATGTCTTCAATGGAGAGGAATACCAGGAGCTTTGCTCCCTGCTCCAGTCCCTGGACAGCATTCGCACTGTAAAGGAAAAATGGAAGCCTTTTTCCAGGCTGGCCCTGGGCAGGCCGCTTCTGGGCAGGAACGGACCCCATCCGCCTCACATGCAGGACATCCAGGAAGTAGCCGAGCTTTTGGCCCCGGACGTACAGATGGCCAGGGAAGACAGCTCCGCCCTGGTCTACATGGGCCATGGCAACCGCTATTTCAGCACAGGCGC
>JBNJDO010000030.1:0-23073 GCA_051744965.1 Thermodesulfobacteriota bacterium | reverse complement strand
AGAATGACCTGCAGATGTTTCAGAATATGGCCTCATTTCGCAACATGCTGGTACATAGATATGAAAGCATAGATGATTCAATTGTGTTTGGTATCTTCAGCAAAAGATTGCGAGACTTTCACCACTTTATTGAGACTGTATCAGATTGGTTGCGTAAAAGTGAGAAGCGCGATTAATCTTGCCCCTGCGGTGTGGTGTCATTCCCCAGACGCTCTGCATCCACCGTGACCGCAGGAGCGGTCGAGCTACGCTCCCACGCAGAGCGTGGGAGCGATAAAGAGATACCTTGCCCACTGAACATACAGAAAGGCACGGAAGCTTCTTTGCAGCTTTGCCTGGCAACGCAAATTCCGTGTGTTCCGCCTGCGATTGATTTTCTTCCATTCAAGCTGGGTGGGCAGTCGCTACTGCCCAGCAGGAGCCTCTTGGGCCTCGCGCCAGGGCATGCCGCCCGACCTGCGCCTGGAGCGCTGACCACCTGCCTCAGTCCGCAATCCCTTTGCGAAACTGCTCCAGGTATCTTCTCTGGGTCCAGTTTTGCAGCTCCTCCACCACGTGCCCCTGGACCCTTATCCATTTCAGCTTCCTGTTTTCGTCGATCTTGCCCAAATGGGTGAACTCCAGGCCTATATCCAGATCCCTGCTCACGAAATCCTGGATGTTGTATTTAATCCTGGCCTTTAGCCAGTACTGCTCTTTTTTGTCTCCTGAAGGCTCGTGCAGGGTGATCCAAAGCACAAGCAATGTGCCCTGCTCCAATTGCAGTTCCAGATCCTTGAGCACCCTGGGCGGCACCCTGAGCTTCATCCCTCCAGCCGAAATGTCCATAATCCTCAAGGAGCCGGAGCGAAGATGCTCCAGGTGCAGTCCGGGCGGATACAGACCCTGGCTTTGTCCCTCCTGCTTGGACCGGATAAAACGCTTTTCCTCCCAGAGATAAAAGCCCAGGATATGTTCAAGCTCGATCTCGATGCGCATGCTGGACCGCCTCTGACCTATATCCAGCCTAGATGGCCTGTCCAGGACCAGCTCCACAAACCCGGCCGCATTCTTGCTCACCTTGCTGACCCTGCCCGAGAAGTTGAAAAAGGTCTGCTTGCGGCTGCCTTTTTTCTGCACCAACCTGAAGTAGCAGGTCACCTCCAGGCCTACCCACTGCGAATTGCCCTGCTTCAGGGAAGATACCTCCAGATAGAGATAATCCTGATCAAAATCCTCCAGGGTGCAGTTCAGGCTGGAGATACTGCTGGCTTCCTCAGGCATGGAGAGGATAAACTTGGAGCGCTGATCTTTTGCGGCCTGCAGGCAGGTCTGCACATTCTCCGGCTCAGTAACCTTCATATCCGGCTTCCGAAACTTCCCTTATTCCTGAATCTAGCTGTTTACTAGGCATCCCTCACATTACTTTAGCTAATAACAGGAACCAGCAGGTGAGGCAAATCAGACAGCTTGCTCTGCAAAGCTGAAGAACTGGACACCTTCGGCTTTGCAAAAAGCATAATGGATTTCAGGGAGGGAAGTTGAGCAGGAATACAAGCTATAAGCAAAGCCCAGACAGCCTTGGCAGAGGCATCAACCCTCGCCGACCAAAACCTCCTTGCTCCAGGTGGCGGCCTGGTTCTGGGCCCAGGCCAAGTCTTTCCTGGATATGCCGGCCTTCTCCAGGCGGGAATCCACTTCTTCCCAGTTTCCGCGCTCGCTGGCCATGGCCAGGCCCAGCCACAGACCCAGCTCAGTGTTCTTGCCCAGCAGGGTATCAGCCAGCTCGGGCTCCAGGGAGAGCTTGCCCACTATTTGTTTCATGGGCAGGGATAAAATGGTGTCCAGGGAGGAAAAAAGCCCCAGCAGGAACATGGTATCCGGCTCCAGATAATCGCTCTTTTGCTCCCGGGCTATTATATCCAGCATCCAGGCCCTTTGCAGGGAGATGAACAACAGCTCCTGGGCCTGGGGGGAGTGGTTCATATCCGCCATGACCAAAACCCGCAGCCAAACTGTGATCCTCTTTGATCCCAGCAGATTAACCGCCTGGGCAATGGATTTTACAGTAAAGGCCAGCCCCATGCCCGGGGAATTTATGTAGCGCAGCAAACGGTAGCTAAGGGACACGTCCTCCTGGATTATCTGGGTTATCCTGGAGACTTCCAGCTCTGGCTTGCCCAGTTCCTGGAGCAGGTTCAACTTGGTAAGCTGGTTGGAGGAGAGCTTTTTATCCGAGACAGTCTGGGGCCGGCTGAAGAAAAAACCCTGGAACAGATCGAATCCCAGCTCCCTGCAGTGATCAAAGGTTTCCAGGTCCTCGACTTTTTCAGCCAACAGGGCAGCGGAATGTCTCTTCAAGTCTTGGGCCAGATGGTTCAGATTGTCCCGGGAAAGATGCAGAACATCCACCTTGATCAGGTCTGCCAGCTCCAGGAAGGGTTCGTATCCAGGGTCCCCCACAAAGTCGTCCAGGGCCAGGCTATACCCCTCTGACTTGAGCTGGCGGCACATCTTCAGGACCTCCTTTTCTGGGTACACTGTCTCCAGTATCTCCACCACTGCCATGTCCGAGGGCAAAGCCCGGGGTATGCCCTGCACCAGCAGGGAGGCAGGGTAGTTTATCAGCACCTTCTGTTTTGCAGAGATCCATTCCGTGGCCATGCTGAAGCCGTCCACTATCACCTGGGAGGTGGCAGCCTCCCCGTCCAGGAACTTGGATTGGGTGCTCTGCGCACTGTGGCGAAACAAGAGCTCGTATCCCCAAACGCACATATCCGTATTGAAAACCGGCTGCCTGGCCACATGGATCGATTCGCAGATCTGGCTCTGGGGCTGATGGGAGGAGCTATCATCTTGGTTGGTCATGTTTAACCCCTGCGGAAAAGCTGTCATTACTGCATATACATTCTGACTGGGCCACCCAGGATGGTCTTAAGGCCTGCAGGATCCTCTCCTGACAGAACCTTGCGCCTTAAGATTTGTCTACTGCATAAGGCCTGATTCGGCAAGGGGGCATAGGCTGCACTGTAGTCATGGGACAAAACAGACAAGGAGTTGGCTGTGGACCGCTATATAAAGTTTAGTGATAGTAGTAGCATGGGCTGCCCCTGAACGCTTTCCTCCAGCCCCTGGATTTGACTCTTGCCTTTCAGGATATAATCAGCTAGCTTGAAGATGGGAATATTTCCTGGGCATCATTCTCAGGATCCAAGCTATTGACTGCCGCTAGCTGCAACTTGGGAGCAAAACATGGTTCAAAAAATCCAGCAGCACATCCTGAACGTGGATGACGATCAAACTGGGCTGTTATTCAGCAGTCAAGTACTGCGCAAGACTGGTTATGAGGTCACAGAAGCCTCCTCAGGCCAAAAGGCCCTGGAGCTGGCCTCTGAACTGCAGCCGGACCTGATCCTGCTGGATGTCAGGCTCCCGGACATAGATGGCTTCCAAGTCTGCCAGAAACTAAAAACAGACATTCAAACAGCGCATATTCCTATCCTGCACCTTTCAGCCATCCATGTACAGGAAAAAGAGCGCATTGCAGGGCTGGAGGCAGGGGCTGACGGTTACCTGACCAAACCCATATCTCCCAAGGAACTGCTGGCCCATATCAATGCCCTGCTCAGGCTAAAGTCCACAGAAAGGGAGCTGCAGGAAAGCCAGCGCCAGCTAAGCACCCTGATGGCCAATATGCCGGGCATGGCCTACAGGTGCAAATTCGACCGCAGCTGGACCATGCATTTCGTATCCCAGGGCTCCCTGGAGCTAACCGGGTATGAACCACAAGACATGCAGCAGAATAAAAAAATTTCCTACGCAGAACTGGTACATCCCTGGGATAAGGAGCGTGTCTGGAACGAAGTCCAGTTTGCAGTAGCCAACTCCAGCCCTTATACCCTGGAATACCGCATCCAGGATGCGAAGGGCAATGAGAAATGGGTCTGGGAAAAGGGAGTGGCAGTGCCCCAAACCAGCCAGGGAGAGCACTTCCTGGAAGGCTTTGTAACGGACATCACCCAGCGCAAGCAAGCGGAACAGCGTCTGCAGCATCTAAATGCTGTCCTGAAGGCCCTCCGCAATGTAAATCAGCTAATCACCCAGGAAAAGGACCAGAAACGCTTGCTGAAAAGGACCTGCCAGAACCTGGTCCAGACCAGGGGCTATTTCAACGCCTGGATTGCCCTGCTCAGTGAACAAGGAGAGCTCCAGGATTTTTCCCAAAGCGGGCTGGAGGATGCTGGCCAGACACTGCAGGAACACATAGAGTCCAAGCAGCTGCATTGCCTGCAGGAAGTCCTGGCTGGACAAAGGATCCTCACTGTAAAACAGCCCTACCAGGAATGTGAACCATGCCCCTTGAGCCGCAGGGCTTACTCCAGGGCAGGCCTGGCAGGCCGCCTGGAGCATCAAGGCAGGTTCTTCGGCCTGCTCACGGTATCCATTCCAGAGGACATGGCCTTGGACCCAGAAGAGCTGGAGCTTTTCCAGGAGCTGATCCAGGACCTTTCCTTCGCCCTGTACAATCTGGAGAGGGAAGCAGAGTTTGAGCACCAGGTGCAGAATATGCGCCTGCAGCAGCAGATCATCTCCACGGTCAAGGACGCCATGTCCTTTGTGGATCGCAATTATGTTTATCAAACAGTAAACCAGGCCTACAGCTGCAAGCTGGGCCTGGACAAGTCAGAGATCATTGGCCGCAGCATAGAGGATATCTTTGGTCCGGAAGTCTTTGCCCGGGACATCAAGCCCTACCTGGAGCAATGCCTGCAGGGCAAGGAGGTGCAATTCGAGCACTGTCTGGAATCGGATCAGGGCGAGCAGCTCTACAGGGATGTCCGCTACTACCCTTGCTTTGGTCCCAACCGCAAAGTGGAAGGGATCATCGTCAGCTCCAGGGATATCACCGAGCAGAAAAAACTCATCCAGGACCTGCGCCAGGCCAAGGAGCAGGCCCTATCTGCCAGCCAGGCCAAAAGCGAGTTCTTGGCCAACATGAGCCATGAGATTCGCACCCCGCTAAACGGCATCCTGGGCATGCTGCAGCTGTTGCAGGACACTAACCTTAGCTGGGAACAAAACGATTACCTGCAATCCGCACTCAAATCCTGCCAGAGGCTATCCGGACTGCTGGGAGACATCCTGGAGCTGGCCAAGCTGGAATCCGGCCAAGCCAGCCTGCTGCAGGAGGAATTCCAGCTGGGGGATCTGCTGCAGGAGGCACTAGAGCTTTTCCAGCCCCTTTGCCAAAACAAGGGGGTGCAGCTGCTAATCAATCCTGAACAGGAAAAGCTGCCCCAGGATCAAGTATCAGGGGACCAGGTTCGCCTGCGGCAGATAATCTTCAATCTATTGGGCAATGCAGTCAACTACACAGAGCAGGGCCAAATCATCCTGGAGGCCCACCCCTTACAGGAGACCAGCCTGGACCCCCTGAGGCTGTTGATCACAGTCAGCGATACCGGCCAGGGCATACCCAGTGATGGGCTACAGAATATATTTGAGTCCTTTGCTCAAGGGGATTCCTCCTACACCAAACAGCACCAGGGTGCTGGACTGGGCCTGGCTATTGTCAAGCGCCTGGTACACATGATGCATGGGGAGATCTGCCTGGACAGCCAGCCAGACCAGGGCACCACAGCCGCCTGCATCCTCAGGCTGCCAGTCCCGGCCAAACAGGAGCTGCCAGCCAGCCAGCCTTTAGCTGCCCCAAAATCCAGGCCGACTGCTAACAAGAGGCTAAATATCCTTCTGGTGGAGGATGACCAGGTTAATCAGCTGGCAATTAGGATCATGCTCCAGAAGATGGGCCACAGGGTATACGTTGCTGAAAACGGCCAGCAGGCCCTGGAGATGATCCGGCACAACGGCTTGGACCTGGTGCTGATGGATATTCAGATGCCGGTTATGGACGGGGTGGAGGCTACCCGGCGAATCAGAGCAGAAGAAGAAAGTGGGCAGAGGACAGAAGTCAGAGGGCAGGGAGCAGAGATCAGGGGCCTGGAGACAGGAGTCAAAAGTCAAAAGCTCAGTGAGCAGAAAGCAGAAGAAAAAGAGCAATCCTCGAATTCCAAATTTTTCAATTCTCCAATTTCCCAATCACCAAAAGCCAGAATTCCTATCATCGCCTTGACCGCTTACGCAGCAGAGGAGGACAGACAGAATTTTCTAGCTGCAGGCATGGACGACTATATAGCCAAGCCTGCACATCTGCAGAAATTGCAGTCCACTATAAATAGGTGCCTGGCTGAATAAAATCAAGTCTCTGCAGCAAAAAGCGGGTGCTTTGATTCAGATCCAGCCCCTGCAGCTGACTTAAAGCAACCCAACCCGCTTCCTGGGCATCATCCCCGGCAACAGGGCTGCCTTGCAGGTATTCTGCCCAAAGATCCACAATCACGTAGTGGTAGAGCACCTCACCTGGCTGATCCCGCTGGATCCAATCAAACACATAAGCAGGCTCGCCTGCCTTGATCCTGACTCCAGTCTCTTCCAGGATCTCCCTTTCCGCAGCCTGTTGCAGGCTTTCCCCCAGCTCCACCATGCCGCCAGGGATGGACCACTCACCCAGGGCAGGCTGAGTCCCCCTGCGCACCAATAGTACCTGGCCCTGATGCAAGACCAGGGCGCCTATGCCCAACACTGGAAACTGAGGATACTTTCTGCCCATTGCTGAGGTAGTTGCTCCCATAACCAACACCCTAGGAGCCAGGCCTGCTTTTGGCAGCCAGGACCCGGGCATAGAAGCGCAGCACTTGTTGCGCAGTCTTTTCTACTGAGAAATTCTCTGCCTGCTCCCTGGCGTTTCGGGACATCCTCTGCAGCTCCTGGGGGTCCTCCAGCAGCTGCAGCACTGCCTCAGCCCAGGCCTTAACATCCTCGCTTGTCTTATACCCGTTGTATCCATTCTGGATCAGATCCGCGATTCCACTGGACCTCACAGCCACTGCTGGGCAGCCTCCTGCCATGGCCTCCAAGATAACCATGCCTTGGGTCTCTGAAGTGGAGGAAAAGACAAAAAGATCACTGGCAGTATAAAAAAGCGGCAGCTCCTCCTGCTCCACTTGGCCCAAAAAAATCACCTGGCCGGCCAGATCCAGCTCCCGGGCATAGTCCTGCAGACCTTGCAGCTCTGGTCCATCCCCTGCCAATAGACACTTAAAAGGCCTGCTGGTTTGCAAAGATACCTGCTTTAAGGACTGCAACAGGAAATAGAGATTCTTCTCCTGGGTCATCCTGGTCACGCAAAGCAAAAGCAGCTCTGCATCCTCTGCGTATTTGCTTCTCAGGGCCTGGACCTGGTTTTCATCCAGGCCGTGGAAGCGATCTGTCTCCACCCCTGTAGGGATAGTTTCCACCAAGGTGCTGACCCCCAGATTGCGCAGGTATTCCTCTATGGAGTAGGCAGGCACGATTATGCCGTCGCATTTGTCTGCGAAGCGCTTGAACACGTAATGCGCAAGCAAGATCCTGAACAAAGTGCCTGAGAAAAGCGCATAATGGGAATACTTGTCCAGTCTGGTGTGATAGGTGTAGATAACAGGGATGTTATGCTTGCTGGCCAGACTAAATCCTTTTTTGCCCATCCAGAAAGGATGATGCAAATGCACAATATCCGGGGCAAACTCCTGGAAGGCTTTTCCTATTTGCGGCGAGAACCTGTTTGCTATGGGTAGATTGGCAAACTTGCTGTAGAACAGGATCGGCTTGCATCTGAAAACATGCTCCTCCAGCCTTTGATTGCTTTCCTTGTACTCCGGGGCAAAGATCTTTACTGCGTGTCCCCAGGACTTCAGGCCCTTGAGCAGCCTGTATATGGATATGGGCACCCCGCCCACAAAGGGCAGATAATTGTTGGTGAACATGGCGATCTTCAGCCGACTGTCCAGGTACTCCTCTTCATCCCTGGAAAAATCCCTGTACAACACCTTTTGCCTGCTTATGCCTGAATAGAGCTTCAAAGCCAGCAGGGCCAAAAGACAGAGCAAAAGCAGGAAGTTCAGGGCACCAACATAGAATATGGACCTGATGAACATCCAGAGATGCTCCACCTGCCTTAGCCATTGACTGGGCTGCTGTACTGTGTCCACCTTGTTTATTGAGATCCTGCCCTGGTCTGCATCCACCTGCAAATAATGATAGCTGTTCTCCTGCTGATCCAATAAAAGCTCCCCGCCCCCACCTGAGACATGATAGGGCACTCCCTGGATATTTTGCATCTCATAGGTGGCCAGATTTGAGGCGAACACAGCATCCACCCCGAACTCTGCAGCCTTTTGCTGCAGAAAGTCCCTGAAGTCGCTATCCTGGACCCAGGCCTTTTTGCTTTGCAGCTCCTGGTCCAGCATCTTGAATGGAGGCTTGTTCAGCAGCAAGAAACAGTGCTCGAACCTCTCCGCGTACTCCAATTCCTTGAGCAGCCATCTCTTTTGGGCTTGCAAGGAGGTCTCGCCAGTGGTGTCCAAGAATATGAAATAGGAGTCTTGCAGCTGGAAGGAAAAATAAAATGGGCCGAAGTGCTCGTAGAAGTTGGAGGAATCAAACTCCCCCTGCTCGTTTTCCCCAAAGGCCAAGACATAAGGTATGTCCAGCTTCTGCAGGCTCCTGTACAGCACCCGGTAATTGTTATCAGCCCCGTTGGAGACAGAGTTGCCTGTACTGAGCAGAAAGTCCAGGTCCCTCTGGTTCAGGTGCTGCACGATCTTCTTGTCAAAGATGCCTATGGAGTTATGGATATTGCCTATCACTGCAAAGCTAAAGCTGGACTCACCAGCCAAGCTCCTTTGAATATCCTGGATATTCCTGGTGTTTAGGTCCTGAAAGTCGGTCTCAAAGAAGTACAGATAGACCTTGTAGCCCACCAGCAGGAACAACAGGAGCAGGATAGCATAAAAAGCCAGCCTTAGTCTTTTATTCCTCTTCATGTTCAAGACTATCCATATCCAGTGTCCAAGGTGCCTGCCCTAATTCTGGTCTTCGCACAGCAAGTGCATATATTCGCCAAGTCTGGGACTAGGCTTGTGCTTCAGGTTGTAGATTCTGGCTTCGCTCAGACCATGCAAGGGGCAAAAGATCTTTTGCCCCTTGCATGCTGCACTCGGCATTGATGTAAGCCTGGAATTAGCAAGATATTCTTATCTATTCACCATCTACTGTGCCCGAATATACTATGGACCTATAAGGAGCCTGTGAATAGCTACAGACAATTAACTAATCAGCGCTTTGCCGATTTTCAGTTCCACTTGCCGCAGGGAAGAGCTATGCATTGCCCCCTGCATGATTTGCGCAACCTCAAAACGGCGCCTCATCTATGGAGCTGGCCTCGGAAGGAAAGGCTGGCCCGATCTCCTGCTCCTGTTCCTGCTGCTTCCTCTCCTGGAATGGATCCGGGTCCTGCTGCTGGGGCTTGCCCTGGCCTGCTTGCTCTGACCTGGCCTGGCCCTGGCCCTGACCATCCATAAATACCACCCTCTGGGCCTTTATCTCCGTGGTATACCTGTCCTGGCCCTGCTGATCCTGCCACTTCCTGGTCTGCAAGGAGCCTTCCACCAGGACCAGCCTGCCTTTGCTCATATAATTGCTAACACTCTCTGCCTGCTTATTCCAGACAACTATCCTGTGCCACTCTGTCTTTTCCTGCTTGACCCCTTCCCTGTCAGTATAGCCTTCATCTGTGGCCAAAGGGAAGTTTGCCACCGGGGTGCCGTTCTGGGTATACCTCAAGTCCGGATCCCTGCCCAGTCTACCTACCAACAGTACCTTGTTGTATGTACCAGCCATAATATTCCTCCTTTTCTGGCAGTCCCTAGCACTGCAACGAGACTCTTTACCAGGCCTCCCTCATTCCGGCGAAAGGTCGTCATCCGGATCGGTGTCCAAAATAACGGGAAAGATCCGGGTTAAAGGTTTCGTTGTAGTGCTCGGAAGCTTGCTTGTTTTTGGTTGCTCCCAGACTCAGTCTTTTTCCCTGCCCTGCTTCTTCCTGTCTATCATTTCCTTTTGGATCTCCAAAACCAGTTTGTCCAGCTCATATTCCTGCCGCCTGTCCAGCCCCAGGAACTCGAAGGCGGTAATCTCCTCATCTTGCCTGGTTACTCTGGCAGGCAGTTCCTGCAACATGAGCTCCCCGTAGCGAAACAAACTAACCTGGGTCTCCTGCCCGAGGCTGAGCCCCAGATTCCCGGGGGCAATATAGACCCCTAAACCCACCGCGCTCAGATCCTTAACCTGCCAGAGCCCTTCCTGGCCCTGGAAGGCTGCCTTCAAACCTGTCACATGCACTCGATAGGCCTTTCTGGGATTGTCCTGGCCTGGATATTCAAACTCGAACTCACGATCCATCATTCTGCCCCTTCACTTCCCTGCTAAGAACAAACTCCACCCTTCTGTTCCTGGATCGGTTCTCTTTAGACGTATTGGGCACCACAGGATCCAGATCAGCAAAACCAGTGGCTGTCATCCGGCCCGGCTCCAGACCCAGCTCCAGCATATAGCGCAAAACATTGACCGCCCTCATGGAGGAAAGCTCCCAATTATCCTTGAACCTGGACTGGCTGCCAGGCTGGACATTGTCTGTATGGCCCTCGATATTGATTTTCTGCTCTGGATGCTGCACAAAGAAATCCTTTAAATCTTGCAGCACTTCCTGGCCCTCAGGGACCAACTCGGCTTGACCAGAATCAAAGAGCACATCCCCAGGGACTTCCACAGTGATAATGCCTGAATCCAGCCTGGCCCCAACAATCCCTTCTATGCCCTTCTCAGAATGGAAGTAATTGAAATCAGAGAAAACCTCGTTTTGCTGCTCCTCTATCTGGCGCAAGAGCTCTGCCTCCTCCATGAAAACCCCTTGGTCCTGCTCTGTCTTGGACCGCATGGAGAGGTTCCCACCCATATGCTCTCCCAAAGCCCTGCGTACCGAAAGGAAGGAATGCTCAAAGCGTTTTTCATTCACATCGGACATGGAATAGAGCAATACAAAGAAGGTCAAAAGAAGCAGACAGATGTCCGCAAAAGTGGTGACCCAATTTCCACCCTGCTCCTCCTCTTGTTCCTGAAGCAGGGATTCCATGGGAGACGGCTGTTTATTCCCTTTCATACTTGCGATCCATAGGAGGTACGAAGGAGGATAGTTTTTCGTAGACAAACCTGGGATTGTTGTTCTCCAGGATACATTTGGCCCCTTCGAAAATTATCTCCAGATGCAGGGCCTCTTCCATAGTCCTGCTGCGCAGCTTGCCAGCCACTGGCAAAAAGAGCAATGTGGCTAGCAGGGCCCCATAAAATGTGGTCAAAAGGGCTATGGCCATGCTGGGACCGATCTGGCTGGGATCGTCCAATTTACTTAACATCTGGACTAAGCCAATCAAGGTACCGATCATTCCAAATGAGGGCGCATAGGCTGACATGCGCTTGAACACCTCTTGGCTGGTGGTGTGCCTTTGCTTCATGGCTGAGATCTCGATGCGCAGGCTGTCTTGAATCATATCAGGATCAGCATTGTCCGCTATCAGCTGACAGGCCTTTTTCAAGACCCCGTTGTCAGTCTGGATATCCTCTAAGGCCAAAAGCCCCTCCTTCCTGCTGATCTCCGCAATGTTGACCATGGTGTTCACCACCTCATTGGCCCGGACCTTACGGCTGGAGAATATCTTTATTGCAGCCTTGACGCTCTGATAAACCTCGCGCACAGGAAAATTGATGCAAACTGCTGAAAACGTGCCCCCCAGAACGATCATCATCCCGGGAATATTCAAGAATACTCCCAGATCCCCTCCGATAATAATGGCTCCAAGGACCAGGGAAAAGCCAGCCAGAATGCCCAAAAAGGTAGCAATATCCATCTTGCCTCGCTTTGCACCTTAAAAAAGAAAAAACGCTCAGACTCTCGCGTAGAGCTTGTTTCAAAATTTGGATAATGCGGACCGTTGCAAATTGCCCTTCAGGCCAGGACTTTTGCTCCAGGCTGCTGGATTCTTTTTTTCCTCCCAGAGGGGCTTGCCACTTAGCTCCAAATTCAGCATTGTGCACTTTTTCTGGCATACTTGCAATTTTTTTGGCAATCTGGGTCTAATTTCAGGCCTAGCCGATTGAAATATTGGCCGGAACCCAGGTCCGCACTTACAAGACTTGCAAAAAGGAGCACTAGCATGCAGGAAACCGAGCTACTGCAACAAGCCCGGCAAGCTGTGGCTGACAGGCTGCAGGGCAAACCCGTACCAGAAGTGGCAGTAATCCTGGGCACAGGCCTGGGCAACTGGACGGAAAGCCAAGAGATCCAGCTGGAGCTGCCCTTCCAGGAGATCCCGGGCCTGCCCCAGCCCACTGTGGACAGCCATGCAGGCAGGCTCTTGTATCTGCAGCTGGGCCAAGTGCCCACTTTGCTCTTGCAGGGCAGATTCCACCTCTATGAAGGCTACACCCCTGCCCAGGTCTGCCAGGGGGTCAGGCTGGCAGCCCTGTTAGGGGTCAAAACCCTGGTGGTCAGCAACGCTGCAGGGGCCTTGAATCCAGGCTTTGCCTCCGGGGGCATCATGGTCATCCGGGACCAGATGAACATGACTGGCAGAAATCCTTTACTGGGGCAGAACATTGAAGACTGGGGCCCCAGATTCCCGGATATGAGCGCAGCCTTTGATGCCAGTCTGCAGACCCTGGCCCTGGAGACTGCTGCAGACCTGGGTCTGCGCCTGGAGCACGGGGTCTATGCCGGTGTCCTGGGCCCCTGCCTGGAAACCCCGGCTGAAACCCGGGCCTTAAGGCTGCTGGGCGCAGACGCAGTGGGCATGTCCACAGTACTGGAAGTCATAGCTGCCAGGCATATGGGCCTGCGGGTCCTGGGGCTGTCCTGTCTGACCAACAAGAACCTGCCGGACTGCATGCAGGAGACCTCCTTCCAGGAGATTGTGGACCAGGCCCAGGCTACAGGCAGGGATCTGGGCAGACTGCTGCAGGAGCTAATCCCCAGGCTGGAGAGCATGGATTCTGAATAAATCCTGCACTGGACCCCGATCCAGTACCGGAATGACGGAGGGAGGTGTCTCCAAAGTAGTTGCATTCAGGCCTCCAGACATTGGATATGCTCCGTACGTCATCCTGAACTTGATTCAGGATCCAGAAAGAATGCACTATAACGACATGTTAAGGGGTCTAAGCTCCATATTGTCAAGTTGCCTTAGTCCAATGGAGCCTGGATTCCGCCTGGAGCCTGTGCTGGACCCCGATCCAGTACCGGAATGACGGAGGTGCGGTAGAAAGTATCCTTGTAGTGCTAATGACGGTTGTCAACAGGACAGGCCTTACTTGACTTATGGGCCTTATTGTTACAATTTCAGGCTTTCGTCGCAGCATTAAAAAGTACACAAACAGGTATCAGCCACATACAAGCAACCCAGGCGGAGGTTTCAACTAGGCCATGACGGATTACAAAGACACCCTGAACCTGCCCAGGACAGAGTTCCCCATGCGGGCCAAGCTGCCCAAGAAAGAGCCGGAAATGGTGGAGTTCTGGCAAAAGGACCAGACTTATGAGCATATGACCCAGGCCAATCCAAAGGGCCCCAGCTTTGTGCTCCACGATGGTCCCCCTTATGCCAACGGCCGGATCCATCTGGGCACAGCCATGAACAAGATCCTCAAGGATATAATAGTCAAATCCAGGAATCTTTTGGGCTACAGGGCTGAGTATGTCCCTGGCTGGGACTGCCACGGCCTGCCCATAGAGCACAAGGTGGAACAGGAGCTGAAAAAAGAGGAAAAGGATCTGCCCATTTTGCAGATCAGGCAACGCTGCAGGGACTATGCCCTGAAATATCTGGACATTCAGAGGGAGGAGTTCAAGAGGTTGGGGGTCCTGGGCACCTGGCAGGAGCCCTATCTAACCATGTCCCCGGAATACGAGGCAGCCACTGCAGCAGAGCTGTGCAGATTCATGCAAAAGGGCTCTGTGCTGCGCAGGAAAAAGCCCATCCATTGGTGCCCTTCCTGCCAGACCGCCCTGGCTGAGGCTGAGGTGGAGTATGCGGAGCACAAGTCCCATTCCATTTATGTGGCCTTCCCCTTGCCTGATCAGGGGCTGGCCCAAGAATATGGCCTGCACCCAGACCAGATCTATATCCTGATCTGGACCACCACCCCCTGGACCATACCCGGGAACATGGCTGTAGCAGTGCATCCGGAATTCGCCTATGTCCTGGTCCAGGCCGGGGAAAAAGTCTATCTGCTGGCGGAAAAGCTCCTGCAGGAATGCACCCAGAAGTTCGGCTGGCAGGAGCCCCAAATCCTGCAGCGCATCCAGGGCAGGGATCTGGAAGGATATCGGGCCAGTCATCCCTTCTATGACCGGGAGTCTGCAGTGGTCTTGGCGGATTATGTAACCCTGGAGACAGGCACCGGCTGTGTGCACACCGCTCCAGGCCACGGCCAGGAAGACTACGAGACCGGCTGCAAGTACGGCCTGGAGGTCTACGCCCCTGTGGACGACCAAGGGGTGTTCTGGCCTGAAGTGGAGTACTTCTCCGGCCTGGATGTCTTCTCCGCCAATCCGGAAGTAATAAGGCTTTTGCAGCAAAAGGGCCTGCTCATGCACCAGGAGCAGCTTGTGCACTCCTACCCCCATTGCTGGCGCTGCAAAAAGCCGGTGATTTTCCGGGCCACCACCCAGTGGTTCATCTCCATGCAGGAAAACAACCTCAGGGACAAGGCCCTGCAGGCCATAGATCAGGAAGTGCAGTGGATCCCTGCCTGGGGCAGGCAGCGCATCAGGAACATGATCCAGCACAGGCCTGACTGGTGCATCTCCAGGCAAAGGTCCTGGGGGGTGCCCATAGTGGCCTTGATCTGCTCGGACTGCGGCCAGGCCTATAATGATCCCCAGTGGGCCCTGGACATAGTCCGGCGCTTTGAAGAGCACCAAAACGGGGCTGACTACTGGTTTGAGGCCCCATTGCAGGAGATCCTGCCCCAGGATCTAAGGTGCCCCAGCTGCCAGGGCCAGAACTGGCAAAAAGAGAGCAACATCCTGGATGTCTGGTTTGATTCCGGCACCAGCTACGCAGCAGTCCTGGAGAAGAGGCAGGAATGCACCTTCCCTGCGGATATGTACCTGGAAGGCTCTGACCAGCACCGGGGCTGGTTCCACAGCTCTCTGCTAGCCAGTGTGGGCACTAGAGACCAGGCCCCTTACAGGACAGTGCTCACCCACGGCTTTGTGGTGGATGGTCAGGGCAAGAAGATGTCCAAGTCCATTGGCAATGTAGTTGCC
Source organism: Thermodesulfobacteriota bacterium (assembly GCA_051744965.1). GTDB lineage: Bacteria > Desulfobacterota > Desulfovibrionia > Desulfovibrionales > Desulfothermaceae > CAZBUB01. The sequence goes on along the minus strand of JBNJDO010000030.1, from coordinate 7,832 downwards.
CCCCAGGACATCATGGATCGCTATGGAGCAGAGATCCTGCGCATGTGGGTGGCTTCTGAGAACTACCAGGAGGACATGCGCATCTCAGAGAAGATCCTCAAGCAGCTGGTGGACAACTACCGCAGGATCCGCAACACCTGCAGGTTCATCCTGGGCAATCTCTGGGATTTTGAGCCTAACAGCCACACCCTGCCCCTGCAGGAGATGCTGCCCCTGGACAGGTACATATTGCAGCTGATGCAGGACAAGCACCAGAATATCCTGGACTACTACAACAAATATGAGTTGCACAAGGTGTTCCACAGCATCCACAACCTTTGCGTGAATGAGCTGAGTGCATTTTACCTGGATGTGATCAAGGACAGGCTGTACGTATACGCGGCCCAGAGCAGACAACGAAGATCCGCCCAGAACGCCCTGCAGGAGATCATTTCCTTGCTTTTGCAGGACATGGCCCCCATACTCAGCTTCACAGCTGAAGAGGCCTATCAGCACCTAAAACAGGCCCAGGGCGGCAAGACAGAAAGCATCTTCAGCCTGCCCGGCAGGCTGGAGCTGCAAAACGCTATGCAGCCGGAGGAGAAAAGGCTCTGGGACAGCATCCTAGCCCTGCGCAACGAGGCCAACAAGGCCCTGGAGCCTGCCAGGAAGGCCTCTGTGATCGGGCACCCCCTGGATGCCCATCTGGATTTGTATCTGCCTGAGGAGCTAAGACAGCAGCTGCAATCTATGCAGCCAGAGCTGCGCGAGGTCTGCCTGGTTTCCAGCCTCAAGCTGCATGCAGCGGATCAGGCCCCTGCAGATGCCTTCCAGAGCCAGGAGATCTCCGGGCTCAGCATAGAGGTCAGCCCTGCCCCAGGGGAAAAATGCGCCAGATGCTGGAACTTCAGCCCCCAGCTGGGTCAGGATCAGGACCAGCCCGAGATCTGTCCCAGGTGCACGCAGATCATGCAGGAAGCCTACAGCCAAAAACAGTTTAAGTAATCCCGGCTTTGCATGCGTCCAAGATCCGCCTGGATAATCGCCCTAGGGGTGCTGCTCCTGGACCAGGCCTCCAAGGCCTGGATCAGCAGCACCATCCCCCCCTGGGGGCAAAAGATCATCATCCCCGGGTTCTTCAACCTGGTGCATGTGCAAAACAGGGGTGCTGCATTCGGCTTTCTGGGCTCCACTTCAGGGTCCTGGCTGCCATATTTCTTTATTGTGGTGGGCATCTTGGCTGTTCTCTGCATTGCCTATATCCTGCACCAGGGCCCCAGGCGGGACATCTGGTTTATTGGCAGCCTGGGCCTGATCCAGGGCGGGGCCCTGGGCAACCTCCTGGATAGGATCAGATCCGGATCTGTCCTGGATTTTCTGGATTTTTACCTGAAATCCTTCCACTGGCCTGCATTCAACATCGCAGACGCCGCTCTGACCTGCGGGGCCCTGCTTTTGTTGATATCCATTTATATACGTAGGACCCATGTATCCAGTCCTGGCTGAAATCGGACCCTACACTGTTCACAGCTATGGCCTGTTCATTGCCCTGGGCGCGGCCCTGGGCCTGTGGATCTGGGGTGATGAGGCCAAAGAGCAGGAGCTGCGGGCCAGCCTGCTCCCTGGTCTGGCCTTTCTATCCCTTTTGGCCTGGCTTTTAGGGTCCAGGGCTGCATTTTTGCTGCAACAGCCTGCACTCCTGGCCCAAGACCCTGACTGGGCGCTTTATTTCTGGCGCGGCGGGCTCAATCCCTGGGCTGGAGCTGCTCCAGCCCTGCTGGTTTTGTGGCTGCTCCTAAGACTCTACAAGCAATCCCTGCTTGAGTGGAGCGATGCTTTGGCCCCGGCCTTAGCAGCAGGCCTGGCTGTGGGCCACATCGGCTGTTTCCTCTCTGGAGCGAGCCACGGCAAGCCCACAGATTTCCCTCTGGCTGTGGCCTATACCAGGCTAGATTCCCTGGCCCCGGTCTTTGTCCCCCTGCATCCCACCCAGCTCTATTACTCCCTGGCAGGAGTTCTGGTCTACATCCTGCTGGGCCTGGCCAGAGGCAAGGCCAGCAGGCAGGGACAAATCCTGGGCTTATTCCTGATGCTCTATTTTTTCCTGTACTTCAACATCTCCCTGTTGCGGGGAGACACCCAGCCCCTGCTTTGGGGCTTGATTTGGCAGCAATGGCTGTGCATCCTGCTGACCCTGCTCGGACTCTGGACATATCTAAGAGGCAAGGAGAAAAAGCATGCCTGAATTGTCCGCGCTGCAAATTTCACTTATAATCCTGGCCCTGATTGTGCCTATTCTGCCCAATCTGTTGGCAATCTGGCATATCTTTCACTGCGACTTCCCCACTGCCCAGGAAAAGATGGCCTGGCTTCTGGCTGCCATGTTTCTGCCTGTGCTTGGCGGCATCATTTATGGCCTGCTGGGCAGAAAAAGGGCCAAAAGGGTGGTCTGAGCATCAGCCCCCAGCATTCAATTGAGCAATCTGACTGCCCAAAATCCTGAAGCAGGACCTGCTCAATAAATTATACCGCTTAATTCTTTGATTTTCCTGGCCTCTGCCTGCCCTGAACCAGGGAGCCCCTAGGGGTGTTTCACTGGGGAGCTTCTGTCATCCGTGCTTATGTACCTGCAAGACTGTCTTTTGCAGGTACATCTTGACAGCCGCTTGTTTTGGGCTCAAAGTTGGAATATATCCTTAACTAGGGGTGAAAGCATGTCCAGAGTATTTTTTCTGCTTCTGTTGAGCCTGGTCCTGGCAGGATGCGTAACCACCGAGGACTACAACAAGCTGCAAAAGCAGCTGAATGAGCTGCGCCAGCAGCAGGGCCAAAACCAAGACCAGGCCCAGGACAGAATCCAGGCCCTGGAAGAGGAGCTGGCTGAGCTGCAAGAGCAAACCAATCAGCTGCTGCAGGAAACCACCGGCAAGGTCCGCTCCAAGCAGGCAGACCTGTGGTCTGAATTTGAGTCCCATAAAATGGATTTGGCCACGATCAAGGGCAAAATAGAGGAGCAGGGGCTAAGACAAAGCAGCCTGGAGCAGACCCAAAGCTCTAGAACAGAAAAGCTGCAGAAGATGCAGGAAAGACTGCAGGAGCTGGATTCCAAGGTGGAGCAGATCATAAGTCAGATGGGCCTGGAGATAGAATCAGGCAGTGCAGAAAGTACGCAGGAAGATGCTGAAGAGGCGGAACAAGAACCAGATGATCCCCAGCAGGACATATACGAACAGGCCCTGGATGATTTCCAGGAGCGAAACTACGAACAAGCCATAGACCTCTGGGCTGAATTCATTGACAGCTTCCCTGATCACGAGCTCCTGCCCAACGCCTATTTCTGGCAAGGAGAAAGCTATTATCAGCTCGGGGACTATGCCCAGGCAGTGCTCAACTACCAGGAAGTCCTGGAAAACTATACTGGAAGCAGCAAACACCCCACAGCCATGCTTAAACAAGGACTTTCCTTTTATCAGCTGGACAAGAACAAGGCAGGCAGGATCCTTTTGCAGGAGCTGATGGACGAGTACCCGGACTCTGCAGAGGCCAAGCGGGCCCAGGCCTTCCTAGAGGAACGCTAACCCAGGGAGGAGGAAGGCATGAGCACTCAGGAACAGCGCACCTATTCCAGGGTCCACACCCATATCCAGGCCTGGGCTAGAAAGATGGGCCCTGAGGACCCAGGTCCCTTATTCCGCTCAGGGGTTTTGAACTGGACCCAGGAACAGACTCCGGCCCTGAAAGACTCCAGCCTGCCAGAGGGCCTGCGCAGCTTCTTGGAGTCCATCAACTCCAAGCTGGATACACTGCTTAGCCTCTCCAGCAAGCAGGTCCTGCAAGGGGACTTCCCTTTGCAACTGCAAGTGGTGGAGCTTAGCGGCGCAGGCCTGAAGTGCCTGCGCCCCCAAGAGAAGATTCTGGAAGGGGATCAACTGGAGGCAATCTTGGTGCTGACCCAGTTCCCAGTCAATCTGGCTGGAGTCACCGGCCAGATCCTGCGTACGGAAAAAAGGGGCGAGCAGGAGCTTCTAGCCCTGGAGTTCACCCAGCTTAGACAAAGCGATAGAGAAAAGATTGTGCAATTCGTCTTCCGGGAACAAAGAGAGCAGATCAGGACCCTCAAGGATGATGACTGAAAGCCCGCAGATACTGATCCAGCACTATCTGCTGAAGAATGCTGGAGAGATGCTGCCAGGCCTTAGCCACAATCTGCAAAACTATGTGCATGTCTTCAGGATGCAGCTGGAGCTCTGGGAGCAAAGATCCCAGCAAGGCTCAGATCAGCTGTTGGCCCAGTCCCCAAAGGCCATGGGCAGGCTGCAGCAGACCAGTCAGGATCTGGGTAGCTTCTGTGAGCTACTTGAGCAGCGCTCCTTTTACACAGCCCTGGACAAGTCCCCTGTGCACCTGGAAAGGTTCTGCTCTTGGCTAAGGGATTTTTGGAAGCACAACCTTTTTTTCAAGCATCAAATCCAGCTGGAGCTTTATACAGAGGGTATAAGCGGCCTCAGCCTGCTTTTGCCCCCTTATGCCCTGACCATGTGCCTAGAGGAGGTGCTGAAGAACGCGCTGCAGGCCTGTGCCCTGGACAATCCCCAAGGGGAGTTCCAGTTTAGGCTACAGGCTGAAAAACAGGAACAAGCTGTGCTTATAAATCTGATTTCACCCACCCAACCACCACAGGATCTGGATCCCTGGGAGGCTGGAAGCAGCAGCAAAAATGGCCACCTAGGGCTGGGCCTATACCTGGTGCAATACTTGTGCAGGACACAGAACTGGTCCTGCTCCCTGGAAAGCAACCAGCAACAGACCTGCTTCAGCCTACAGATCCCCACCTAGATACCGTATCTCAAAGGTTTTGCTTCAAATTTAAACCTTGGTTATTTAAATTTCGAGATCTGCATATTGTAGTTTCCAGTTTGTAGTCTGAGCTGATTGCTAAGCTCAAAAAAATGCCTGGTACTCTTACTTGCTGAAGATCTTGTTTATCTTTTGCTCTATGGTTTCCGGAGTAAAGGGCTTGACTATATAGTTGGAGACTCCGGCCTGGACTGCCTCAATAATATTCTCCTGCTGGCCTTCCGCAGTGACCATCAAAAAGGGCAGATCAGCAAACTCCTCGCTATTGCGGACCTTCTTCAGAAGCTCCAGGCCAGTCATTTTCGGCATATTCCAATCCGCAATTATAAAATCTATCTTATCCTTATTCAGAATCTCCCAGGCCGTAGTGCCATCATCAGCATCCACGATATTGGTAAACTCCAGCTGCTTGAGAATATTCTTGATTATCCTGCGCATGGTGGAAAAATCATCCACAACCAGGACCCTCATGTTCTTATTTATACTCATGGTTTAAATCCCCTTGTATATTTATTCATCCATGCTGAATTCCACTACAAAATCGCCCTGGTCTGTCCTGAAAGGGACCACCATGATATTGCTCTTGGTCACGTGGGCAATAGTATGGTTATCCCCCATGATCACCGTAGGGGTGGCAGCACTTAAAGTAACCCCCAAATCCACCAGCTTCTGTCTAGCTTGTCCTGAGATCATGTTGGTGAGCTCGCCCACTGCGTCCTGGACATCGCTGACAATATCGTCAATCTGTCCCCCTAAAAGGTTCTTGACAATGGCTATGGCGCACTGCTTGGAGAAGGTTACGCTGATCACCCCATTTTTTTCCCCATTGGCTGTAACCCCGATCACCCCGGAAACATCCCCGGAAGCAGTGGTTCCGCTTTTAACATAGGGCTTGTCCACCTCAGGGGTAATCATGGCCATGGTGGAGAGCACATTCACAGTGGCATCAACAAAGGGCTTGGCAAGTTTAACATCCATAATCTTTCCTTATGCAAATTTTCCTGGGATCTCAATTCCCAGGGCCCTAGCCTGGAAATACTTACGCCTTCCTCTGTATTCGGCTGCAGACTAGCTAGACGAATTTTGTGCTTTTCGCAAGGCCTGCTGCAGATGTTCAGCCTTTTTTTTACCTATCCCTGGCAATTCTTGCAACTCTTGGATATTTGCCTGCTCCATGGCCTGCAGGGACCCGAACCTGGACCAGAGCAGCCTGGCGGTATTCGGACCCACACCAGGCAGATCCTGGAGACTGCTTTGCATCCTTTTCCTGCGAGCTTTTTGCTGTCTGCCCAGGACAAATCTATGGGCTTCATCCCGCAGGCGCTGCAAAAACAAGAGCTCCTTGTCCCCGGGCTTTAGCTGCAAAGGGTTCTTGCGGCCTGGTCTATAAGCCCTATCCTGCAAAGCGCCCTGGACATGGCTCTCCTTGGCAAGGGCGACCAGCTGCCATCTGCCTGGGCCATCCAGATCGCGGCCTTGGCTTTGCTCCTGCAAAGTATCCTGCACCGCTTTCAAGTGTCCCTTGCCCCCGTCTATCAAGAGCAGATCCGGCCAGGGAGGGCCGGAACGCAGTCTGCGCGAGAGCCAATTGCGCAGGGCCTGGTAATCATCCTGCAGGCCCTCCAATTCTGGGAACTTGTATACCCTGTACTCTTCCTGGCAGAATCCGCCAGCTTGGAAGACCACCTGGCCTACACGAACATCCTGTCCACCCAGATGGGAGACATCCACTGCTTCTATCCTGTCCGGCTCCTGGGCCAGGCCCAGCTTGCGGGCCAACTCCTGACCATGCCCTGAGGCGCAGTCCTCTGGCTTGGGCTCATGCTGCAGGATATTGGTCCTGACCAGCTGCAGAAGCTTCTTCTCGCTTTGCCTTCTGGCCGGGCAGATTTTCAGCCTGCCTCCTTTCCTTTCCTGCAGTATCTCCTGTACTCCTAAGTCCTGCAGAGCAAAAGGCAACACGATCCTCTCCGGGATGAATCTTCCCTTCTTGTAGAACTGCAAAAGAAAGCTGCGCAAGAGCTCTTGGCCCTCTGTCTCTGGGGCAGGCTGAATTTCCTCGCCCTCCCCGCCTTTCCCCCCACCTGTCAGGCCCTGCCGCCAATAAAAATTCCTGCTGTCCAGGACCTTGCCCTGGCGCACAAAGATCACTCCCAAACCAGGCCCGCATGCAAGCTGCACCAAATGCAGAACATCCATGTCCCCGCCCCAGGGCAGGACCACTGCTTGCTGCTCCACAGTGCTTTGCAAAGCCCTTAGCTGATCCCTCTTCCTGGCTGCCTTTTCATATTCCAGCTCAGCAGCAGCCTGTTCCATTTCAGTCTTCAGTCTCCGGGCCAGTTGCTTGGATCTGCCCCGGAAAAAAAGCTCCAAATCCTGGACCAGCTTCCAGTATTCTGTTTTTGAGACCTGCAACACGCATGGGGCCAGACATCTTTTCATCTGGTGCTGCAGACAGGGCCGGCTGCGCTGGGCAAACACGCTGGATTTGCATTTTCGCAGCGGAAAGATCCTGTTTATGGCTTGCAGGGTGTCCCTGGCAGCCCGGGCAGAGGTAAAAGGACCGAAGTAAAGGGCCTGATCCTGCTTCACGCTCCTGGTCAGGCTAAGCCTGGGATAAGAATGGCCTTTGTCCAGCTTGAAAAGCACGTAGGACTTGTCGTCCCTGAGCACAATATTGTATTTGGGCCGGTGCTTCTTGATCAGGCTGGATTCCAGCAGCAGGGCTTCCTTCTCTGTGCTGGTAATCAGATACTCCAGCCTGTCCACATGCTGCAAAAGGGATCTGGTCTTGGCAGGCAAACGATCTTTGCCCCCAAAATAAGAGGAAACCCGCTTTTGCAAGTTGCTGGCCTTGCCCACATATAGAATCCTGCCCCGGCTGTCCTTCATCAGGTACACCCCTGGGGCCTCTGGGAAATCCCTTTTTACCTCTGATAGATGCATGGGTCCTTAACCACCACCTCCAACCAGAGCCAAGATCCGCTTGATTCTCA
>JBNJDO010000029.1:0-20000 GCA_051744965.1 Thermodesulfobacteriota bacterium | reverse complement strand
GAAACTACCCAGAAAAGAGGCTGCCAGCAAAGCCCTGGCTGACTGGGGAGGTTTGATCCAGGTCCACGACCTGAATCAGGGCCTGGAACTGGTCAATTTGCTAGCGCCGGAACACCTGGAACTATGCCTCCAGGATCCTTGGTCCTGGCTGGGAAAGGTGCAAAATGCGGGGGCTATATTTTTGGGACAGATGACTCCTGAGCCAATTGGCGATTATTTTGCAGGCCCTAATCATACTCTGCCTACTATGGGCAACGCCAGGTTCGCCTCTGCCCTTTCAGTACAGACATTTTACAAAAAAAGCTCTATACTATCTGGTTCAAAGGAGTATTTGGAGCAAAACGCAGAAAAGATCTCCAGGCTGGCCAGACTGGAAGGGCTGGAGGGCCACGCTCGAAGTGTGGATATCAGGTTCAACAATAATTAAAGCTAGGAGATGCTGCATGCAAGTGGTGCAAGAAACAAACATTCAGGAATATCCCTTGGTTTCCAAGGGCAAAGTCAGGGATATATATGGCATAGATCAGGATAGGCTACTGATTGTGACCACGGATCGCATGTCCGCCTTTGACGTGGTAATGCCAGATCCTATACCATATAAAGGAGCAGTCCTGAATCAGCTGACCATATTCTGGATGCAAAGATTCCAAGATCTGGTACGTAATCATTTGCTGCAAACAGAGCCTGCAAGCTATCCAGAAAGCTTGCAGAAATACCAGGATCAGCTCCAGGGCAGATCAGTAATTGTGCGCAGGGCAGATCCCTTGCCTGTGGAATGTATCGTACGGGGCTATCTAAGCGGCTCCGGCTGGAAGGACTATCAGCGCACCGGCCAGGTTTGCGGCTATGACTTACCTGATGGCCTAAGGGAGTCTGATCAGCTGCCTGAGCCTCTGTTCACCCCTTCCACCAAGGCAGAAGCCGGGGCCCACGATGAAAACATTACCCTGGAAGAGGCCCAAAAAACAGTGGGCAAGCAAACCATGGACAAAGTGCAGGAGCTGTCCTTGCGCATCTACCAGCAAGGCTGTGAGCTGGCTGAGGAAAAAGGCTTGATCATCGCAGATACTAAATTCGAATTTGGTATCTGGCAGGATGAAATCCTGCTTATTGATGAAGTACTCACCCCTGACTCTTCTAGGTTCTGGCCCAGGGACCTCTACCAGCCAGGACAGGCCCAGTCCAGCTTTGACAAGCAATATCTGCGGGATTGGTTGACAAACAACTGGGACAAGAAGTCTGATCCACCAAGACTGCCAGAAGAGGTCATCCAGGAAACCTCTAACAAGTATCTCGAGGCCTACAGACTGCTTACAGGCCAAACCTTATAAACCACCCCAGGAGCATGGAGATGAACACCACAATCACTATTTTGCTGGCATTATTAGTTTGGATAATTTTGATGAAATTTGTATTACCGAAACTGGGTATAAAGGGCTGAGGCCCGGATTCCCAGGATAGCTGCAGTTTGCAGCAGAAAAAGGACAAATAGGCTCACTCAAGCCCCGTAAATTGGGTTTTTTATTTATTTTTTTAGCTTCGCCCCTTAACCCTTGTCAAAACTTACAAAAGATATTACATTTCTCTTTTTACGGAGAGGTGTCCGAGCTGGCCGAAGGAGCACGATTGGAAATCGTGTGTGCCGTAACCCGGCACCGAGGGTTCGAATCCCTCCCTCTCCGCCAGTATTTGACCAAGTAGAGGAAGCCGGGCGGCAAGGGAGCTGCCAACCCCGTCAGGCCCGAAAGGGAGCAGCGGTAGCAGCAACCCTTGGGTGTCCGGCTTCTTTAAAAACAGGGACGCAGAATGAGGGCTGCGTCCCTGTTTTTTTGGTTCCCTGAGTGATTGCCTTGACCCTGGGACAGCAGAACATTATCTTGCATACTTCTGTTGCAGGAAAGATGATTCGCAGCACAGTTTTATCAATAGCCAAAACCAAGGTCCTTGCAAAATGCTTGATTTGAAATTCATTCAAAAAAATCCGGAAATAGTCAGGGAAGCCCTGCGCAAAAGAAAGATGGATCTGGATCTGGACTATTTCCTGGAGCTGGACCAGAACAGGCGCAAGCTAGTCCAGGAAGTGGAGGAGCTGCGCCAGGAGCGCAACCAAGCTTCAACAGAGGTGGGAGAGCTAAAGAAAAAGGGTCAGGATGCCAGTGAGCAGATTTCCAGGCTATCCCTGGTAGGGGAAAGGATCAAGGACCTGGAATATCGCAGGAAGGAGCTAGAAGAAGAGCTCCGCTCCCTGAGGCTCTCCATAGCCAACGTGCCCCATCCAGATGTGCCTGAAGGAGACAGTGACCAGGAAAATCTGGAGGTCAAGAAATGGGGCCACAAGCCTGGATTTTCCTTCCACCCCCAGCCGCACTGGGAGCTAGGAGCAAAGCTTGGAGGCCTTGATTTTGAACGGGCAGCAAAGATTACCGGCAGCAGATTCGCTCTTTACTGGGGCTGGGCAGCTAAGATGGAGCGTGCCTTGATCAATTTCATGCTGGACATCCAGTGCAACGAGCACGGCTACCAGGAGGTCCTGCCCCCTTTCATGGTCAATGCCCAAAGCATGCAAAACACCGGGCAGCTGCCCAAGTTTGCTGAAGATCTATTCAAGATAGAAGATTGGGACTATTATCTTATCCCTACAGCAGAAGTTCCGGTAACTAATATCCATGCCCAAGAGACTCTTGCAGAACAGGACCTGCCCTTGGGCTACGCTGCCTATACCCCCTGCTTCAGGTCAGAGGCTGGATCCTATGGCAAGGACACCAAGGGCTTAATCCGCCAGCATCAGTTCAATAAAGTGGAGCTGGTCAGGTTTGCCCACCCAGAGGACTCTTATCAGCAGTTGGAGATACTTTTACAACATGCAGAGAAAATATTGCAACGCCTGGAACTGCACTACAGGGTAGTCACTCTCTGCAGCGGAGATCTGGGCTTCTCAGCTGCCAAGACCTATGATATAGAAGTCTGGCTGCCAGGCCAGGATAATTACCGGGAAATCTCTTCCTGCTCCAACTTCGAGGACTTTCAGGCCAGGCGAGCCAACATTCGCTACAAGGGCTCCCAGGGCAAAAAGAGCGAACTTTTGCACACCCTGAATGGGTCCGGACTGGCAGTAGGCAGGACCCTCATAGCCATTGTGGAGAACTACCAGCAGGAAGACGGCTCTGTAATTGTCCCTGAGGCCTTGCGGCCCTACATGCAAGGCAAGGAGAAAATTGCTGCCTAATTTTTCCTTGACATTTTGTCCCCAAAAGAATAGTTTGTTTCTTTTGTTCGGGTCGTTAACTCAGCTGGTAGAGTATCGGCCTTTTAAGCCGAGAGTCGCAGGTTCGAATCCTGCACGACCCACCACAAAGGCAGCGCGTCCCCATCGTCTAGCACGGCCCAGGACACCGGCCTCTCACGCCGGCGACGGGGGTTCAAATCCCCCTGGGGACGCCATTTTGTTAAAAATTTGTGCAACTTGTTAGCAATTGCCCTATAGAGCCTTCGGTGCTGTCAGCACCGAAGGCTTTTTTATCTGGAAAATACGCACTATGCTGGTCTCAATATCCACAAAAAGGGCATTGCCTGTGCTATCAAGCTGGTTGCAGGATATGTAGCAGTCCAGGCGCATATCAAAATCCCGGCAACTTGAACTTCATGGTCACTTCTCCGCTTTGGGAATCCACCTGGAGCATGGGCTTGTCCTCCTCACTTTTATGCAGCTTCTGGCCTGTGGCCATTTCCAAAAGTCCACTCATAAACTCCAGGCCTTGATTCAGGACAGCCTCCATCTGTTCCGGGCTCTGCCTAGTAGCTGGGACTGCTTCCCCTGAATCCGAGGATTCGCTTTGCTGAGTGCCAGTACTTGCTGCTGCAGCAGGAGCCTCATTTTCAGCTGCAGTCGAAGTCTCAGCCTCTGCAGGAGGCTTGCTTTCAGTGTTCCAGACCTCAAGCCCCTCTGCTTCCTGCTCCTGATCCGCATCCAGGACCCGGGGATTGAGGAAATGCGGAGTGTCCTCAGGGATTTCCTCCTGCACTCTAGGTTCAGCATCAGATAGCTCCTGGTTTAGCTCCTCACCCATCATTGACCGCAATTCATTTAGCATCTGATTGCGTTTCTCCCTGGAGAACTCCACTTGATCCACTCCACCGTCAAACACTCCGGTGAAAAGCTCTTTCTTCAAGTGAATCCCTGCCAGGATCTTTTCCTCAATACTATTTTTGCTGACCAGGTTAATCACATTCAAGCTGGAGCTGGCCTGGCCAATACGGTGCACTCGGCCTATGCGCTGATTGAGCCTGGCAGGATTCCAGGGCAGCTCAAAATTGAGAACACAGTCTGCAGCCTGCAGATTCAATCCTGTCCCGCCAGAGTCTGTGGATAGAAAGACCTTGCAATCAGGATTGTTGCTAAACTCGTCAATCAAGGCTTGGCGTTTATTGACCGGAATCTTGCCGCTTAGCTCCACGAAATCAATTCCCATCTTGGACAACTGCTGGGCAATCAGATAGGTCATGGTGGTCCATTCGCTGAAGATGACCATCTTGCGGCCGCTTTGCAGGACCAGCTCATCCAGTATGCCTTCCAGCTCCTTTAGCTTGGGCGAAATCCTGGTCTTGCGATCTATGAGATAAGTGCAGTCACAGACCCGGCGCATCTGGAGCAGGATCTCCTGGATGCGCCGCACATCCATGGGAGTCAGAAACTTCTTGTTCAGCAAGGGCAAAAGATTCTGCATGTAGCCGTTGTGCATCTTGACCTGAGGTTCAGCCAACTCCAGATAATAGGTGTTGGTGATCTGCTCTGGCAGATCCTGCAGGACGTCTTCCTTTCTCCTGCGGATTACCAAAGGCTGCAGCTTCTGATGCAAGAGCTCCAGGTTGCGGTAACCCAGGATCTTGTCCTTTTTCTCCCGGCTGAGCAAAAAATGGTCTGCAGCAAAGCGCCACAATGGAGCCAGCATGTAGGGATCCAAAAACTGGACAATGGAATAGATGTCTTCCAGCTTATTCTCCAGGGGCGTGCCTGTAAGCACCAGGGCGTGCTTGCGGGGCAGGGATTTGACTGCATCCGCAGTCTTGGTGGCAAAGTTCTTGATCCTCTGGGCCTCGTCCAGGATGATCAGATCCGGTTTGAATCTGCGCAGGATGGTCACATCCCTGAGCACAGCCTCATAATTAGTGATCTTAAATAAGGCAGGATCCTGGAAATAGGTCTGTTCTCGCTTCCTGGGCGAACCAGCCACCACAGTGGCCTGTTCCGGGGTAAACCTCTCCACCTCCCGTTTCCATTGTTCCTTGAGTGAAGCCAGGGTCACCACCAGAACACGCTTGAAGCCAAAGACCTCTTTCTTCAAAAGCCCCAGGACTATGGCCTGCAAGGTCTTGCCCAGGCCCATCTCGTCTCCAATCAAGGCTGCCTTGCGATATAGACCAAAACGCACCCCTTCCTCCTGGTAGGGATAAAGGGAGGCCTGCAAGCCCTGCATAGAGGGCAAATCAGCCTGAGAAAGCTCCTGGACCTCCTTTTGCAGCAGATATTCCTGGACCCGATTTTGGACCTCCTCCCTGACCCTGACCTGCTTGCAGTCTTGCACAGCCTGCATAAAATCCAGCATCCTGCCCAAATCTGAAAAACGAAACAGGCCGTTTTGGTCAAAATAAGTCTGCAGCGCAGGTTGTATCTGGCTGATTTCTTCCTGGGGTCGCTCACAGAACTGATGTGGAGCTGAATGCACACAGTCCCAATACACGTCCACAAAGGGGAAGAGCTCCTTTTTTGCCTGCTGCAGGTCCTCTTTGTTCAAGAGCCTGTTGCAAAGGGCCAGCAAGTGCTTGCAAGTGCCTAGCTGATTGGTGTTGAAGTCTGGACAGGAGCAGTGTCCCAGCCCCTGGAAGGGATCATGCAGGGTGACCACGTACTGCCTGCCTTGGTTGGTCTCCAGGATATGCTCCCCTTTGACCATCTCTCCGCGCCACAGCTGGAACTCCTCCTTCTGGGCCCTGTGATAGCGGTCCTCCAGTGCCTTGTCCTTGATTTCCTGGGCGGTCAGATAGTTGTCCGGCTGCCCTGCATCCTGGCTGGAGCTAATCTGGGACTTGGACTGCTGGCGCTCCAGGACATCAAGAAGCACCCCTACCACGTGCTTGCAGCCAGGGCCTGGATAGGGACAATCGCAGGAATAGTCCAGCCTGGAGTTCTGAAGTGAGATCCTGGCTGTATAGTCCCCATAGTTTCCGTCCACTTGATACACGAACCAGTCCTGCTCCGGACTGGCCTCAGTACAAATATAGGCACCATTTTCATGGAATCTGCAGCCCCGCTGGAATATGATTGGGCTGTCAGCAACCTGATCCTTGATCTGGGAATATTCAAGAGCTGCCATATTTCTTCCTGGATATGTTTAATGTTTTTTTAATGCAAATCCAATAATCTTCATGGATAACATCTGTGCTTGTCAAGGCTGGGCTTGGCCTTGAGCCAGAACATGATGAAGACTTGTTTATGAACTTTCCTCCTTGTCAGCAAACACCAGGTCAGATATTATGTTTAAGATTAAGCCTATAACATTCCAGGAAGAAAGCCATGAGCACACCTGTTTTTTGCCGCTGGCTGCAGGAGATAAGCAAAGAGCACCTAAGCGAAGTAGGAGAAAAGAACGCCCTGCAAGGGGACATAATTCAAAATCTGCAGCAGCAAAAGATCCGAGTCCCAGAGGGCTTCGCCACCACGGCCCATGCCTACTGGCAGGTCATCTACGCAAACCAGCTGGATCAGGTTATCTCTGGCCTGCTGCAGGAGCTAGCCCAGGGTCGGAAAACCCTGCAGGAGACAGGACAGGAAATCAGGAACAAAATCATGGACCTTGTCTGGCCTGAGGAGGTTTCCTCCCAGATTATCAAGGCTTACCACCAGCTCTGCAATCGGTATCAAATGGGCTCTGTAGATGTGGCTGTACGCAGCAGCGCTATAGCCCTGGATCAGCCTGAGGCTTACTTTGTCGGACAGCAGGAGGCCTTCCTGAACATTTGCGGAGAGCACCAGCTCTTAGAGGCCATCCGCAAGTGTTTTGCCTCCCTGTTCACAGACCTGGCCATAAATTACCGCCAGGAAAAAGGGATTGATCATTTCCGGGTGGCCTTGTCCGTAGGTGTACAGAAGATGGTCCGTTCAGATCTGGCAGGCTCTGGGATCATGTCTTCCATGGATACCCAATCAGGCTTTCCCCACACAGTGATCATCAATGCAGCCTGGGGCCTGGGCATAAATGTGGTCCAGGGCAAGGTCAGCCCTGATGAATACTGGGTATTCAAGCCTTTACTCCAGGATGCCAGTTACAGACCAATCCTGGAAAAGAGTATAGGCACCAAGGAAAAAAAGCTGGTCTATGCCCTGGGAGGCACTAGAACCATAAAGAACGTCACCACCCCCACCGAAGAAAAGCAAGCCGTGGTACTCCGGGATGAAGACATACTGCAACTTGCGGTTTGGGCCCAAGCAATAGAAAGGTACTATCAACAGCCCATGTACATGGAATGGGCCCAGGACGGGCAAAGCCAGGAGATCTTTATTGTCCAGGCTAGAGCCAAGGAATTGCCCTCCAAGACAGAGTCCGGCTCTTTGCAGCACTATACTCTGAAGAATCAGGGCGAGCCCTTGCTCAGTGGGCTAAGCATCGGGGACGGAATTGCCTCTGGACAAGTATGCAGGATATTGTCTGCAGCGGATATGTATAAGTTCCAGCCAGGTTCGATCCTGGTCACTGAGATGACAGATCCGGATTGGGTGCAAATCATGAAAAAGGCTGCTGGCATTGTTACCAACCAAGGCAGCAGGACATGCCATACAGCCATAGTCAGCCGGGAACTGGGCATCCCTGCCATAGTAGGTACAGGAAGCGGCACACAAATCCTGCAGGATGGGGAACAGATCACTATCTCCTGCGCCGAGGGAGAGGAAGGAACTGTCTATCCAGGCATTCTGGATTACGAGATCACAGAGATCGATCTGCAGGACATTCCCCGGACCTCCACCCAGATCATGATCAACATCGCCAGCCCTGCAGCTGCCTATAGATGGTGGAGGCTGCCCTGCCAAGGCATCGGTCTAGCCAGGATGGAATTTATCATCAACAATGAGATCAAGATACATCCCATGGCCTTGATACGCTTTGACCAGCTCCAGGACCGCAAGTCCAGGGGGAATATCCAGATGCTTACCTACCGCTATAAGGATAAGACAGAATACTTTGTGGATCATTTGGCCTTGGGCATAGCCAAGATTGCTGCCTCCCAGTATCCAGAGCAGGTGATTGTGCGTATGAGTGATTTCAAGAGCAACGAATATGCGAACCTCATAGGCGGTCAGGCCTTTGAGTCCCAGGAAAGCAATCCCATGCTCGGCTTCAGGGGAGCATCTCGATACTACAGCCAGGAGTATCTGGAAGGGTTTGCCCTGGAATGCCAGGCTATTAAACGGGTCAGGGATGAAATCGGCCTTAACAATGTGGTGATCATGATCCCGTTTTGCCGCAGCTTGCAAGAAGCGGACAAAGTCCTGGAGGTGCTGGCAAAAAACGGTTTGCGCCAAGGTGAAAACAGCCTGGAAGTCTACTTGATGTGCGAGATCCCTTCCAACATAGTGTTGGCCGAGGAGTTTGCAATGCGCTTTGACGGTTTCTCCATCGGATCTAACGATCTGACCCAGCTTATCCTTGGTGTGGACAGGGACTCTGCCCAGCTCAGGCATTTGTTCAATGAACAGGATGAAGCTGTCAAGCGCAGCATCAAGGATCTGCTCAGGAGGTTAAAATCCAAGGCCCCGTATTGCAAAGTGGGCATCTGCGGCCAGGCTCCGAGTGATTATCCTGAATTCGCAGCCTTCCTGGTCCGGGAAGGGATTGATTCCATTTCCCTGAATCCAGACAGCGTCCTTCAAGTCAAACGCAAGATAGCTGAGGTAGAAGCTGAAATTAACGAGAAGCACCAATTGCTGAAAGCAAAACAGTAAGACACAATTTGCTAGGCATACTAGCAACTTCCAGCAAGGCGTCAAAAAGCCCAAACTGAGCATAAGCGTGCTGTCTTACCTGCTACCAAGCAAGCCTGCTAAACCGGCATGAACCCCATCTGGCCGCTCACTCCCCGATGCTAGACAAAAACCCAGAATCGTAAGGCTAGCGGCTGTCCCAGATGCTTAGTCTCATATCCAGCTTGTCAAGCTTCTGCATGCTTTTGGACTTATCCACCCTTCCTCCGCCTTAAATTGCCCTTTTTCAGTTTTCCCTCTTAGCAAGCAGTGACGCTCTGGCTTGGCATTTGTTCAAGCCAAAAGGCCAAGCAATTTTTGGCCCTTTTTTTACAACATCTTAAAATATTTAAAAATACAAATATTATAATATTTGTTGACATCAGGCTTTTTAAAAAGTAGTCTGCCTTTCAAGTTGCTTGTGCATTAATGGCTTTTTCCAACGATAATTCTGGAAGAAATCTAGGCCATAAACCAGACACCCTATTACAAATGTAATTTAAAGAATTGGTTATGTTTAAAAATGTGAACCAAGAAAAAAGATCGGTTTTTATAATCAACCAAATCCGAGACAGTATTCTTCTGGGCCGACTCAAGCCAGGCGATCGTCTGCCCTCTGAACAAAAGCTCCTGTCCCAGTTTGGTGTAAGCCGATTCACTTTAAGGGAGGCCTTGTCCTCTCTGGAAACCATGGGGCTTATCGAAATTCGCAAGGGCTCAGGTGGTGGGCCTGTGGTTAAGGAAGTCAGCATGAACATAGCCAGGGATGCCATAACCCACTTCCTGCACTTCCAGGATGTATCTGCCAAGGATCTTTCAGAGGTCAGAAAGGTGATTGAACCCTATCTGGCCAGGATTATGGCTAAAAAGCTGCAAACAGAGGATCTGGAGTATCTGACTTACCTGAATCAGGCCTGCAAAGACACTTTGGCCAGGGGGGAAGAGATCATAGGCGGGGAACATGAGGTGGACTTCCATATATATATGGCCAGGAAATCTGGAAACCCTGTGCTGATGATGATTCTGGATTTCGTGAACAAACTGCTGGTGGAGCTTAAGCTCAAGTGCGAGCCTGGGCCTGAATTTTCCCAGCAAGTCGTCGCTGATCACGACAAGATCCTGGAGGCCTTGCAAGCCAGGGATGGTGATAAAGCCGCCCAGGCCATGTATGAGCATCTCAGCCAGGTAGAGCAGGAAATGGGTCAACTGGAACTGGGCAAAAAGAACTAGCCGGTAGCACCGGCAGGAATTTTGCCTGGGGCAAAAAACCAAGACTTTAATAAGGAGGAGCAACTATGAACCCCAGACCCTTTCGGTCCCCACCCACCATTCAATTCGGAGACGGGGCTGCACAAGCAATTGGCAGTGAAGCCTCAAGACTGGGCAGGAAAAAGGCCTTGGTGGTCACTGACTCCGCTCTCAAACAAGCCGGAGTCATAGACCCAGTCCTGAAGGCCCTGCAGGATGCAGGCCTGGACCCAGAGGTATTTGACGGTGTAGATGCCGAACCCACACTGGAGCATGTCCAGGAGGGTCTCTCCATCCTGCAGTCCACTGGATGCGACATGTTGGTGGGCTGTGGCGGAGGCAGTCCCATGGACGCAGCCAAGGCCATAGCCATCCAGGCGGTAAACCAGGGACAAATCCAGGACTACATGGGCATAGACAAGATTCCTGCCCCTGGCCTGCCGATGGTTGCAGTTCCCACCACCGCAGGAACTGGCAGCGAAGCCACCATGGTCACCATTATCACTGATACCAACACCGATGTTAAAATGCTGATCATGAGTCCCTATCTCATGCCTGAAGTAGCCATAGTAGATCCCCTATTGACCCTGAAATGCCCCAGGGGCATCACCAGCAGCACAGGCCTGGACGCCCTGACCCACGCCATAGAGGCCTATGTCTCTGTAAAGGCCCAGCCCATGAGTGATATGCTGGCCCTTTCCGCAGTCCAACTGATCAACAAGTTCCTGCCCAGGGCCTGGGCCAACCCTGATGACCTGGAGGCCAGAAGGCAGACCCATCTGGGGGCCCTGCAGGCAGGTATGGCCTTTAGCAACTCCTCAGTAGCCCTGGTGCACGGAATGTCCAGGCCTATCGGAGCCAACTTCCACGTGGCCCACGGAGTTTCCAATGCCGCCCTGCTGGGCATTGTCACGGATTTCTCCCTGCTGGGCGCTCCGGAGCGCTATGCCAGGATCGCAGAGGCCATGGACCTGCCCACCTCTGGCCTGCCTGTTTTGCAAGCAGCCAAGTTGTGCGCAGACCGGACCAAGGAACTCATAGAGCAGCTCAAGATCCCTTCCCTGACCGAGCTGGGAGTAACCCGGGAAAAGCTGGACCCGGTAGTGCAGAAGATGACCGAGGACGCCATTGCCAGCGGAAGCCCTGGGAACAACCCCAGAAAGGCCACCAAGGAAGAGATTGTGGAGCTTTACTACCAAGCCCTTTAATTGACTTTATTGGCTCAACACTATTTCCAAACTAAAAATATTCAAAACACGGAGGATTGATTAATGAGCCTGCCAGTAATGAAAAACTACATCAACGGCGAATGGGAACTCTCCAAGTCCACAGACATAGGCAAGGTCTGGTGCCCGGCCACAGGGGAACAGATTGCTGAAGTCCCCTACAGCAAAGCCGAGGAAGTGGACAAGGCTGTCTCAGCTGCCAAGGAGGCCTTTGAGGAATGGCGCAGAGTGCCCCCAATAACCAGGGCCAGATACATGTTCGCCCTAAAAGAGGTCTTTGAGGAGAATTTCGAGGACATCTCCAAGACCCTGGTCAGGGAGATGGGCAAGACCCTGGATGAGTCCCGGGGAGAAGTACGCAGGATGATAGAAAACGTGGAACATAGCACAGGGGTGACCAGCCTGATGATGGGCTCCACCCTGGAGGACATTGCCAAGGGTATTGATTGCCGCAGCGAGCGCCAGCCCATGGGTGTGTTCGGCTGTATCCCGCCCTTCAACTTTCCGGCCATGGTGCCCTGGTGGTTCATGCCTTATGCATTAGTAACCGGGAACACCTATGTGCTCAAGCCTTCGGAACAGGTCCCCATGACCCAGGGCTTCATCTTCGAGCTCCTTGAGGAAATCGATCTGCCCGAAGGGGTGGTAAACATGGTCCACGGCTCCAAGGAAGTAGTCAACGCCATGCTGGATCATCCAGATATCCAGGGCATGTCCTTTGTAGGCTCCACTCCTACTGCCAAGTATATTTACAAGCGCTGCGGTGAGACCGGAAAGAGGGTCCAGGCCTTGGGCGGAGCCAAGAATGTTATCACTGTTATGCCTGACGCAGACATTGACAAGGCCCTGCCCTCCTTGATCACTTCATTCTATGGCTGCTCAGGCCAGCGCTGCCTATCCGGAGCGGTCCTGGCCCCAGTAGGAGATATTGCGGACGAGCTCCTGGAGAAATTCCTGGACCAGGCCAAGAATCTCAAGCTCGGAGACGGCCTGGATCCCAGTACACAAATGGGACCTGTGGTCACAGCCGCACACAAAGAAAGGGTTCTAAGCTATATTGAAAAAGGCATCTCAGAAGGTGCAGATCTTGTCCTGGATGGCAGAAACCCGGAAGTGGACAACCCTAACGGATTTTTCGTAGGCCCCACTGTCTTTGACAATGTGCATCCGGACATGACCATTGCCAAGGAGGAGATCTTCGGGCCTGTGGTCTCAGTGCTAAGGGCTGATTCATTGCAAGAGACCATTGACTTTGCCAATAGCCGGGGCCTGGCCAATGCGGCCTGCATCTACACCTCCAGCGGCGCTGCTGCCAGGGAATTTAAGTACAAGGTCAAGCCCAGTATGGTGGGTGTGAATATAGGTATTGCCGCCCCCATGAGCTTCTTCCCCTTTGGCGGGGCTGGAGACTCCATGTTCGGCAGCCATAAAGGCCAGGGCCAGGATGTATTTCAATTCTTCACAGATGCCAAAGTGGTCATAAACCGCTGGCTCTAGGCTTGGATGCCAGGAAGTGCTACCTGGAGTCATCCCGACGAAAGTCAGGATGCAGAAAGAACAAAGAGCTTCGACAACTATAAATTAGGCTCAAGATGTCGAATGGTCTACAACCAGGGAATCCTGGATTTCTTCCCGGATCAAGGGCAGAGACAAAGTTCTTTCGTCGGGATGACATTTTGGACAAAGCTGTAAGAATTTCTAGTCAAGGACAATGGGAGTTAAAAATGTCATTAAAAAACTTTGGAGGCGTTCTGGATTTTGCCATCCAGTTGGAGAATGATGAGGCCTCGTTTGTGCAAGATGCTTTAGACAATACAGAAAGCAAGGACTGCCAAGATCTCTTGGAACGATTCCTGCGAGAGAATAAAAAGAATTCCAAAACATTGACCAGGGCCAGGCAGGAAAACGTGACAGAAATGATCCTGGAGCCTATCCAGGGCCTGGAAGCAGAAAATTACCAGTTGGAGAAAGTGGATCCTGGACAATTGAATAAGTCAGAAATCCTGCAGAAACTTAAAGAGATGGAAGACAGGGCTGAAAGCTTCTATCAGCAGGCAGCCCAAAGGTTAAAGCCTGTCTCTGACGTGGCTAGCACGTTCCAGAGACTGGCCAAGAAAAGAAGAACCAGAATGCAAGATCTAGATGGCTTAACCTAAGATTGACGATTACAAGCCTATCATACACAATTTAGGGAGAATTCAAGATGGCTGATTTTTTATGCCCCGCGGTTAATTTTGTCGGAAAAGGAACAGTAAGCGAAGTAGGGCCCAGGGCCAAAATGTTTGGCAATAAAGCACTTATTGTCTGCGATCCTGATTTGGCTAGAATTCCTAACGGACCAGTGGATATAGTGAAGGATTGCCTGCAAAAATCCGGTGTCCAATTTTCTGTCTTTGATGGTTTTGAGCCTAACCCCAAGGATACCAATGTCGCGGATGGGCTGAAAAGCTATCAATCTGAAGCCTGTGACATGATTGTTACAGTCGGTGGCGGCAGCTCGCATGACTGTGGCAAGGGAATCGGCATTGCAGCCACCCATGACGGTGATCTATTCGAAAGTTACGCTGGCATTGAGACCCTGACCAATGATTTGCCCCCAATTGTTTCAGTTAATACTACTGCAGGTACAGGCAGTGAAGTAACCCGGCATTGCGTTATCACTAACACCTCTCAAAAAATCAAATTCGTTATTGTCAGTTGGCGAAACCTGCCCAAAGTTTCTATTAACGACCCTGAACTGATGCTTGGAAAACCCCCAGCATTAACTGCTGCTACAGGCATGGACGCACTAACTCATGCAGTTGAGTGTTATGTAACCAAAGATCCCAATGAAAACGCTGATTCCTTGGCCATCCATTCCATCAAATTGATCGGCAAATATCTGCGCAGAGCTGTGGCCAACGGCCAAGACATGGAAGCCCGCGAAGGCATGGCCTATGCCTCATTTCAGGCTGGCATGGCTTTTAATAATGCCGGCCTGGGTTATGTCCATGCTATGGCCCATCAGTTGGGTGGACTACTTGATTTGCCGCACGGTGTCGCCAATGCAGTCCTTCTGCCCCATGTGGAAAGGTATAACTTGATGGTTTATCCAGAAAAATTCACAGATATTGCTCTAGCCCTTGGAGAGGATGTTATCGGGCTGGGCAAAATGGAGGCTGCTGAAAAGTCTATTGATGCTATCGTTCGCCTGTCAAATGATATCGGGATCCCTCAGGGCCTGGCAGAGCTGGGTGTCAAGGAATCCGACATAGAGCCTATGGCGCATCAAGCCTTGAAAGACGGGAATGCCGGGACTAACCCCCGCATAGGTTCAGTCAATGATATTATTCAATTGTTTAAAAATGCCATGTAATAGGCAGCTTTCTATTATTATGTCTAAACATCAAGGCCACTTGGCTAGTCTCTGCCAAGTGGCCTAATACTGCTCTCATTCAGACTCTTTAGGCTGAATATCCAGACCTTCCAGGACCTTTTCCTTTTCCGACAAATCGCCCACAATCTTGCGTAACGGCAGGGGAAGCTCCTTAATCAGTGTAGGCACAGCCAGGATCTGACGTTGCCTGACCTGTCCCGGATCCTTGGCCACATCAATAACCTCGAGCTTGTACCGACCCTGCAGATGCTCTTCACAGATCTGTCGGAGATTCTGGATGGCCTGCTGGGAGCGGGAGGTACTTCCTGAGACAAAGAGCCGCAATTGAAAGAAGTTTCTGGGGTTTTTCCTTCCTTGATCCTCTACAGTACTTTCCTGATCTGAATGCTTGCTCCCACTGTCCTGGGAAACATCCTCATCTTTTGCCATTCTATCCTGCCCTTGTAGATTGGTTCTTTTTCTAGAGTTCAAAATTATATGACAATTGTCCCAAAAACATCCAGCCATTGCAATACCAGCACTTAATCCCCTCCACGCAGCTGCCTGCGCCACAGTCGACCTTGATGGTATTTCTCCTCTTCCTCTTCCGCTTCCTGGATAGCTTGCTGCAGGACCTCCTCCTCTTCCTGGAATTCTGCCTCGATCTCCTGGAGCTTGGCCTCCTTCATTTTGCGCTTGCGCTCCAGCTCTTTTCTCTTGCGCTCGATCTCCTGCATGCGACGTTTGTACTCTGCCTGTTCCTGGGCTTCCTGAGTATAGCGGGCTGTACCGGTTATCAATCCGGCAGGCCCGGTGTAGACATCCAAAAGGTTTATTCCCTCCTGATTAAGGACATACTCCCGAAGCTGATGGGAATGGGACATGCCACGAGACTTGAGCACGAACAGGACCCGGGTCCTTTCGCCTGCGTTCTCCATATCCCTCAACAAAAGCCAGGCGTCCATAAGGGAAGAAATCTCCGTATTCGTGGTCTCCATGGGATTGCCGCCGCTGATCAGCTCGGTAACCAAAGTGGTGATGCCGCGAGATTTCAACAGATCGATCAGGCGAGTGAGCAGGTTCTTGACCTCTTCCGGAGAGCCAAGCTGCAGCAGATTGCTCACCGGATCGATAACCACCACGTCTGGAGAGTGCTTTTCTATCAGCTCCTTGACCAGGAAAAAATGCTCCTCCAGGCCGTGTGTAGTAACGCGTGTAGTATGAAAATGCAGGTTCCCGCTCTTGTGCCATTGCTGCAGATCGATCCCTATGGATTTCATGTTGCGCATAATCTGCAATCTGGATTCCTCGTAGGAGATGTACAGGGCCTGCTCACCGCGAGCGCAGGCGGCATTCACAAAGCTAGCACTGAAGCTGGACTTGCCCGTACCCGAAGTACCGGAGAGCAGAATGCTCGAGGCCCGATAGAATCCACGTCCACCGAGCATTTCGTCCAGACGGTCTATCCCGCTGGAAATACGTTCTTCAGATACCGGATAGTCCAGCCCCAGCTCAGTGACCGCGAAGAGGTGGATCCCGTTCTGGCCGATAAGGAAGGGATAGGCATTGCTTCCGTGCCCGGAACCGCGGTATTTCAAGACCCGCAAGTGCCTGCGCGTGGTCTGGCCCCGCATGCTCTGGGAAAGGTCGATAACGCAGTCCGAGACGTACTCCTCGATCCCGAAACGGGTCAGGCCCTCCTCCCCTCTTTCCGCGGTCACCACAGCGGTAATGCCCCGCTCCTTGAGCCAGCGCAGCAGGCGGCGAAACTCTGCACGCACCACATGCGCGTCAGTAAAGACCCCGAAGAGGGTCTCCACTGTATCCAGCACGATCCTGCTGGCTCCCACTTCCTGGATAGCGGCATCCAGACGAATGAACAGCCCCTCCAGGTCGTATTGTCCCGCCTCGGACATTTCCTCGGAGGAGACGCTAACAGCCTCCATCACGAGCTGCTTTTGTTCGGACAGGGCATCCAGATCCCAGCCCAGGGAGGCCACATTCTTTTTCAGGTCGTCTTCCGTCTCCTCGAAGGCGACAAAGACACCTGGCTCTTGCCCTTCAGTTGCGCCCCGAACCAGGAACTGCATTCCGAACATGGTTTTTCCAGCACCGGCATCCCCGCAGACAAGAGTGGAACGTCCCTCTGGGAGACCACCGCCTGTTATCTCATCGAAACCCGGAATTCCGGAGGGTGCCTTCCTCAGCACTGCCGCATGATGTTTTTTTGTACTTTCCTTTATGGTAGCCATGATGATTCTCCTGTTCGAAGCAGCACTCCAGGCCTATTCTTTAATGGATGTGATATCCTGGTCAGATCCAAGCACTGATTCATGTCAAGCAAACTTGAGTGGATCACTATTGCCGTGTGCTCAGTTTCTATCCATTCAACCAATTAACTACTCTTAGCTTGGGTACTCGCTGAAATTCTTCAATATTGGCAGTAACAATGGTTAATCCCAGGGACTTGGCATGGGCTGCAATGAGCATGTCGTTGGGGCCTATAGGTGTACCTGCTTTTTCCAAAACATGACGCAGATCTGCGTAATGGCGATCAGCAGGAGGGCTGAAAGGGAGTACATTTAGTGCCGAGAGGACTGCTTCGACCTGATGAATGAGCTTTGCCGAACCACTCTTTATGGCCCTAAAACGCAGTTCGGAACTGACAACAATACTGGTGCAAACCGTATCCTCTCCGACTTCAGAAATCTTTTGAGCAACCAGGCCGCCTGGACGGCGCACCACCTCAGACAGCACATTGGTATCCAGGAGAAATTGCCAAGGCATGGTCACAGCTCCACCCTATCAGGGGCACCAAGACCCTGATCAACATCAGGAAAATCCTGCTCAAGATTTTCCAACTCAGCCAAGGTTGCCAGCAGCCCCTTGCGGGGAGCTGGCTCAATGACCAGCTGATCTCCTTTCTTGCGCACAATGGCTTCAGTACCTTCAAGCTCAAACTCTTTGGGTATCCTGATGGCTTGGTTCCGACCATTCCTAAAAAGCCGCACCCGACGTTGATTTTGCATACCCTATGGCTCCCTATGCTTCCAGATTTGTCATATGCTGGAACATAGGCCAAGGCCTCGAAAATGTCAACTTCAAAAAAGAGAACCGATATACTCACAAAGGCACCGAATGATCGTAACAATCTCCCTTTTCAATTGCCTATATATAACCTTACGACGTCTTTTAGGAACCTAAACTATGTGGTATTACATTCCCATACGCTATGCGCTAAACTCTTTTTATAAATACTGCAGAATAGCTTTTTTCACTCTCCCCGGCATAGCCGGGGGCTTAGCCTAGGAGTCACAGGCTATGGTTGTAGCTGTGCGCACAGGAGTCGCCTTCAGTACCGAAGGCTAAAATAGTTTCAAAAGTTGCAGCTAATCACAGCCTCTTGGGCTCTACACGCCGGCAGGCCCCTGAATGCCTATACTTACTCAGCATCTTCCGCGGCTCATCCATATTGTCTATTTAGCCCATTTTTTAGGCCCAGATTAATATCCTTGACATTTGGCCCAGAAAGACCCAATTTGGATTCAGTATTTTATGAATAGCAATGAGAGGTTCCAGATGCTTATTCAGACCAAAATCCAAATAGAGCCTGAACACTATGACTTCATTAAAAAAGTCTACAAAGAATTGAACTACAAAAGCTTAAGTGAGTACATGCGTCAGGCGGTCAAGGCCCAGATCAGGGAAGACCGCAAAAGACTTCGGGCTCTCAAAAGGCAGCAGGCCATGGAAATGATAGGGCAGGGACCCTATCCGAATCAGTTTGCAGAGATAGAAGGGGAAGAGTTTGAACACCGGTGACATTTATTGGGTCAACCTCGCGCCCACCCTGGGAGATGAAATCAGAAAGACGCACCCTGTTGTCATTTTGAATGGCGGTCACAGCAAGCATCTCAAGTTAGCTATTGTTGTTCCCATAACCGCCTGGAGTCCGAACTGGGAAGGCAATCCTTTTTTTGTCTACCTGGAGCCCAAGGTTACCAATGCCCTTCAGAAAAAATCCGCAATCGACTGTTATCAGCTCAGGGCCCTGAGCCATCAACGGTTTCTGGAAAAGCTCGGACAGCTCAGCCCAGAGGAAATGGATGCCGTTAAAAAGGCTGTTGCCTTGATCCTGGACATTGAACCGGAACACTGTATTTGAGCCCGCTAAAGCCAAAAAAGAACTATCCATTAATCTGCACCAATCTTCCTGAAGAAGCGCCTACCCAGATGCGAGTGCAAAAACTGCTTTTGCACTCGTAACTTGATGGCCTCAACTGTCACAGGCTCTTGATCCGGCTTGTGCAGCATCCCGTACATCCCTGCAACTGTGGTCTCCACATCCCCTTTCTTCTCTGCGGGTGTCCTCAGACGGATGTTTATCAGGGCAGGCGAATCTGCACGAATCTTTTCTCCTGGCCTGATCAACCAACCTGATAAATTCGAAATTCGAATATCGAAATCCGAAACAAATTCCAATTTCCAGATTTCAAATACCAAACACGGAAAAAGCTCTTTTGTATCCACTCATCTTTCAAATCTTCCCAGTTACATACGCCCCAGTTAAACAGAAGAAGGCTTTACGGGGTAAACTTCGCTGAGACTTCGTCTATTTAACAGGCAAGCACGAATCTTTCCTTATCGGCCAAAAAGAAGGGCGACTGCCTGATTTTTATACTTTTAACCTTTTACCTTCATACTTTTAACTGTTCACCTTCATTCGAGCCCATTCGCCTGCCCTGAATGGGCTCGAAGAGAACTTATCGGCCGCGGAGTTCACTTGACTTCCAAGAGCCATTCCTGAATGGTCATAACTCGTATCCATTCAGGCAGTTCCAAATTTTGCTCAATATTCTCCACCAGGATCAAGCCTTGTCCCTGGCCCACAAAATCTCTGCCCGCCATGAGCCCTTTGACTTCCCTGTGCAGATTGTCACCATCCAGGCGTTTGGTAACCTGGATGAGCTGAGGCTCCTGCCCAGGAACAAAAGCGGCAAAATCGCATTCCCAACCGTTGCGGACAAAATAGATATCCTCAGTCTGCTCCCTGATGTGTCTGAAAACCAGGTTCTCCAACAACTTACCGCGATCTTCGGCAAAAGCGTAATGCATAGCCGTGGCAAACCCATTGTCATACAGGTAGACTTTCTTATTG
>JBNJDO010000028.1:0-23309 GCA_051744965.1 Thermodesulfobacteriota bacterium | reverse complement strand
TTCTTCTGCTGTCTGACCCAGCAGAAGAAAAACCATTCTTCTTCGTTCTTCCCTTCGTGTCCTTAGTGCCTTTGTGGTTCATAACTTTCTTGTTTTTTTTATGACAGGGTTTCACCGGTAAGTCACTAATGGAGGCACGCAATGAATCAAGAAGAAAGACTGGAATTTGCTTCTAGTCAGGAGCAGGTAGGTCAACAGAAGCAAAAACAGGCTGAGCAGGCCTATGAGGCAAAAAACCAGGACACTGAGCATGGTCCCTTGCCCCAGGTAGACCTGAACACCTTTGTCCTTTCCTTGAGTTCCTCTGTACTGGCCCATCTGGGGGAGGTGCCAGACCCCAGCACAGGAGAGACCAGCCAGAACCTGGAAGTAGCCAGGCATACCATTGATATCCTGGGGGTGCTGGAGGAAAAGACCAAGGGCAATTTGACCCTGGACGAGGAAAATCTGCTCAAGAACCTGCTTTTTGAGCTGCGCATGAAGTATGTGCAAAAGGCCTAAGGCGGGACAAGCAAATGGGACCCATTAAGGTAGGCCTGGTCGGGGTTACTGGATACGCTGGCATGGAGCTCTTGCGCCTATTGGACAGGCACCCTGGCTTTGAGCTCGCAGCGGTCACCTCCAGGCAAAAATCTGGGCACAGGGTGCAGGACATCTTTCCCCAATGCACTGACAGCCCTGTGGGCAGAATAGAGATCAGCGACCCTGAACCCGAATCCCTGGCCAGGGACTGCAGCCTGGTATTTCTGGCAGTGCCCCAGGGCACAGCCCTGGAGATGACCCCTGGCCTTCTGGATCAAGGCCTGCAAGTAGTGGATTTCAGTGCTGACTTCAGGCTCAGGTCCGCCCCTGTCTACACCCAGTGGTACGGTCTGGAACACTCCAGGGAAGATCTCTTGGAACAAGCGGTTTATGGCCTGCCCGAAATTTATTCCTCCAGGATCAAGCAGGCCAGGCTGCTGGCCAACCCGGGCTGCTACCCCACCTCTGTGCTTCTAGGGCTAAAGCCCGCCCTGGAGCAGGGTCTTATCCATCCAGAAGGGATAATTGTGGATTCCAAATCCGGAGCCAGCGGAGCAGGCCGCAGCCCCAAGCAGGACACCCTGTTTTGCGAGGTGCACGACGATTTTCGGGCCTATGGCCTGACCAGGCACAGGCATACCCCGGAGATGGAACAGGAGCTGGGACTGCTGGCCGGACAAGAGATCCAGATCTCCTTCAACCCGCATTTGCTGCCGGTGCAGCGGGGAATCCTGAGCAGCATCTACTGTAGCCCCCAGCCGGGACTGGATGAAGAGGGCCTCAGGCAAGCCTACCAAGAGGCCTACAGCCAGGAGCCCTGGGTACGCATACTGCCCAGGGATGTCCTGCCCAGGCTGAGCTGGGTCCGGGGCAGCATGTACTGCGATATCAGCCTGGTCTGGGATCGACGTTTGAACAGGCTGATCATCCTCTCCGCTATAGACAACCTCTGCCGGGGAGCCTCAGGCCAGGCCCTGGCCAATGCCAACCTGATGAATGGCTATAGCCCAGAGCTGGGCCTGGAGCTGCCCCCTTTGACCCCTTGACTGCATTGCCAGGCCCTTTAGCTTGGCTAAGCTGGCACTGCCCTAGTCTATGTCCTGATCCCGTTGATCCAGGATCCGCTTGGCCTTGGCAAAGGTCCGGGGCAGCTGTCCTGGATCCAGAATATTCACCTCACAGCGCACCAGGAGCCTGGAGCGCAGGGTCAAGGATACCGCCTGGGCCAGATTCTGATCCAGGCCTGAGTCAGCACCTGGGCTGCGCTCCAGCTTGAGGAGCATCACATCCAGGCCTTTCCTGCGCTCCAGAAGTATCTGATACTCCGAGCTGATTTCAGGGAACTCCTCCAGGACAGCAGCGATCTGGCCGGGATAGATGTTCACTCCTCGGAAGATGATCATGTCGTCAGAACGACCCATAATTTTGTCATGGCGGGGCAGAGTCAGGCCGCAGGGGCACTGCCCAGGAATCAATCTGCTCAAATCCCGGGTGCGGTAGCGGATCAAAGGAGATGCCTCCTTGCACAGGCTGGTGACCACCATCTCCCCCACTTGCCCAGGCTGAACCGGTTGCAGGCTCTCTGGATCAATGATCTCCAATAAAAAGAGATCAGACCAATAATGGATCCCGGTGTGCAGGCTGCATTCCAACCCTGTACCTGGGCCGTAGAGCTCTGTCAGACCAGGGATGTCAAAGGCATCCTCCAGGCCAAAGACCTCCTGCACCCTGGCCCGCATCTTGGGAGTGTGCGGCTCCGCGCCGAAGATCGCTTTGCGCAGCTTGATACGCTCCTGCAGGTTCTGCTTCTCAGCCTCTTCAGCCAGAAGCAGGGCCATGGAGGCTGTGGAGCAAAGACAGGTAGGTTCAAGATCCAGCAGAAACTGCAGCTGGATCTCCAGATTGCCCGGACCCAGGGGCAAGGCCATGGCCCCGAAGCGCTCGCAGCCCAGCTGAAAGCCAGCCCCTGCTGTCCAGAGTCCATAGCCTACTGCGATCTGCACCCTGTCTTCCTGGCTCAAGCCAGCCAGCTCAAAGCAGCGGGCCATCATCTCCTGCCAGGTATCCACGTCCTTGGCGCTGTAGGCCAGGATCTTGCGCTTGCCAGTGGTCCCGGAGGAGGCGTGGATTCGCACCACTTCCTTTTCCGGCACACTGAGCAGGGGCAGAGGATATTCCTGGCGCAAGTCCTGTACACTGGTGAGAGGCAGGTGCTTTAGATCCTCCAGGCTCTGGATGTCCCTGGCAGAGATATTATGCTCTTCCAGCCTCTGCCGGTAAAATTGACTGTTCCGGGCAGCATGCTGTACAGTCCATTGTAGGCCAGCCAGCTGTCTGTCCCGGAGCTGTTCTGGAGTCAACTCAGGCAGAAATCTGTAATTTCCAGGCATAGCTTATCCTTTAACAGCAACTCCCGCATAATTTTGCCCAAGCGGGCACTATGTCCAGGTCCCCCAACCTTGTCAACCCGGAGGAAATCCCTCATGCAGCTTGAACAGCTCCAGCCGGCATTCCCATTTCTGGCCCTGATCCTGGGCCTGTGCCTGGGCAGCTTCTACAATGTCTGCGTGCACCGCTATCTTACAAACCAATCCATAATCCGACCCGGATCCCACTGTCCTGCTTGCGGGCACAGTCTGGCCTGGTGGGAGAATCTGCCCCTTCTTAGCTTTGTGCTGCTCCTGGGCAAATGCAGGCAGTGCAGGCAGAGCATCAGCCTGTACTACCCTGCACTGGAGGCCAGCTCCGGACTCTGGGCCTTTCTTTTGGCTCTAAAGTTCGGAGCCAGCTGGATCTGGCTCTCATATCTTTTTTTTGGCGGGATCCTGCTGCTGCTTAGCTTCATTGACCTCAAAAGCTACATCCTGCCGGACTTTCTAACCTTGACCGGCGCGATCCTGGCCTTTGCCTGCTCCTGGCTCTTGCCCCACATCTCCTGGCAGAGCTCCCTGCTTGGAGCAGTGAGTGGGGCCGGATTATTTTGGCTCCTGCAATTGACCTACCAGGCCCTGAAAGGGGTCCAGGGCCTGGGCAGCGGGGATATCAAGCTCATGCTGCTTTTAGGTGCCCTGCTAGGTGTGCAGGCCCTGCCCCTGACTGTTTTCCTGGCAGCCCTAAGCGGTCTGGCAGTGAGCCTGCTCTATCTGCGCCGCAGCCCAGGGCAGGGTCTGCAAACAGCGATCCCTTTCGGACCTTTCCTCAGCCTGGGGGGCATGCTGTACATCCTGCTGGGCCCGGAAATCATGCGCTGGTACCTGGGCCTGCACTGAAGCTGATATGCGGGACTGCGTCCAGCTACCAGTCCATGGTGGCCTTCCAGGCCCGGGTCAGATCCTCGCCTGCCAGGCGCAGATAAGTTTTTCCCTGCCAGGCAAATTCCAGGGCGAATTCCTGGCGCACCTCCCCCAGCCGGGCCCAGGCCTGGCCCTGGAAGCAGGCTTCAAACTCCCCTGCCCTATGCCTGGGTACAGTCACTAGCAGCCTGCTGGGAGATTCACTGTATAAAAGCTCTGTCAGGCTAAGTCCCAGTTCAGCTCCGGGCAGGGCCTCCAGATCCAAGCTCGCCCCCAGACTGCCGGCAATAACCATCTCTGCCGCAGCCACGCCCAGGCCGCCGTCTGAAAGATCGTGACAGGCATTGACCAGCCCTTCCTGCATAGCCTGATGCAGACTCCTGTAGCGCTTGCGGGCAGCAAGCAAGTCCACTTCAGGCACGCCTGCTCCCTTGAGACCTAGCTCCTGGGCCAGTTCAGTGCCTCCCAGCTCACGCCTGGTCCTGCCCAGGATATAGATCAGATCCCCGGGCTTTTTTAGATCCGAGGACAAAGCCTTTTCCACATTAGGGACAATGCCCAGCACAGAAAAGAGCACAGTAGGCGGTATGGAGATCTTGATGCCCTGCATGGAGTAGTCGTTCTTCATGGAATCCTTGCCTGAGATACAGGGCACCCCGAAGCCCTGGCAGAAATGGGCCAGGGCCTGGTTGGCCCGCACCAGCTGGGCCAGCTTGTATTCCCCGTCCGGGGTCTTTTCCGACTGCACAGGATCGCACCAGCAGAAATTGTCCACTCCCACCATCTGCCGGGGATCCCCGCCCACTGCCAGGGCGTTGCGCACAGCCTCGTCCAGGGCATTGGCCATCATCCAATAGGTGTCCAGGTCGCTGAATTTGGGGCAAATGCCGTTGGAGAGCACCAGGCCCTGCTTTCTGTCCAGCACAGGCCGCAGCACCGCAGCATCCGTAGGCCCGCCTTGGCCAGGGCCCATGATGGGCTTGATCACGCTGCCGCCCTGCACTTCGTGGTCGTATTGGCGGATGATGTACTCCTTGCTGCAGATATTCAGCCTGCCCAGCATGCCAAGCAACAGATCACCAGGATCGCCTGCCTGTGCATCAGAGACCTCTAAGCATGGGAGTTCTGGTGACTTCCATCTGGCCTGCAGGCTCATCTGGGGCAGGCCGTGGTGCAGAAAATGCATATCCAGCTCTGCTACAGGCTTGGATCCGAAAAAGACCCGGAAAAATCCGCTGTCTGTAAACCTGCCCAGGTCTGTGGCCAGGACATCCATCTGCCTGGCTAGCCCCAGGAACTGCTCCAGCTTTTCCCCTGGCACAGCCAGGGTCATCCTCTCCTGGGCCTCTGAGAGCAGGATTTCCCAAGGCATAAGCCCGTCGTACTTAAGCGGCACCAGGGACAGATCCATCTCGCAGCCCCCTGTATCCTGGGCCATCTCTCCCACGGATGAGGACAAGCCGCCTGCTCCGTTATCAGTGATAGCATTGTACAGGCCCAGATCTCTGGCCCGCATCAAGAAATCGTACATCTTGCGCTGGGTAATGGGATCCCCGATCTGCACCGCAGTGGCCGGGGACTCTGCATGCAGGGCCTCTGAGGAGAAGGTTGCCCCGTGGATTCCGTCCTTGCCCACCCTGCCCCCGACCATGACTATCCTGTCCCCGGGTCTGGCCTGTTTCTCCTGGCTGGGCCTGCCCTGGATCTGGTCCGGCATCAGGCCCACAGTGCCGCAGAAGACCAAGGGTTTGCCCAGGAACCTGGAATCAAATACCAGGGCCCCGTTTACAGTAGGGATCCCGGATTGGTTGCCCCCGTGCTCCACTCCCTTGCGCACCCCTTCCAGGACCCGCCTGGGATGCAGCAATCTAGGCGGCAGCTCCTGCTGATAAAAAGGAGAGGCAAAGCAGAAGACGTCGCTATTGCAAATCAGATTGGCCCCCAGGCCTGTGCCCATGGGATCTCGGTTCACCCCTACGATCCCTGTCAGGGCCCCGCCATAAGGGTCTAAGGCGGAAGGGCTGTTGTGGGTTTCCACCTTGATACAGGCCAGATAATCCTGGTCAAATCTGATCACCCCTGCATTGTCCTTAAATACCGAGAGACACAGATCCCTTGGACCTTTTGCCCTGCGGATATTCCTGGTGCTGTCTTGGATGTAGGTATTGAACAGGCTGTCTATTTTCTGCCTCTGGCCTGTGTCTTGATTTCGGTATTCTATGCTGGCGTTGAATATCTTGTGCTTGCAGTGCTCGGACCAAGTCTGGGCCAGGACCTCCAGCTCAGCGTCAGTGGGCTCCAGGGGCAGTCCTTTGCCCTGTCTGTACTCCTGGACCTGCTGCCTTTGGTAATACCCTTGGATACAAAGCATCTCCTCCTGGCTCAGGGCCAAGATCTTTTCTTTGCTCAGCTCCTCCAGCTCCTTAGAACCCAGGCCGGATAAGGGCACGCTTTGCACCTCATCCACAGGCTTGCCGCTGACCTCAGGGATCCGGACCGGGAATCCAGGCTCCTCTTGCCATTGGAAGCTGCTTTTGAACCTGAACTCCTCTATGAGCTGGTTGGATAATAGGTCAGTGGCCATCTGCTGCACATCCTTTTCTTGCAGCTCGCCCTGCAAAAGATACTGACAGGCGGTATAGACCTGCAAGGGGTGCTCTGCTCCCAGACCCAAACCGTTACGCAGACACTGCACAGCCACTCTGCCCTCGTTATCAGTCACTCCAGGCCTGTAGCCCACCTCCAAAATCCAATCCAGCTCCCTGGCCAAGGGCTGCAAAGAGACCTGGTGCAGCACAGGATCGTGCAGCAGGCACCTCTGCAAAACCTCCTGCAGCATGTCCTCTGTTAGGCCCTGCACTGAATAGACCTTGATCAGGCGTACATCTTTCACCTGCAGCCCCAGGTCGCTTCTGATCCTGGCTGCCACCTTCTGCCCCTGCACATCCGGGATCTCCGGCTTTAGCTGGACCAAGATCCTGTGTACCATCCTTGCACCCCTTTTAAAGGTATTGCTTTTGCCTGTTTCGCATATTGTTCTTCAAGCTCAATTGAACCTATTGCCGAACTAGGCCTGGAACAGATCCGCAATACCAAAGTAGCGCCCAAAAACCAAGGGCAATCTGTGGCCAGGATTTGCATTCCAGGGCCAAGGGAAGTATCATTTTTGTTCGTCTAGCTTATCTGCTTTCTAGCTGGCCTAGGCCAAAACCAATGGAAACCCGAACATGAACAAACCCGGCCCCCTGCCCTGGCAGATCATTTCCAGCAGCAGGAACCATATCTACCGCATTTTCAATATCCGTACCGATCTGGCCCGCTCTCCGCGCACCAGGAAAGAGCATGAGTTCTACATCCTGGAATCCGCGCCCTGGGTGAACATAATCCCCTTGACCAGCCAAAACCAGGTGGTTTTGATCCGGCAGTACAGACACGGCATCCAGGCCAACACCCTGGAAATCCCTGGCGGTCTGGTGGAGACAAATGACACTCCCAGATCAGCCGCGCAAAGGGAGCTGCAGGAGGAGACCGGATACAGGGCGCGCGAAATCAGATACCTGGGCAAGGTGCATCCCAACCCTGCCATCCAGAACAACGAATGCCACACCTTCCTGGCCCTGCAGGCCCAGGCCTGCTGCGAGCAGGACCTGGACGAGAAGGAGGACATCCAGGTCCTGCTAAGGCCACTGCAGGAGATACCCGGACTGATCCTGCAGAGCGAGATCACCCACAGCCTGGTTCTGGCCGCTTTCCACCTCTATTTCCTGCAGGAAAATGGGCAGCTAAGCCCAGGGAAGGAGAAAAATGGAGTATAGCTTAAAAGACCTGCTCAGGCTGGAGGTAAGACCTGCCTTGGGCTGCACAGAACCTGTGGCCGTCGCCCTGGCAGCTGCAGCTGCTGCTTCTTTGCTGACATCAAGACAGGCGGAAAGGATCCAGATCAGGGTCAGCCCTGGGGTCTTCAAAAACGGCATCGGGGTCTATATTCCAGGCACAGGGGGCCTGCGCGGTCTGGATCTAGCAGCTGCCCTGGGTGCCCTGGGCGGGGATCCAACCCTGGGCATGCAGGTCCTGGCCACAGTGGATGCCCAAGCCAAGCAACAGGCCAGAGAACTGGTTTCCAGAGCCATGGTCTCTTTGCAGCTGGACCCAGAATCCAGCGGACTCCTGGTGGAGGCTAGGATCCACTCTGGCCCGGATATGGCCCTGGCCCGGATCCAGGACCAACACGACCACCTGGTGGAGCTAAGCCTGAACCACAAGCCCATGCCTCTGGACAAGGTATTGCCCAAAGCAGCCGGCTCCAGCCAGGAAGACCTGCCTAGGCTGGAGGCTTGGTTGAGGCACCTGGATTTGCCCCAGCTCTTGGAGCTTAGCGCAGGCCTGGACCAGGAGGATATGGAGTACCTATACCAGGGCGTGGAATACAACTTGGCCCTGGCCCGATACGGTCTGGAAAACTCTCCTGGACTGGCTGTGGGTGCCAACCTGCAAAAACTGGCCAGACAGGGAATCCTAAATCAGGATCTACAGCTCCAGGCCCAGATTCTGACCGCTGCTGCTGCTGACGCTCGCATGTCCGGGGCGGAGCTTCCAGCCATGAGCTCTGCTGGCAGCGGCAACAACGGCTTGACAGCGATCCTGCCCATCTGGGCAGCCCGAGGATTTGTGCAGGCCTCAGACCAAGATCTTCTGCAAGGCATAGCCCTTAGCCACACCCTGACCATCGCCATCAAGGCTAGGATCGGCAGACTGACCCCGGTCTGCAGCTGCTCCATCGCAGCAGGGGCAGGCGCAGCAGCTGGGTTAGCCCAGGTCTTGGGGGGAAACAGCTCCCAAATCCTGGCCGCCGTTTTAAACCTGCTTCAGGATCTAAACGGTGTCCTCTGCGACGGGGCCAAGCCTGCCTGCGCCCTGAAGCTGGCCACTGCATCCAGCAGCGCTGTCAAGTCAGCCTTGCTGGCCCAACAAGGGGTGAGAGTGCCAGCAGCCGAGGGTCTGAGCGCAGATAGCTTTCCAGCAGCCCTGGATTACTTGGCCCGGCTCTGCGAGCAGGGGCTACAGGAGGCGGGACACAGCGTGTTGAACATCCTGCAGGAAAAATCCGGCAGCCCTGGGTAAGACTGCCGGATTCTAGTCCAGGATGGGACTAATCTACCTTTTTGAAGGCCTTGGAGTTGGCCCCGCATACAGGGCAATTGTCCGGAGCTGCATCCTCAGCAGTGTAGCCGCAGACAGTGCAGACAAAATAATCCCTATCCTGTACCTGGTCCAGATTGTCCAAGGCCTTTTGGTACAGCTCAGCATGGACCTTCTCCACCTCGTTGGCAAAGCGAAAGCTGCGCTCTGCCTGTTTATGCCCCTCCTGCTGGGCATGGCTAATCATATCCGGATACATATCCTTGAATTCGTGGATCTCTCCTGCCACTGCCTCTTGCAGATTCTCCTGGGTACTATTTACCCCTTGCATGGCCCGGAGATGGGCATGGGCATGCACTGTTTCAGCCTCTGCAGCAGCCCTAAAAAGCTTGGCCACCCCTGGATAGCCCTCTTTTTCCGCCTGCTGGGCAAAAGCCAGATACTTGCGATTGGCCTGGGATTCTCCGGCAAATGCCTCTTTAAGATCTTGCATGGTCTGGGTCATAATTTCCCTCCTTATGATGTTTGCAGTTTAATCAGGTAAACCCCCTATCAAATAAAGCTGCAATCTAGTAATATTGATAATTATTGTCAACAAAAATTCATCATTTATACAGGCAACCATCTGGTTTGCATTGGCTGGGATTATGCCTTAAAGTAGCCAGCTGGCAAAGGGCCTGGGAATCCATATGAAACTTGCAGCAAAATAATGTTGGATATGCAGTTGTACAATCTGTCCAGAGCTGGCCTCTTCCTGGGGCTATTGTTGATCGCTTTCCTCTGCTTCCCCATGGGAACGGCAGCAGCAGTGCCTGCCTTTTCCTATTCCTTGCCCCAGCAGGGTCAGGATACCGAGACTGACCGCTTCAGGACAGTGGTGGGCATCCCTGAAGTTCATACCACCCAGTCTGGAGACACCCTCTTGGATGTGGCCCGGGAATATGGCCTGGGCTACCTGGAACTGCGGCGGCTTTACCCTGACCTGGACCCCTGGCTGCCCCCTTCTGGCCAGGAGCTGACCTTGCCCTTGCAATGGGTGCTGCCCCCTAAGGGTGAAGCGGATATAGTGATTAACCTCCCGGAACTGAGGCTCTATCACTTCTCCAGCCAAAATGGCATCTCCCTGGTCAGGAGCTACCCGGTGGGCATAGGAGATAAACACAGCCAATCCCCATTGGGAGAGTTCCCTGTAGGTGTAAAGCGCGAGGATCCCTACTGGTACATCCCCCAGTCCCTGCAGGACAAGTACGAGGCGCAGGTCATGGATCCCGGCCCCAAAAACCCCCTAGGCAAGTATTGGATAGGCCTGGGCAACTCCAGCTACGGCCTGCACGGCACCAACAACCCCTGGTCCGTGGGCCGCCTGGCTACAAACGGCTGCATCCGACTCTATCCAGAGCACATCCAGCCCCTTTACCAGGATGTCTCTCCAGGAGAAAAAGTACAGCTCATCTACGAGCCTGTAAAACTAGGGGTCCTTTTGGGCAGGATCTATGTCGAAGCCCACCCGGACATCTACGAACAGCTGGAGGACTATCTGGACTTCGCCTACCGCAAGCTCTTGGACTCTGGCTATTCCAGGCAGGTGGACCTTAAGAAGTTCAGGCGGGTCCTGCAGGAAAGAAACGGACTGCCCGTGGATGTCAGCCGGGAGTAGGAATTTGAGGCTCACTTGCCCAGGACCTAATACCGCCCTTCCTGAGGCCGATGCAAAACGATAACTAGCCTAACAGGTCCCCCAGGCTTTGCTTCAGCTCCTCCTTGGCCAGCTCTGCCTGGGCGAAAATCTCCTTGGCTTTGTAGAACTGCAGCATCTTGACCTCCCTGATATCGGTCTGGATGAATACTTCCGGAGGGCTGGAGCCAAGCTTCTGGCACAGGATCGACTGCTGCATGATCTCTATGGAGTTGAACAGGACCTCCAGGTATCCTGGTCTGCCCTGTTCCTTGGGAGTTTTCTTGGCGGAGACATCCACAGCCACTTTGATCTTGCATTCCTGGGGCAGGACATCAAAGGGTACTGGATTGACCACCCCCCCGTCTACCAGGAGCTTCCCCTGATGCTCCACCGGGACAAACAGACCAGGCACCGCGATGCTGGCGTTTATTGCAGGCAGCAGGGGACCGGTATCAAAAACCGCTTGACTCCTCTCCCAGAAGTCTGCAGCCACCACCTTGCAGGGCAGCTTCAAGTCTGCGAAGTCCCTGGCCTGCATGCGCTCGGAGATGAACTCCAGGATAGGCTCTGTATGTAACAGTCCGCCCCTACCCAGACCTGGCCTAAAGAGATCCCAGTAACCCAGGACCTTTCTGCCCAAAAGCCTGTTGGCCAAGGAGCTCTTGTCCAAGCCCAGCAGCTCCTGTACCATCTCCTTCAATTCCCCTGAGGAGTGGCCTGCACAATAAAGCGCAGAGATAATCGCCCCAATGCTGGTGCCGCTGACCACAGTCGGCTGCACACCCAGCTCCTCCAAGGCCTCCAGCATGGGCAGGTGGGCCAAGCCGCAGGCCCCGCCAGCGCCCAGGCTGAGCCCTATTTTGGAGGAGGGAAAATAATTCAACGCAGCCCATCTCTGCAGCTTGCGCCTGATGTTTTTGGCCATGGCCTCAGCCCATGTTAAAGCAAATAATTGACTTTGGCCCCAGCTTTCCCTAAGCTGATCCAGAATTCACAATCTACCCTGACAATACAGAGCATGTCCAGCGCCCCAAAGCAAAAAGCCGACCAGCACGCGGCCAATCTGCAGGTACTCGCCCCGGGCCAGAAAGCTGCAGACACCCGGATGCGCATTCTCCTGCAGGGCAGGCTGGACGCGGCATCCTCAGCCAGAATATGGCGCCGACTGGACCTGGAGTTGGAAAGTATTCCCGGAGAGGTACAAGGATTTAGCATAGACCTCTCCGAGCTGGAATACATGGATACCGCAGGCGCGGCCCTGATCCGGGAAATCAGCTTTCGTCTAGGCCAGGATAGAGTAACCCTGATCCCGGGAAACAGCAAGCAGAAGCAACTGCTGGATCTCTTCGCGGATCTGCCAGAGCAGACTCCCGGGAAAAGCCCTGGCCAGGCGCACCTGCTCTTCTCTGCCTTGGGCAATGTAGCCCAGGGCTTTGTCCTGGATCTGGGCCAGCTGATCTCCTTTATGGGAGAATTCGCCCGGGGACTTTTCCAGGCTCTGCTTAAACCCAAGAGGGTGCGCTGGAGCGAAGTATTGAACCTAGCTGAGAATGTCGGGGTCCAGGCCCTGGTCATCATCCTGCTCATTGGCTTTCTTCTGGGGTTGATCATTTCCTTCCAGTCCGCGATTCCGCTGCGCATGTTCGGCGCAGAGATCTTTGTGGGCCAGCTATTGGGGCTTTCCCTGTTTCGGGAACTAAGCCCTCTGGTTACCGCCATTATTCTGGCAGGACGCAGCGGTTCCTCATTTGCCGCAGAGCTGGGCTCCATGAAGATCAATGAAGAATTGGACGCATTGCAGACCATGGGGCTGAACCCTTTGCGCTTCCTGATTGTGCCTAGGATGCTGGCAGCCATGCTCATGACCCCTTTGCTTTCATTATTCTTCTCTTTATTCGGTCTGCTGGGCGGGGCCTTGGTCATGCTTTCCCTAGGCTACCCTCCGGCCACTTTTTTGAACCAAGTAGGCTCTGCCCTGCAGACAGGAGATGTCTTGGGCGGCTTATTCAAGGCCTTTGTCTTCAGCATCCTGGTAGCCTGGATCGGTTGCGTGCGGGGGTTGCAAACCGGGGCTGGCGCCAGTGCTGTAGGCCGTTCCACCACCAGCGCCGTGGTCAGTGGCATAGTGCTTATAGCGGTTATGGACGGGATTTTTGCCCTTGTCTTCTACTCCTTGGGAATCTAGGATGTCAGATGCAAACGCTGCTATAATCCAAGTCATGGATTTGAGCCTAGGCTTTGCTGGCCAGACTCTGCTGCAGGACGTCAATTTCCAGGTCCAGCCAGGGGAGGTTTTTGTCATCCTGGGGCCTTCAGGCAGCGGCAAAAGCGTCCTGCTCAAGCACCTGATCGGGTTATACAGCCCTTGGTCCGGCCAGGTGCTCATCCAGGGCCAGGATCTGCACCAGGCCCAGACAGCAAAGCGCTTCCAGATCTTACAAAAAATCGGGGTCAGCTTCCAAACCGGGGCCTTGTTCGGCTCTATGAACTTGGGCCAAAATGTGGCCCTGCCCCTGCAGGAACTCACCCCACTGCCCCAGAGGGCAATTGAGCGCATAGTGCATATGAAGCTCCATTTGGTGGGACTGAGCGGCTATGGCCATCTCATGCCTGCAGAGCTAAGCGGAGGC
Organism: Thermodesulfobacteriota bacterium; assembly: GCA_051744965.1. GTDB lineage: Bacteria > Desulfobacterota > Desulfovibrionia > Desulfovibrionales > Desulfothermaceae > CAZBUB01. Next base: position 10,047 of record JBNJDO010000028.1, on the reverse strand, counting down.
ATGCAGAAGCGTGCCGCCATCGCCAGGGCCATGGCCCTGGATCCCTTGATCCTGTTCTTGGACGAGCCTTCAGCTGGCCTGGATCCCCTTACTTCTGCTGATCTGGATGGCCTGATCCGAAACCTGTCCAGCTTCCTGGGCATCACCTTTGTCATTGTCAGCCATGAGCTGCAAAGCATATTCAGCGTGGCCCAGAGGATGATCATCCTGGACAGCAAGCAAAAGGGCATAGCAGCCCAGGGTGCACCCCAGGAGCTTTTGGCCAGTCCACCTACTGAGTGGGTGAGGCGATTTTTGCATCGGGATCCAGCTCCAAGCCCCTAGACAAACCGCCCCAGGCAAAGGATGGGCATGCCAGATAAACTAAGCAATTTCCGTCTGGGACTTTTCCTGCTCACCGCTCTAGTACTGCTGGTGGTCTTTCTGGTGATATTTGGACCTGGAGGCTTCTGGCAGGACAAAGCCAGGCTAGAAACCTATCTGGACGGCTCGGTCCAGGGCTTGGACGTGGGCTCTGCAGTCAAGATGCGCGGGGTACAGATCGGCAACATAGAGAACATCGGGTTCGTGAATCAGAAATATCCAGAATGCGCTCGGGAAGAGCGTCTGGTGCTTTTGGAGATGGAGGTCAAGCTCAAGCATTTTCCTGAACAAAGCAGGCAGGAATTCGCAAGCTTCATGCGCCAGGAGATACAAAATGGGCTGCGCATTCGGATCCTGCCCCAGGGCCTTACCGGCAATGCCTATCTGGAGCTGGATTACCTTAAACCCCAGCGCCATCCAGTGCCAGAGGTGGAATGGGAGCCTGAGCATGTCTTTATCCCTTCCGCTCCAGGCACCAGGGCCAGACTGGAGGAGACCTTTGAGTCCATCAGCCAGACTATGCAGAGCTTGGAAAAGGTGAATTGGGCCCAGACTTTCCAGAGGCTGAGCCTCCTTATGCACTCCCTGCAGGACAAAGTCGCGGAGTTTCCCAGCCAAAAGCTAGGCCAGCAAATGCAGGCCCTGCTGCAGGAAACCAGACAGACCAACCAGGAGCTCAGAAGCCTCCTGGGCAAGCCTGAGCAGGATGAGGACAATATGCGTGGAATGATAAACCAAGTCTCGATTGCAGCCCAGGAACTGCAGAATGTCCTGCGCAGATGGGACTCTGCCCTGACCGGGCCTGAAGGCGGTCTAACCTCTCTACAGTCCCTGCTCCAGAACCTGGAGCAGACCTCCCAGGGACTACCAAAACTGGAGACTGAACTTGGCCAAAGCGCAACCCAAATCCAGAACAGCTTTGCAGAGCTGGAACGCCTTTTGGCGGTGCACGGCCAGGATCTGGGTCCTGTCCTCAAGGATCTCTCCGCGATTCTGCGCAATCTGCGGGGGCTTAGCTCTGAGCTGCAAAGGTATCCAGGCTCCATATTCCTAACCCCTGGGAAGGAACAAGGGGAATATTTGCATGACTAGCATTCTAAGCAGAGTTGCCCTGGTTTTGCTTTTGCTAGGCCTGCTTGCCGGGTGCAGCGGACTCCTGCACTCCGGTCCGGAGAAGCAGTACTACATGCTCCAGGCCCAGAGAAACCAGGCAGTCTCCCAAGAAAAGCAGGGCGGTATCTTGCGGGTGCAGCCCTTTTCCATATCCCAGGCCTTTGAGGGACAACAGCTGGTAATCCGCACCGAACAGGGCAAGTTTGTATCTGATTACAGACGCCGTTTTCTGAGCCCTGCCCAGGGAATGTTCACCGAGCTCACCCGCAATTGGCTGAACCAAAGCGGCCTGTTTGGCCATGTCCTGCTCCGGGAGACAGAAGCGGTGCAGGCGGACTACTACCTGCAGGGCAGAATAGACTCCTTGTATGTGGATAAACGCCAGAAACAGCCCAAAACTGTCCTAAAACTGGAATTCTTATTTTTGAGCAGGCAGGATAAAGGATTGCAGATCCTGGGCCAAAAAAGCATGCGTCAGGAATCAGAGCTGCAGGAGCTAAGCGCTTCAGAGGCCATCCAGGCCTGGAGCCAGGATCTGGAACTCATTCTGCAGGAGCTGGAGAAATCTTTGCAAGGATGGCTGCAACATAACCCCAGGGGGTTGCCACCAGAATAGCTCTGGATCTCAGCCAGGGATTTTGATAGCTTTGACTAAGCTATGCTTCCGGATCACCTTTCTCAAGCCAGGAGATTTCAAAGTTGAGTAACCTCAAAGACTTCAAGGACCTACCTATAGAGTGGGACTTGGACCCTGCGGATGCAGTGGCTAGGCACCTGGAATGGGGCAATACCGGGTACGGGGGACACTATGGGGATGCCCAGCAAGCCTCATTCTACTTCAGCGTGGACACCTGGCAAGAACCGTACTTGATCCGCCTGCAGAAGATGACCAAAGACGGCTCCCAGACCCTGTACGAGATGGAGCTGCCCCAAGAATTCTATTCCGAGTACGCCTATGCCAAGGCCACCTTTGGCTTAAGCCAGGAGCTCAAAATGTGGCTCCAGGAAATAATGGGTTATTAAACTTGGGAATAGACCCAGGCCAGACCAAGTGTCTAGTCTAACGTCAAATATCCTCCTTTGATTGGAACAGATATAAGATTACAGCTCACTTGGTAGGCATGCAACATCTATAAGGAGAAAGCCATGGAAAGGAAGAGCTGGCTGGAACAGATGAAGGAATTTGAGCACTCCAGTCAGGAAACAGGACAGGAAAAACGCAGAAAGAGCACATTCAGGCTTGGGGAGCAATTTTGGAAAAAGCCTTTTTTTCTGGGTGGGCTGGGACTAATCCTGCTTTTTTTCTTTATATCTCTGATGCTTACCTCAGGGGATGACCAGCAACAAAGCCCTGGAGAATTGCAGGAGATTTCCTCCAAGCTGCAGCGCTTTGAAGACAGGCTGGCTGCAGTGGAGGAGAGTCTAAGCGATCAACAGGAGGAGATGCTCCTGATGCAGTCGGCAGACTCCAACCTGGGTGACAGGTTGCAGGATGTCGCCCAGGACCTGGAAAAGCTGCAAAACCAGTTCCAGGAAATGCAAAAGCAAGCCTCCAGCCAGGAAGAACAAAAGCCGCCCTCCAGCCTGCCTGCTGCAGAAAAGGAAGAAGGGGATGATTTTGTCTACCATGAGGTCCAGTCAGGCGAAAACCTATTCCGGATCTCCCAGCAATATGAGACCACTGTACAAAGGCTCAGGGAATTAAATGGCCTGGACCAGGACCAACCCCTCCAGCCCGGACAAAAGCTCAAGGTGGGCAGCAAAGATTAAACAGGGAGGCTAATATGCCTTACGTAAATATCAAGATTACCAATGAAGGCTGCAGTGCCGAGCAAAAGCAGGAACTGATCCAGGGAGTGACTAGCCTGCTGCAAAAGACTCTGGGCAAGAATCCTGCAACCACTGTAGTGGTCATCGAGGAAGTGGACACAGACAACTGGGGCATCGGTGGTCAGAGCGTAACCAGCCTGCGCCAGGGCTAGCAGTAATTTGCCTGCGCTTCTCTGCTTTTAACTCTCAAGTATGCACCTTTGTCAAAGCAACGTACCGCGAGGCATACAAGGCATGAACGGGCTGGGCCAGGGCACTAGCACTGTGTAAAGTCTTAAATTTCGCAATAAAGACCCCCCTGGTCTTTACCCACACTTGACACCGTGGGTTAAGGAAGTTGGCCCCATGACGACCCTCCCCTGGCCCCTCCCTGTCCAGGGAGGGGAATTCGTATTCGGCCCTATTGTCTTTGATGCGGGCCTTTACGTGTATGATCTCTACCCTCTGATTCCCCTCCCTTTTCAAGGGAGGGGTTAGGGGAGGGTTTAATAATTACAGTGGATTAGCTTAAAAACCTAGCCCACGGTGTCAAGTGTGTGCTATGCCCAGCCCCCTGGCCCCTCCCCGGCACTCACTTGCTGAGACAAAACTTTCTCAGCTTATTAAAGAACGCTTAATAAGTGAGTGCCGGGGAGAGGAAGCAAAAACGAGCCGGCTCTATCTAATATGCGAAAATTTATATGTGATGCGACACTAGTAGGGGCGAGCGGCGCTCGCCCTTTTTGGAAGTTCAGGTACCCATCTGGCAGCTTTCCCTGTGGCATATCTTGGGTCCCTGTCACCCTTCTAAAGCAGCTTGAGCAGTACAAAGCCCAGCACCACCAGCACAATGCCCACTAAAAAGACCAAGTCCATCCGCTTTTCCAGGAAAGTCCTGGCCTGTTCTCCCTTCCAGTAGATCAGCCCGGCGATGACAAAGAATCTCGCACCTCGGCTCACAATCGAAGCCAGGACAAAGACCATGAAATCGATCCCAAAGGCCCCTGCGCTCAGGGTGCAGACCTTATAGGGAATAGGGCTCACCCCGGCTATGGCCACTGCCCAGGCATCGTAGCGTTCATACCAGATTTGTATGGTCTGGTACTCCTGCAGCAGGCCGTAGAATTCCAGGACAGGCATACCCATCAGCTCCATGAAATAAAAGCCCAGGAAGTAGCCTGTGATCCCGCCCAAGACAGAAAAGACCAGGCAGATCAAGGCCAGCCTGAAGACTTTTTGCCTCCTGGCCAGGCCCATGGGCAAAAGCAGTATATCCTGGGGAATAGGAAAGAATATGGCCTCGCTGAAAGCCACCAGCATCAGTACCCTCTCTGCTCCTTTCCTGGCCGCCAGATCGAAAAGCCTGGCTGTCCATCGCTGCAACAGTCGCAACAGCTCTCCCCTTGAATAAGCTTTGAATATTTTACGCAGGGCGCATAGTATTTTTTCTTAAAGCCCCAGTCCAGGAAAAATCCTGAGACTTGGGAATATTTTCCCCAAGCCTTAAATCCTTGCCGTGTTTTGATCCAGATCAAAGCCTGGAATAATGCATTTCCGTATTCTGCAGACATCAGGCAGAATAGCTTTTGCCTGATCCTGTACTCAAGTCAGCCAAGGAGGGAAACATGAAATGTCCAGGACAGGACAGCAGATACTGGAACCAAAAGGCCATATACGAGGTCAAATGTCCCAACTGCCAAGCCCAGGTGGAGTTCTTCAAGGACGAATCCAGACGCAGATGCCCATCCTGCGGGGAACAATTCCTAAACCCAGAACTGGACCTGGGCTGCGCTGCCTATTGCAAGTTCGCAGAGCAGTGCCTGGGCGAGCTCTCTCCTGAGATCCAGGCCAAACGAGACGAGATGCTCAAGGACAAGATCGCGGTCCAAACCAAGAAGAGCCTGGGCCGAGATTTCTCAGCAGTGGCCAAGGCCTCCAGGATGGCCGAGTATGCAAAGAAAATCCTCTTCCAGGACAATGCCGACCCTGCTGTGGTGCTAACAGCAGCTTACCTGGAAACCATAGCCAGAAAGCAGGGCCTGGAAAAGGCCCGGGAGATTCTGGAAGACCAGGGCGGCAGCCAGGAGCTGCTCCAGGAGGTGCTGGCCTGTCTGCAGGAGCTGCTTTCCGGCAGGGATGCAGATTCAGCCAATCTGCGCGTGCTGCAGGACGCAAGGCTCCTGAGCAACATGCAATCAAAGGATTCTGACCCAGAAAGTGGCCTGAACATAGAAAATGACTTGCAGACCGAAGCAGGCAAGGCCCTGGCCAGGGAAATCCTGTCCCAGAAACAAGAAAATTAATGCCAGGAGACTATCATGAGCAAGACAAGACAGATCATTGAAATAGACGAGGAGCTTTGCGACGGCTGCGGGCTCTGCATCCCCTCCTGCGCTGAAGGGGCCCTGCAGATAATAAACGGCAAGGCCAGGCTGGTAGGGGACAAGATCTGCGACGGATTGGGCGCATGCCTGCAGGAGTGCCCACAGGGGGCCTTGAGGATAATCGAGCGGGAGGCAGAGGAGTTCGATCCCCAGGCTGTAGAGGAGCACCTCCAGAAACAGGAGCAAGGCTCGGCTACAGAGCCTGCCCAGGCTGGTGGCTGTCCTTCCAGCCGGGTGCAGGATTTGAACCGCCAATCCGGACCAGCTCCAGCCCCTGGAAAGGAGCAGGGCGCTTCCCTGCTGGGCCACTGGCCTATCAAGATCAGGCTGGTTCCAGCGAATGCCGGCTTTTTGCAGGACGCAGAGCTCTTGGTGGCGGCAGACTGCGCCCCTGCCAGCCATCCCGGCTTTCAGCAGCAGTTTCTGCCAGGCAAGGCCTTGCTTCTGGGCTGCCCCAAGTTTGACAATGCCAAGGAATATGTGCTCAAGTTTCAGGAAATCTTCCAGAAGAACCAGATCCGGAGCGTGACCGTGCTCTCCATGGAGGTTCCTTGCTGCTCTGGCCTGCAGAACATAGTCCGAGAGGGCATGCAAAAGGCTGGCCTGGAAATCCCTTTGCAGGTTATTGAGCTGAGCCTGAAAGGCGAAATCCTGGACAGGGAAAACATACTTGCCTAAGCCACAGTAAGCTAAGCCTTCAGGGGGCCCTTTACACTCTGTGGTTAAATAGATTTCGCGTATCTATTCACCATCTACTGTGGCCGAACATACTTATGGATCGATGAAGAGCCTGTGAATAGTTACGATTTCGCATGGGTTTTCAACATCAGAGTCAAGCCATGATCATAGACAGCCATGTGCATATCTGCCCGCCCTGGATCAGGGACAAAAGGCAGGAGTACTGCAGGCAGGAGCCGGAGTTCGCAGCCCTGTACCAGGACCCCAGGTCCAGGCTGGCCACGGCCTCGGAGCTGGTGCAAGCCATGCAGGATACCGGAGTAGAAAAGAGCGTGGTCTTTGGCTTTCCCTGGAGGGACCCGGAAACCACTCGCCTGCACAACGACTATGTCCTGGAGGCTGCCCGGCAGTACCCGGAGCATTTGATCCCATTTTGCTGCCTGGACCCTTTGCAGGAAAATGCCCTGCAGGAAGCAAAGCGTTGTCTGCAGCTGGGAGCCCGGGGCATCGGTGAGCTGGCCTTTTACCACCGTGATCTGGACCAGGAGCTGGCCCAGGACATGAAACCTTTGCTGGACCTGGTCCAGGAGGCAGGAGTGCCTGTTCTCCTGCACACCAACGAGCCTGTGGGCCACAGCTACCCTGGCAAGAGTCCCATGACCCTCGCCGGCCTGTATGCCTTGCTGCGCTCCAGCCCTGAAACCACTTGGATCCTGGCCCACCTGGGCGGGGGGCTGCCATTTTTTGCCTACCTGAAGAAGGAAGTGCCAGAAACTTTGCGCAACTGCTGGCTGGACACCGCAGCCATGCCATTTTTGTACAGGCCCCAGGTGTTGCCTGTCCTGGCCCAGGCCGTGGGTGCGGAAAAGCTGCTGTTTGGCACTGACTATCCCCTGCTGGGGCCTAAGAGGTACTTCAAGGAGTTTGCCGAGTCAGGCTTGGAGGATAGTCAGCAGGATAAGCTCCTGGGCGGGAATGCGGCGGCCCTGCTGGGGCTGAGTCGGGACTAAGCTCCTCAAGAAAAGCCTCGACACTAATGACAGCTGCCACCCTATACATGGCCCTTTGTGGCTCCTGGCGTGTAAGTGTTGAACAATGCGGCAGGAGCCGCAAGGGATATCGTTCCCAGGCAGGAGCCTGGGAACGAAGAAAAATAACTATCATGCCCTAAATGGGGACAACGAAGCATGGAGAACTTGCAGCCTGCAACGCAAAGGGCGAATTCCGCTCTTAATGCAAGGGCGAGCGCCGCTCGCCCCTACTAGCATCGTAGCAGCACGTCACTTCAACACAGGCCCAAATGAAGGTGCAGGCTTGTAGGGGCGACTGGCAGTCGCCCCTTTTGGAGAAAACCGTTGAAGGAACTGGCAGATGTCATCTGGAAAAGGGGTTGTTATAATAGTGAAAAACTACTCCTTGCCGTCTATGATCTGCATGGCCTCCTGCCTTTGCACATCCATGATGTAGGGTATGCCTGTAACCCGGGCAGCCTCTTCGGTCAGCGCGGCCAACTCGTTTCTGGAGATGCGGTCCACCCGCCATTTCCTGGCCCCGGCCATCAGCTGCTGCAGGCCCACACGCAGCTTCTCGCTGGCGCTGTAGATGCCTATGGCCCCTAAAGGCATCTGGTCCACATCAGAGCCGAACTGATCCCGCAACTCCTCATAGCAGACAAAGATCTCCTCCTTGCTGCTGCCGAACTTGGAGATTGAGGAGGGCAGTCCGCCGTCCTCCCCCTGCAGCCAGTGGCCGATATTCTTGCCCACCATACCCGGGATCATCAGGGCCCTGCCCATGCAGACCGCCTTGGAGTAAGGAGCCCCCAGGGCCAGGGCCTTGAAGATATGATCCTCAGAAGAAAATCCACCGGCAAAGGCAATATCCGGGACCCACTGTCCTTGTTTGGCCAGCCTGCGGCACAGATCATAGGCCATGGAGTGCAGATACAGGGCAGGCACTCCCCACTCTGCCATCATCCTCCAAGGACTCATGCCTGTTCCGCCTGGGGCGCCGTCAATGGTCAAGAGGTCCAGTTTGGCCTCTGAGCACCAGCGAATGGCCATGGCCAGCTCCCGCATACCGTAGGCCCCGGTCTTCAGGGTGACCCTTTTGGCACCCAGCTTGCGCAGCCTCTCCACCTCAGCCATGAAGCCTGCCTTGCTCACAAAGCCCAGCCTGGAGTGGCGCTCGAACTCCTTGATGGAGCCCGCCTGGAACGCTGCCTGGTTGGACTTGGACTCCGGGTCCGGGGTCACGATATAGCCCCTTCTCTTCAGCTCCAGGGCCCGATCCAGGCTGTTGACCTTGATCTCCCCGCCAATGGATTTTGCGCCCTGGCCCCATTTCAGCTCCAGGGTCTCTACTCCCAGCTTGTCTATCACATATTCAGCCACGCCCAGCTTGGTGTCCTCCACATTGAGCTGGACCAGGATATCCCCGTAGCCCTGATGGAAGCGGCGGTACTCCTCGATCCTGCGCCGCATGTCCGGAGAGTCCTCCACCAGGCCGTGGCTGCCCAGCTTAAGTCCTGGATCGATGCCGCAGACATTTTCCCCACAGACCAGGCTGATGCCACTGATAGCAGCCCCGATAGCGAAATGCTCCCAGTTGTTCTTGGCAATATCCGTGCTGCCCAGGGCGCCTGTAAACATGGGCACCTTCATCTTGATCGGATCCTGGCCCCCGAACACGGTCTGGGTATCTACTGCAGGGAACGTGGCCTGGTCCGGATCCTGGGCAATGCCCTCTGCACCCAGGGCATAGCCCATGATGTTCAAATGGGAGTAATCCACAGGATAATCCTTGTCCGCCCCTGCAGTGACCTTGCCGAAGGGCTTGGGATAAAGCAGCTCCCTGCTTCTGAAAGTGGCGCTAAACAGATCGCAGTTTCCTTTGCAGCCGTCCACGCATCTGGAGCAGATCCCTGATTGCGGGGCCACATCCCTGGAACGGTTCCTGGTCAGCAGGGCCTCGTTGGCATTGGGTCGATGTAAGTTCATGGCTGTATTTTCTACCTCCTTGTCATGGATTTATAAGTTGCAGAACCTACACCAACTGCCTATTTTTTGCAAACCCCAAAGCCCAGCAAATAAAACAGGCGACCCCAAGGGGCCGCCTATTGATGATTTTCCCAGGCTTTTTAATTTCTTAAAACAAGATCTCATTATCCTGCATCTCCCATATTCCGCAGGGACAGGCAGAGGCACAAAAACCGCAGCCAATGCATTTCTCTGGATCCGCTTTGAGCTCAAAGCCCTCCTGGGAGGTCTCCTGCTTGAATATGGCCCCGGTAGGACATATGGCCAAACAGATGCCGCACTCCCTGCAGGAGCCGCAGGAGGCGCAGGCCTGGCCGCAGCCCTCCAGACTTTCCAGATCCGCCTGTCTGGGATCGAAGTACTCCAGCCTGATCCTGTGCCTGTCCACCGCAACCTTTTTGTCCCCCCTGGGCCGCTCCCCGCGCAATATCTGATCCAGCACCTTGGCCACCCTGCAGCCCGCGCCTATGGCCTCGGTAAGCAGACCAGGCTGTACCGCGTCCCCGACGGCGAACACTTGGGGGTCAGTGGCCTGGAAGTTCTCATCCACTTCAATAAAGCCTCGGTTTTGCTTTATACTGGAGGGCAAGAAGGACAGCTCCGGCACTTCGCCCACAGAGATAAGCACAGTATCCGCTGCTATAAGCTCCCCACTGTCCAGG
>JBNJDO010000027.1:0-23364 GCA_051744965.1 Thermodesulfobacteriota bacterium | reverse complement strand
CCGTAGCCCTGCTCCCTGGAGAACTCCTGCATGGGCTGCATAACCTCTTCCTGCTGACCTGCTGCCCCGGGCCAGCCTAACCAGAGACCTCCGTTCCTGGCCAAAACCGGGGCCAAAGCAGTGACCAGCCCGCCGGAGCCAGGCTTGACCTTCCAGCTCGTGTCTGTCTTTTCCAAGACAATGGGCAGTCTGTTGGAAACCACCACCAAACGTCTGAATCTGTCGTCCCTGATCATACTTCCTCCGCCCGGCCCAGACAGGCTTGCACCCCAAGCTTGCAAAAAATGCAAAAGCTCGCGTAGTGGACACAGCCAGAACCTGGCCAGGGAATCCTGCCCATATTCCTGCCTGACCAGCACTGTGCGATCATAAAATCTGGGCCTGAATGGATACCTAGTCTTTGTCGATAGCTATGATCCCCATTCACTCTACTCCAGCACATCAAAGCGATCGAACTTCATCATGAAGTTGCCCCTGCCCTGGGTGGCTGAACGCAGCTCAGTGGTAAAGCCAAACATCTGCCGCAAGGGGCTCAAGGACTGGATCACCTTGCCCCCTCCCCGATCATACATATTCTCGATCCTGCTGGACTTCATGCCCAAAAGGGAGACCACGTCCCCCACGAATTCCCCGGGCACAAACACCTCCACCCGCATGATGGGCTCCATGAGCTTGGGCTCAGCCTCTGCCAAGGCCTTCTTCAAGGCTGCGCCTGCAGCCATGTGGTAGCCCACCTCAGAGGAATGGTTGGCATCCTTTTGCATCTCCAGCACAGTGACCCGCACTCCCTGCAGGGGATAGCCCTTAAGAACACCGCTTTGCATCCCGTCCTGCAGGGCCTGATACACAGCATCCACCCATTGCCTGGGCCAGCTCTGGACATCCAGGCCAAAGACCACCTGATTGTCCTGGTCACTGCCAATGGACTCCGCCTGAAGCCTGACGCAGCCGTAGTGCATCTGTTCCCCCAGCTCCCGGTGGAACTCCTGCTCTGCCTCTGCCTTGCCCGCCAGGGTCTCTCTGTAGACCACCTGGGGGTTGCCTGTGCGCAACTGCACCTTGTACTCCCTGCGCAAGCGCTCCAGGATGACCTCTAGGTGCAGCTCCCCCATGCCAGAGAGGATGATCTGCTCTGTATCCTCATCCCGCTCCAGGGCCAGGGTGGGATCCTCCTGGAGCATCTTCTGCAGGGCCTCCAGGAGCTTTTCCTCCTCCTCGCTGTTTCTAGGTTCCAGGGCCAGGGAGATCACCGGCTGGTAGGCACTGATCTGCTCCAGCAAGATGGGATCTGACTTGTCGCAAAAGGTATCCCCGGTTCTGGCCTTTTTCAGCCCGGCTGCAGCCACTATCTCCCCGGCTCGAGCTTGCTCCAGACGCTCCTTGTGCCCTGCATGCAGGGTAAACAACCTGGCCACCCTCTGCTCCTGCTCCTGGGCAGCATTGAAGACTGTCTCCCCGGCCTTGATCAGGCCGGAATAGACCCGCATCAAGGTCAGGATCCTACCCCCTTCCAGGACCACCTTGAAAACCAGGGCGGAAAACTGGGCTGAGCTGGACACGGAAAAGCTTTTTTTACGCCCGGTGGTGGGATCAATCCCTTCCACCTGGGCCACCTCCAGGGGAGAGGGCAGATAGTCGCAGACCGCATCCAGCACAGGCTGGACACCTATATTCTTCAAGGCCGAGCCTGCCAGAACAGGCACTCCTTGCAGCTGCAGGGTCTGCCTGCGCAGGGCCTGCTGCAGGGTCTGCAGCTCCGGCTCCTGACCAGAAACATACATCTCCAAAAGCCCTTCGTCATATTCAGCCAAGGCCTCGACAAGCTTCTCCCGCCAGGGCCGGGCCATCTCCAACTCCTGCTCCTGCAGGGGCCTGCGCCTGATCTCTGCGCCCTTGCTCTCCTGATCAAAGCTTAAGTATTCCATGTGCAAGAGATCCACAAGGCCCTTGAACTCAGCCCCCTGGCCGTCAGGAATCTGCAGTACCAAAGGCCTGGCCTGCAGCTTTTCCTGCATCTCCTGCAGCACCCGCTCAAAATCCGCACCCAGACGATCCAGCTTGTTCACAAAGGCCAGCTTGGGCACTCTGTAGTGTTCCGACTGACGCCAGACAGTCTCGCTTTGGGGCTCCACTCCGCCTACAGCGCAAAACACTCCCACAGCCCCATCCAGGACCCGCAAAGAGCGCTCCACCTCGATGGTGAAGTCCACATGTCCAGGAGTGTCTATGATGTTGATCTGCTTGTCTTGCCAGTTGCAGGAGGTGCAGGCGGAAGTGATGGTGATGCCTCGTTCCTGTTCTTCAGGCATGTAGTCCATGGTCGCGGTGCCTTCATGCACCTCGCCCAGGCGGTGGATCTTCTTGCTGTAATAAAGGATACGTTCGGTGAGGGTGGTCTTGCCTGCGTCAATATGGGCGATGATCCCAATATTGCGAAGCTGATTCAGATATTTGTCCTGGCCTTTACTTTTGGCCATATATTCTCCGCTTGCAAAAACAGTCCCAAATCAAGAGCTGCCCAAAGCCAAAGCCCGGGATTGGAAAAGACAAGCTTCCAATCCAGGCCAGATCCAACAGGCTTCCTGCCCCGGGCCAAGCACCAGCCGGGCATGCTCCAAGGCCTGCCCCTGCATGGAATCAGGCAGGAACAAAAGCTCCCAGCCCTTTTGCAGAAATCCATCAGCCCCGCTTGTCTCCGGGACTTCTCCTGGGCCAGGCCCGGATTCAACCCGGGGCCTGCAGGACTCCAGCTCCAGGTCAGGGTGGGCTGTGCGCAGGGCCTGGAGATCCCACTGCACTGTAGAGTCCTGCCAAATGCCAGCCTGCAAGGGCACAGACAAGGCCAGATACTGCCCCCTGGATCCCAGACTGTAACTAAATCCCAATCCCTTCTGGCCATGTCCCAGCTCCAGGACCAGGCCCGGGCCATTTTGCTCCTGCAGTCCCTGCAGAAGTTCCTGCTGCAGGGTAGAAGCTGCAGCACCCACCAATTCCAGGCCAGCCAGCTCCAGGCCACAGAGCTGGGCCGGGGTCCAGCTGGCCTGCTCCGCGCTCTGCAGCACAATGACCTCCTTGCTCTGGGCCAGCAATGCAGGCAGGGCAGCAGCCAGAAGTGGAGCAGGAGCCCGCATTCCGGGCTGGACCAGAATCAACACCCAAGGCCAGGGCCTGCTGCGGCTCAGGCTGGTAAAGCCCTGCTCCCAATGCAGACGCTGTTCCTGCTGCAGGGCAGTGCTGGCACCATACCAGGCAAAGATCTGGGCGATGCACTGCTTGAGATAAGCCCGCTCCAAGTCCTGCAGGCCGAGATAGGCCTCTGTAAAGCTCTGTTCAGGCAGCAGGCAGTCCTGCAGACCTGCTGGCCAGATTACATCCTGCATGATCTGCTCCGCATAAAACAAGATCCGGAGCAACCCGCCCCGGATCCCCTTAGCCTAGAGCCAGTCGAACCACTCCTTCCAGCTGCCCTGGTCCTGGATGCGCTTTTCTTCTGCCTGCTCCTGCATATGCCTGTAGTAGGCCAGCTTGCTGCGCTTACTGGCGTAATCCAGGATCTCTTCCTGCTCCGGGAAATCCCTGGCCACCATTTGATAGCGCTTCCAGGCAGCCTGGTAGCGTCCTGTGCGCCAGTAGAAGTCCGCCACGAAGATCCCGTGCTGGGCCAGGTAGCGCTGGCTTTGCTCCTTTTTTTCCTGGGCCTTTTCTGCGTATTCAGATCCTGGATAGCTTTGCAGGACCCGGTTAAAATACTGCCTGGCCTCTTGGACCTTGTCCTGGGGCAGATCTATGGATTTAAACTGCCTCAAGTTGGCCAATCCGATGCGATACAAAACATAAGGCAACTGCTTGTGTCCGGGGTGCAGGGATTCAAATTCCTTGTAGGCTTGTTTGGCAGCCTCGTACTGGCTGTCCTCAAAATAGGAGTCAGCCAGCCTAAGCTCTGCCTGGACCGCTTCAGGGCTAAAAGGATAGCGTTCCTTGATGCGCCTGAACTGCTTAATGGCTTCCTTGTAGTCTTCCTCCTGGAAGGCCTCCTCTCCTGCCTGGAGCATCTCCTGGGCGTTTTCAGGCTCCGGGCCCCAGAAAAAGTCTCGCACAGTGCCGCAACCCCCTAGCAAGAGCACCGCCAGCAAAACCAGGAGCCCTGCCCTGCAGCTAGCCATTGCGAGTCTCTTCCAGGTAGAGGTATGCTGAATGCCCTGCTGCTGCCCCGTCTCCCACAGCAGTGGTCACCTGCCTGCATCTCTTGGATCGCACGTCACCTGCGGCCAAGATGCCCGGCAGGTTGGTGCGCATCTCGGTGTCCGTGATTAAGAACCCGGCCTCATCCTTTTGGATTTCTCCGGGCAAGAAACCCACCTGGGGCACCAGACCCACAAAGATGAACACCCCGTCCACATCCAGGGTCTGCTCCTTGCCGTCCTGGACATTTTGCACCCGCAGCTGCTCCACTTGCTCTGAGCCCTGGATCTCCTTGGGCACAGTGTCCATGACCAGCTCGATCTTGGGCTCGGAACGGACCTTCTCCTCGTAGATCTTGTCCCCTCTGAACTCTGATCTGCGGTGGATAAGATAGACCTTCCTGGCCAGGCCAGAGAGATACAAGGCATCCTCCAGTGCGGTATTGCCCCCACCTATGCAGGCTACCACCTGGTCCCTGAAGAATTGACCGTCGCATAGACCGCAATAGGATACCCCCCTGCCTGTAAACTCCTCCTCTCCAGACAGGCCCAGCTTCTTGTGGTCCGCCCCTGTGCAGACCACCACGCTTTTGGCCTGGATTTTATCATCGCCCACCTGGATCAGGTTCTGGCCGCTTTCCTGCTGGATGCTCTTTACTTCGTCGGTGTACTTATCCAGGGAAAAGCCATCCAGGTGCTTGGCCATCTCGTCCACCAGCTCGTAGCCTTTGATCCCCTGGGGGAAGCCTGGATAATTGTCGATCCATTCGGTGAGCAGCATCTGCCCACCTGGGGCCAACTTCTCCAGCCAGGCCACCGTAGCCCCGGCCCGCAAAAGGTACAAGGCAGATGTAATGCCTGCAGGGCCTCCGCCTATCACTGCAGCGTCGTAAGTTTGCATTGCTTAAAGCGCCTTCTGGTTAATCATGTCCTTGAGATTGCTTTTGGAAACCGCGCCTGTGACCTGGCCCACAACATCGCCGTTCTTGAAAAGGATCAAGGTAGGAATGGCCCGCACCCCGTACTTGCTGGGAGTGGCAGGATTCTCGTCCACATTCATCTTGGCCACTTGTATCTGGCCCTCGAATTCCTGGCTCAACTCCTCCAAGATAGGAGCAATAGCCCTGCAGGGCCCGCACCACGGTGCCCAGAAATCCACCAAAACCGGAGAACTGTTCTTCAAAACCTCTGCTTCGAAAGAGCTGTCAGTAACTTCATTGGGCATAATCTACTCCTTGCTTTTGATATTTGCTGTCCTCTACCAGGACAATTGCCGAACAAAATCCCTGTCCGGCTTCAGCTGCAACCAGCCCTAACTCAGGGCCAGAGCATAAAAAAGAATAATACGAATCAGTCCTTAGCCTGTCAATAGGGCTACCAGATTGTTTGCATGCTTGTCAGGATTATTTACTCTTGCTGCAAGAAAATGCAGCTTTAGCACGCAAAGCTGTAGTCCCAGGGGATCTCCCTGCCCCTGGGCACTGCCTCCAGATCCAGGCCGTGCTCCAGCCCCTGGGCAGCAAATAGCCAGCCAGTATAAGCGATCATGGCTGCGTTGTCTGTGCATAGCTCAGGACGAGGCAGATAAAGGCGTAGCCCCCTGTCCTGAGCCAGATCCTGCATGGCCGCCCTGATCCAGGAGTTGGCCGCCACCCCTCCTGCCACCACCAGGCCCTGGATCTCTGGCCTGCCCCGCAGGGCCCTCTGGACCTTGACCTGCAGGGCCTTGGCCACGCTGTGGTTAAACGAGGCACAGGCCTCAGCCAGCCCTGGATTCTGCCTGGCCATATCCCCAGGATCCGGATGCACCTGCAAAGTCTCTTGTGCCAACTCTGGGTGATCCCGCACAAAATTAGCCACAGCAGTCTTTAGACCGCTGAAGCTGAAATCCAGGTTGTCGTTGTCCAGGTAGGGCGCGGGGAAAAGGCCCGGTCTGGGGCTGCCCAGCTGGGCCAGGGCATCTATGTGCCTGCCACCTGGGTAGGGCAGGTTGAGCAGCTTGGCTGTTTTGTCAAAGGCCTCGCCTGCTGCGTCATCCAGGGTCCTGCCCAGGACCTGGTACTCAAAAGGAGAAGCTATATGATAGATCTGAGTGTGGCCTCCAGATACCAGAAGGCCCAGGACTGGGAACTGCATGTCCTGCTCCAGGCCTGGGGCCAGAAGATGGGCCAGCAGATGGTCCACCCCTATCAGTCTGCTGCCCTGACCCAGGGCCAGACCTTTGGCCAGGCCCAGCCCTACCAGGATGCTGCCCAAAAGGCCTGGCCCCCTTGCTACAGCCACCAGGTCCAGCTCCTGCAAACTGACCCCGGCCTGGCCCTGGATCTGCTCCAGGAGCAAGGGCAGAACCCGCAGATGCTCCCTGGAGGCCATCTCAGGCACTACCCCTCCAAACAGGGCATGCATGTCCTCCTGGGAAGCCAGACTCTGGGCCAGGAGCTGGCCCTCCCCAAGCAGAGCCAGGGCGGTCTCGTCACAGGAAGTCTCTATGCCCAGGCAGAACATGCGTTAAGTTCCCACCTGCAGCTACTTCGCCGGCTGAGCCAGACTTTGTTCAAAGATCTCCTGCACCTTTTGCACATCCCGCTTGGAGCCGATGAAAAGCGGGGTTCGCTGGTGCAGCTCCTCTGGCTCTATATCCAGGATGCGGTTCAAACCGTCCGTGGCCATCCCTCCGGCCTGTTCCACGATCATGGCCAGGGGCGAGGCTTCGCAGAGCAGACGCAGCTTGCCCTTGGGCCGCTTGGGATCCCGGTAGTCAATGGGATACATGAAGATTCCGCCGTAGAGCAGATTGCGATGGAAATCAGCCACCAGGGAGCCTATGTAGCGCAGGCTGTAGAGCCGGTTCAAATCGCTGTTGGGGTCCTTGAACTCTGCCACTGCCCTTTGCGTGGGCCCGTCCCAGTAGTGCCAGTAGGCCTCGTTCACTGAATAGATGCCACCCTGCTCCGGGATCTGGATATCCGGATTGGAAAGCAGGAACTCGCCCACGCTGGGATCCAGGGTGAAGCCGTGTACACCCCTGCCTGTGGTATAGACCATGACCGTGGAAGAGCCGTAAATAAAATAGCCTGCAGCCACCTGCTCAGCTCCCCTTTGCAGCAGATCCTTTTGCTCCACTGAATCGCTGCCCTCCTTGCGCTTGTAAATGGAAAATATGGTGCCTATGCTCACGTTGGCGTCGATATTGGAAGAGCCGTCCAGAGGATCAAAGACCAGAAAATAGTCCCCTTTGGGGAACTTTCGGGGTACCTCGATCAGGTCTGCCTGCTCCTCAGAAGCCATGGCGCAAAGCACACCAGCCCTTTCCATACGGTGGATGATAATGTTGTTGGCATAGCTGTCCAGGCGCTGCACCTCCTCGCCCTGGACATTGACCTCTCCGGTGAAGCCCAGTACGTCCACCAGTCCGGCCTTGTTCACTTCCCTGGAGATGATCTTGGCCGAAAGGATCAGCTCGTTCAACATGCTGGTGAATGCGCCCGTAGCCATGGGGTTCTGCTTTTGATGCAGCAAGAGATGTTCTGTAACTGTGATCTGTCTCATAAGCCCTCCTTAATAGTCAGGGTCTATATCTTGGGCAAAGCCTCAGGGGCTTCCCCTGTCAAATTCAGCAAAGACTCCCTGGATGCCCTACTGGGCCAAGAGGTAAAAAAACTGATCCTGACCCACATACCTGGCCAGCCAGAAAAACTCCTGTCCTGCTGCATCTATTTGCCCATACGCCTCATCCTGGAGCTGAGCAGGCAGGTCCTGCTCCAGGGCCCCTTGGGCAGCCTGGGGGTAATCACCGTTCCACAGGACCTGCTCCTGACCCAGGAGGATTATTTGGCCTGGACTATCTGTTCCCTGCAGCAGGTCCTGGGGCCTGAAATACGCCAGGATCAGCCCCTGCCACTCTCTACTCTGCTGATAAGGCCTAGCCAGGAGCATCCAGGTCTGGCCCTCGAAGTTTGGCAGCAAAAGCCGCAGATCCAGCTTTTGCCAATCCTCCTCTTTACTGAGGACTTCCTGCACTACTTCTTCAGGCAAATCCTGGGCCTGGACACTCTGCTCCACCTGGCCCTCCTTGTCCAGGACCAACATCCCCTGCAGCCAAGGCTGCTCTTGCAACATGTCCTCTGCCCAGCCCTGGGCAGGGGGATCCTCCTGTACTTGCAGCTCCTGCAAAAGCTCCTGCAGGCCTTGATCCGCCTGGGCGAATAACCGCGCTGCCTCCAGCTCGGATTCTGGCCAGTCGAGGTCTTTTTTCAGCTCCACCTCCTCCGGGTAGAATTGGGCATCAAAGGATTGCCTGGTCTTGTGCCAGGCCTGGCAGGAAACCAGCATAAACAAACCAGCACAAACAAAAAGCGCGGCAATTACAGCTCTAGCACTCAAAACAACTCCTATATTGAACCTTATTCTAAACAACCCTCTACCTCTCAGGCCACAGGGCACCACCGCAAAAAAATGCACTGCAATTTGCTATCCAGGATTGAATTCCAGATCCAGATCTAGTATAAGTTCCTTGTAGAATTCAAACTCAACCCTAGATACACTATGGAAATACTCTGGATTGTTTCTCTCATTTTGTTTTTCGCAGTCCTGGATGCAATAATATACAATAAATTGAAATCCAAAGCAAAATCTAGGGCAAACTCCCTGGAGAATGAGCAGCAGGAGCTGCACCAGCAGCATCAGGATCTGGCTGCAAAAGTCCAGGAGCTAAAGGAACAGGAACAAAAGTTGCGCCTCAAAAAGAACCTGCTGGAAAAAGGCTTGCAGAACCAGGAGGCAGAGCCTGAAGAGGAACTCCAGGAAAGCATGGAAGAGATGCTGCTCAGACAGGAGATTGCCACCCAGGACCAGATCCAGAAGGCCAAGAAATATATCCAGAACAACCATCTGCCCATGTCAGTGCTGGATGCCCTGATCATGCTGGACATGGTGGATCTGAACACAGCCAATGAACTAAAGAAGAGCCTGCAGCAAAGGTCCTAGGCAGCATGTCTATTCTGATCACCCTTTTCTTTTTAGTCTTGATCTCCTTTTGGATACTGGGCTACGCCTACCTGGACAGCCAGACCATGATCCAGGTCAAGCAAAGACAGCTGCAACGCGTCAAGCAGGACCTGGAACGTAAAATGCAAAGCCTGGAGCAAGAACAGAAGCAGAGCCAAAGCAATATCCAAAAACTAGAACAGGAGATCGCAAAGATTCAGCAAAGCCAGCAAGGCAAAAAGAGCAAAGCCTGAGCCTGTTGATCCTGATTTCCTAGAGCAGAAAATGATCGTTTATTTGCTAACAGATTAAGATTACGAGCACTATTCTACACTCCCTGGTCCCTGGCCTCCAGCCTGCTGGCCAGCCTCTCCAGCCTGTTGACCAGGGTGGACTGCTTGGATCCTGTTTCCTTGTCCCCTTTATTGGCCCCTTCCTCCTGGGGCTCTGCCTGGGACTCTTGCTGCAGCTCCTGCATCCTGGCCTGCAGCTCCTCTCGCTTCTCCTCGGACTCAGCCTGCTCCAGCAGCCAGGCATAAATCTCCAGGGCCCCCTGCAAATCCCCTTGTTCAGCCAGAATCTCAGCCATGGTGGGAGTCTTGTATTGGTCCTTCCTGCCCAGGGCCTCTTTTTCCTGCTCTTCTTCCTGCTCAGATTCAGCCTCGTCCGCTGCTTCAGGGGATTTTTGCTCTGCCTCCACCTGCTGCGCGGCCTCTGAAGGGCCTTCTGGCGCCTTTTCCTGTGCCTGCTCCGGGGCTGCTGCAGCCTCAAGGTTTTGGGCGCCGGCCCCCTCCTGCAGGGCCTGCAGCAAAAGCTGAACCCAGCCCGGGCTCTCCCCTTGCATGGCTCGGCCCAGATAGCGCACAGCTACAGCCAAGTCAGGATCTCCCTGCCGCTGGTAAAACTCAGCTGAAAGGCGCCAGAAAGCTTGGCTCTGGCCCAGCTGGGTCCAGATCTGCTTCAGATGCTGCTCCAACTCCTCCTGCCCACCCAAGGCAGAGAGCACCTCCAGCAAAAGCAGTCTGGCCTGTAGAAATTCCGGATGCTTTTCCAGTCCTGAAGCCAGGGCCTTATGGGCCTTGTCCAGCTCCTGGTTCTCCAGATAAAGCCTGGCCAGGGGATAGAACAGCTTGGAGCCTGGCTCCAGGGCCAGGATCTCCTCGTAGAATCTGATCTTGTCTTGCATGTCCCACATTTCCTGGTTTTAAGGCCCTGCCGCGCTTTTTTGCTCCAAATCCGAAACCACGTACAAGACCTCGCTTTCCTGGACAAAATGCAGCTCGCTGCGCACCAACTTTTCCAGGTACAAGGTATCATTCTGCAGCAGGCGAATCTTTTGACTGAGCTGCATGTTTTTGTCCTCTGTCTGCTCCAGTTCCTGCTGCAGCTCTCTCTTTAGCTCCTTCCTTTGCAGATAATCCTGCAGACCCTTCTGGCCCAGGAAAAAATTGTAAGCCATAAACAGGTTCAGGCCAAGCAAAAGGAAAAAGCCGATCCTGCTTAGCATAGCTTTGCTTCGCCTCTGTTAAAACCCTGGCCCCTGGTGCCGAGTCTCATAAATTCTAAGCTCGTCTTTGGCAATTTTTCTTTGGAATTTGAATATTGGTTATTGGATATTGTTTGTAATTTGTGATTTGAATATTGGGAGTTAAGTCAGGGTGTTAATCAAACCTCGCAGAGGCCACTCTTCCAGCGCACATTATCTGACCTAAGCAGCATGCATGCCCTTTAGCTCCTGCAGCAGACTGCATGTGGCGCGCTCCACCTGCAGCACTTCCTGCTCCTGCAGGGACAGGTTCCCGATCCTGGACAAAATGCGCCGCACTTGAGCCAGATCCTGCTGCATCACCCCTTTCCAGCCTGCCTGCTGCAGCGCAGCTTCCAAATCCAGGATAGCCTGCAGGCAGGACCTCAGTCTAGCTTCCAGCCTGCACCTGTGCCTGACCATCTTCAGCTCCGTCCTTGCTTTGCTCCCTTTTGTCCCTGGCCATTTCCCAGGGCAGGATAAAATGCCGGAAATGCTCCCTGGCCTGCTGCAGCAGTTCCCTGGCCCGGTCTTTGTCCTGCAGGCTGAGGTAGGCATTCACACCGCGGCTAAAGGCCAGACCCGGATCAAAACTGGGTCCGCCTGGCCCTAAAAGCAGCACATTGATCTCCCTGCGCACCGCTCCAGGCCAGGTGCCAACCTCTTGCAAAAGGGGCTCTGCCTGGGGCTCATCCTGGATAGCTATCAGATCATAGGAATTCAGGCGCAGCTTTTGCACAGCCTCCCCAGGATCCTGGGCACTGCTCTGGTAATACTCCCACTGCTGCAAAACCTCCTGCAGGGCCTGTTGCCAGGTCCCATCCTGGACAAAGCAAAATGCAGTCCAGGCCCCTGGCGGAAAGAGATCCGGCTCCACCTTCCTGGTTCGAACCTCGGATTCTGGTTCTGCCTGCTCCTGGGTCCCAGCCCGGGATACTGACAGATCCACTTGATTCCTGCCCTTGCATACCGGGCAGGTGAAACCAAAGCGCTCCCCTGAGGGCAGCTTCTCCCGGGGCAGATCAAAGTCCTTGCCGCAATGCTCGCAATGAAGTTGCATGGCGATTCCTATCTTTTACCCCTTACCCTGTCCTCATAATCCAGGTCCAGCTGCAGCTCCTCTATATCGCTGACCTTTTCCCCCCTGGAGGCCCGGATCTTGTCGATCATCTGCCCCAGCCTGGCCTTGTCCGAAGCGTGCAGCATGGCTACTTCCTGGCTTATCTCCTCCTGCTCAAACAGCCGGACCAGATAGTCGTCAAAAGTGATCATGCCGTAGCTGGAGCTGCTGGCCAGTACATTGTAGAAGTTCTTCTCCTCGTCTTCGCCCTTCAGGATCAGCTCCCTGATGCGGATATTGTTCACCAGCATCTCAAAGGCTGCGATCCTGCCCTGCTTCAACCCGGGCATCAACCTCTGGGAGACTACATACTTCAGGCTCTCAGCCAGCCTGCCCCTGATCAGCCGCTCCTCGCTCAGATCGAACATGCCTATGGCCCTGTTGATGGTCTGGGCTGCATCACTGGTGTGCAGGGTGCCCAGGACCAGGTGCCCTGTCTCTGCCGCCTCCAGGACAATGCTCATGGTCTCCCGGTCCCGGATCTCGCCCACCAGAATCACCTTGGGCGCCTGGCGCAGGGCTGATCTCAAGCCAGAAGCAAAGGTAGAGAAATCAATACCCAGCTCCCTCTGGTTGATGGTGCCCTGCCTGTGCCTGTGCATGAACTCTATGGGATCTTCCAGGGTCACGATATGCTTTCTGCCCCTGGAGTTGATCTCGTCCAGCAGGGCGGCCAAGGAGGTGGACTTGCCTGTGCCAGTGGCCCCTGTCACCAGTATCAGCCCATACTGCTCCTGGGCCATGTTCTGAAAAATCTCTGGCAGCTGCAGGTCCTGCAGACTGGGCACCTGCATGGAGAGCTTGCGCATGACCACTGCCAAGGAGCCCTTCTGCTGGAAAACATTGACCCTGAATCTGGCCTGGTGCTGCACAGCATAGGAAAGATCGCAGGCCCCGTCCCGGGCCAGATGGGTGTACAGTCGCATATTCCTGCCCAGCAGGCAGGACACTATGCACTCCAGCTGCCAGGGCAGCAAAGCCCCAAAATCCTCTTCTGCAGGCAAGGCATCCAACAGCTCACCGTGCACCTCTGCCTGCACCGGCTTGCCCACAGTAAACAAGATATCCGAAGCCTGGGGATATCTGTCCAGGATCCCGGAGATCAAATGGTCGAACTGGGAGCGCAGCATGGCTTAGACCTCGGTGAAATCCTGGGGGGGCTCCTTGAGGAACTCCCTGAACTTGGACTTGTTCACAGCCTTGTTATAGGCCTGCTCAGCATCCACCACGTCCTTTTGCAGAAGCTGCATTATGGCGTCATCCAGGGCCTGCATGCCGTACTTGCGGCCGGTCTCTATCACAGAGTTGATCTGGAAGACCTTGTTCTCCCGGATCAGATTGCGTACCGCAGGCGTGGCGATAAGGATCTCCAGGGCTGCCACCCTGCCCTTTTTGTCTATCCTTTTAAACAAGTTCTGGGCCACGATCGCCCGCAATGAGTCAGACAGCCCGGAGCGGATCTGGCCCTGCATCTCTGCAGGGAAGACCTCAATGATGCGGTCAATGGTCTTGGAAGCGGATATGGTGTGCAAAGTGCCCAGGACCAAGTGCCCAGTCTCTGCCGCCTCCAGGGCCAGCTCAATGGTCTCCAGGTCCCGCAACTCACCCACCAGGATAACGTCCGGATCCTCCCGCAGGGCCCCGCGCAAAGCAGCCTTGAAGCTCTGGGTGTCCCTGCCCACCTCTCGCTGGTTGATCAGACAGTTCACAGGCTCGTGCACAAACTCTATGGGATCCTCTATGGTCAGGATATGGTCCTTGCGGTTGCGATTGGCAAAATCCAGGATGGCAGCCAGGGTGGTGGACTTGCCGCTGCCTGTGGGGCCGGTGACCAGAACCAGCCCCTTGGGCAGCTGGGCCATGTTCTTCAGAATTGAGGGCAGGTCCAGATCGTCGATACTCAGGATGTCCTGGGGGATCTCCCTGAAGGCTGCGGAAATGCCTTTGCGCTGCTGGAAAAAGTTCACCCTGTATCTGGCCAGTTCAGGCACCTCGTAGGAAAAGTCCACGTCCCCGGTTTCCTCGAACTCCTTGGCCTTGGGCTCTGGAGTGATCTCGTAGACCATCTTTTTCAGTTCTTCATGCTCCAGGACCTTGAACTTGACCCTCTGCATCTCCCCGTGCAAGCGGATAATGGGCTGGGATCCTGAGGAAAGGTGCAGATCAGAGGCCCCCAGCTCATGCATCATCTTGAAAAAGGCGTCTATTTGTGCCATGCGCTTTTCCTTGCTCTTAATATGGGAAGTTTAGCTGCGGGCGGAATGCCGGAAAAAATTGTACATGTAATTGGCCCCGGAAAACAGGGTCAAAAGCAACGCCACAGCGATCAGCACATAACCCAGGGGATTGGGATCCACTCCCCACCAGGGATAATGCAGGATCAAAGGACAAATCGCAGCCACCTGGACTATGGTCTTCAGCTTGCCGTAGGTATCTGCAGCCATGACCT
This sequence comes from Thermodesulfobacteriota bacterium, assembly GCA_051744965.1. Classification (GTDB taxonomy): domain Bacteria; phylum Desulfobacterota; class Desulfovibrionia; order Desulfovibrionales; family Desulfothermaceae; genus CAZBUB01. Next base: position 9,103 of record JBNJDO010000027.1, on the reverse strand, counting down.
GCCCCTGTTCCATGGCCAGAGCTCTGAGACCTGTCACAGCAATCTCCCTGCCGATGATCAGGATCACAATCCAGGCCGGCAGCCAGCCCAGCTCCACCAGCATTATCAGCACCGAGGCCACCAGGAGCTTGTCCGCCAGGGGATCCAAAAACTTGCCCATACTGGTGACCTGGTTGTACCTGCGGGCCAGGAGGCCGTCCAAAAGATCAGTCAAAGAGGCCAGGAGGAAGAGCAGCATGGCCAGCAAACAGGTGGTCTGGCCAGGGAAATACAACAGGAGCACCAGGAAAGGAATGGCCAGAATGCGCAGCAAAGTCAGATTATTGGCTAGGTTGAACATCTAAGGCCCATTTACTTGTTTTTCAGGCTGGAATACACTTCCAGGACCCTCTCTACATAGGCCTGGGTCTCTGGAAAGGGAGGAATGCCTTGATAATCCCTGACACTAGCAGGACCTGCGTTGTAGGCGGCCAGGGCCTGCTTGGGAGGAAACCTCTGCCACAGCCGGCTCAAATATCGCACCCCGGCCTCGATATTTGCCTCTGGATCAAAAGCGGATTCCAGACCCAGATAGCTTTGGGTGCCGGGCATGATCTGCATCAAGCCTTCGGCCCCTGCCCTGGAAACCGCCTGGGCCTTATAGCCGGACTCCACCTCCAGCACAGCCTGCACCAGCTCAGGCTCCAATCCATAGAACCTGCTGTACTTGCGCACCCAGCCCAGGATCCTCTCCTGTTCGACCTTGCCCTTATCTTCTTGGAAGAAGGGCTTGTAGCCCCGGCCACTGGGCATATCAGTGAAATGCATCACCCCTTGCTCGTCCTTGCGGTAATATATATCCCCGGCCCAGGCCGACTCGCTGCATAAAGGAAAAAAAGTCGCTGCCCCCAGGATGTGAAGTGCTGCCAATGCCAACCAGTGACCCATATCTTGTCCCGGGCCTTACCAGCCTTGCTCTCCCACCAGTTCCACGAATTTGGCCTGGCCCAGCTCCTGCTTGAAGTATCTGTCCCCTTGCCTGCGCACCCGGATCAGATCCTGCTCCTGCCTGCCCCTGCCCACAGGCATGAGCAGCAGCCCCTGGTCCCCCAGCTGCTTCAACAGGGCTTCCGGCACCCTGGGCCCACCTGCGCTGACCAGGATGCGGTCAAAAGGAGCCTCCTCAGGCCAGCCGGTGCTGCCGTCTGCCAGCCTCAGCTTGACCCGGAAGTAGCGCAGGCTGGTCAATCTCTGCAAGGCTGCCTGGTACAGGGGCTTGATGCACTCCACGCTATAAACCAGAGCACCCATCTCAGCCAGGACCGCTGCCTGATAGCCTGAACCCGCGCCTATCTCCAGGACCTTCATCCCGGGCTGCAAAAGCAGGGAACTGCTCATCAGGGCCACGCTGTAGGGCTGGGATATGGTCTGGCCATAGCCTATGGGCAGGGCATGGTCTGAATAGGCCTGGGCCTGCAGGGCCTCTTCCACGAACAGATGCCGCTTGACCCTGCCCATGGCTTCCAGGACCTGCTCGTCCTCTATACCCCGGGCCTGGATCTGATCCCGGAGCATATTCCTCCGGCTCAGCCTAAGATCCGGAGCCTGACCTGGAGCTACTGCTTGATAGGCCATGGAGCTACACCGCATGCGCCACAGGCAGATCCCTGGCAGCCACCCCCATCTCCTGCAAACGCCCCAGCATTTCCTGCCTGACCTGGCTCAGGAAACCAGGATAGGCCTGCTGCAGGGCAGGGGACAATTGCAGATCCCAATCCGTCCTCTCTGGCTCCAGCCCCAGAAGCAGGACATCAATACTCTGGCCCATGAGCTGGGCCAGGGTCAAGGCTTCCCAGATGTTCGGTGCCTGCAGGCAGTTCCTGTCCCTGGCCAGATCCTGCATTGTACAGCGATGCATAGTGCCCGGAACCTGGCCTGTGCTCCAGGCATCCAGGACCAATAAATGCTCGCAGCCACCCAAGTCGAATTCCCCTGGGCCCTTCTGCATGCTGTGTGCGAAACCCACCTCCTGGGGCCAGCCTTCCTGGTATAGTTCCCGTACCGCGTAAATACCCAATCCCTTATCCTGACTCAAAAGATCTCCCATTCCCAGGACCATGAGCCTTCCCATAGACAACCCTCCGTTGTACCCGTGTTTTGCTGCGCTTGTGGAGCTACCACTTCCCGTTTGCTTGCGCAAGAGCATTCCTAACCTTACCTTTCTTAGCAATAATCATGCCCGATCACAGAACACGGCCCACTGGTCTGCCTTATACACAGTCCTGGTCTAGGCGAAATCCCTGCAGCCCGGGGCTACAGTCCCAGTTCCTTGATTTGCTCCTGCCTGGCCTTCTCCTGCTCCTCATAACTGGAGAAGCCTGCCTGCTGCAAGGCGTCCCAGACAGTAGACTCCCAATCCCAATTGGCATAGATGATTGGCTTGTGCAGCACGCCCCGCAGATGCTCCAGCTCCTGGCGGTAAAAGTCCTCCTTGACCGAGCCCAGATTGTTGTGCACCTGCTCGTGCAGCCTGGCCAGCTCGCCTTCATACCACTGCAGCATATCCTGGGCAGTAGTGCTTTGCTTGATGATATGCCCGTACCTTTCTCTGCGCAAGAGATCGCAGAGGTTCTGGAAATGCTGCTCCTGCAGCCAGGAACCCAACTCCCGAAGCGGAATGTCCTCCTTTTCCAGGGCATGGATTTCCTGCTTGGTCAGGGCGTAGGTGTCCGGGATCACGGATGCTGAGACAATGCCCGCGATACAGACCAGCCCTCGCAGTATCTTGCTGTTGGTCACCCCCTGGCCGCAGAAGCCCACTTTCTTGCCGTATTTCTGCCCGGTGAAGATAGTCACCAGGATGGCCCAGATCACTGCCGGGTCCTCCTCGTCGTAGACATGCCTCAGCCTGGAGTTGTCCCGGTCCGTGCCCAAGACCAGCTGGGTCATGTCGTTGGAACCTATGGAGAAGCCGTCGAACTCCTGGATGAACTGCTTGGCCAGGATGGCGTTGCTGGGAATCTCGGACATGAGGATTATCTTCAGGTCATCCTCCCCGCTGCGCAGATTGTGCACATGGTCCAGGTAGCGCTTCATGCTCCTGGCTTCCTCCAGGGTGCGCACAAAAGGCAGCATTATGCTCAAGTTCCTGCCCCCAAAGACCCCCCTGGCCAGCTTGAAGGCCTCTATCTCCCAGTCGTGCAGAGTCCTGGACACCCCGCGGTAGCCCAGCATGGGGTTGTCTTCCTGGTCCTCATACAAAAGTCCGCCCAGGAGGTTGCGGTATTCGTTGGTCTTGTAGTCCGTGGTCCTGTAGATGACCTCCTTGCCGTAGAAGGCCATGGAGAACAGGGCCAGGCCTTGGGCCAGGGTCTGTGTATAGAGCTCTTTTCCGCTGCGAAATCCTCTGCTGCGCAGGATCCACTTGATCTTGCCCTCCAGCTCCTGCAGATCCTGCATGACCTGGCTAAGGCCCACCTTCTGGGCCACATCCCTTCGCATGCGCTTGATCCGTTCCAGGATCTGCCTGACCTCGTGATCATCCTGGATGCGCTCCACTTGCTTCTGGATCCTCTCCTGCAGCTGCTCTATGATCTGCTGCTCTTCAGGCACATTGGGATTCAGCTGAACCAGCTGGTCAGAATAGCCCATGATCTGGCTCACATGCTCGTGCAGGTCAGTGGTGGTCTTGATGGTATCCATGCGCTGGGTGGCCAGCTCCAGGAAGGCATCCAGCTGGGCATCCAGCTCCCGGATCCTGCGCTGCAAGGCCAAGACCTCCTCTGTGCCCCTGGCGCTGACCTTCTCGCTTAACTCCTCTATCTCCGGGCCCAGTCCAGTGACAATGCCCACATACTTGCGCAGGTTGAGATCAAAGGTCAAAATGCCTGAATCCAGCTGATCCTTGACAATCTTGGTCAGCTGCTGCTGCAGATCATCCATCTTGGCCTGGACTGCATCCTGCAGGGTGCCCTTGTCATAGGCATCCAAAGCCAGAGGGTGCACCCCGATGTTGCCCAGCATGAACTCCGCCCGCAACAGGCCCACCTCAAAGTCCGAGGACTGCCTCAGCCTGGACAGGAACAGGGCCTGCCCCACATCTGCCAGGATCAGGCCCACCTTGGTCCTGGTCTGGGGCAGCTCTGCCACATTGATCTCCCCACCCTTTTCCACCAGGGGCAAAAGGCCCCGGTAGACCTTGCCCCTGGATCCATCCACAGTCACTTCCTGGCCATCCAGGGCCCGCAGGACCTCCACCCGATTGATCCCGATCACCGAAGGTATGCCCAGCTCCCTGGAGGTGATAGCAGCGTGGCTGGTGTCCCCGCCTGCGCTGGCCAGAACCGCGGAGGCAATACGCATGCCTGGAACCATGTCCGGGTCGGTGCGCTCTGCTGCCAGTATGTCCCCTTTGTTGATCTTGTTCAGCTCCAGGGCGGAGCGCAGGAACTTGACCTTGCCCCGGCCCGCGCCCCTGGAGGCGCCGTTGCCCTCCAGCAGCACCTCTGCCCTGGGCACAAAATCCGGATCCACTTCCAGTCTGCGCATGAAAATGGTATGCGGATTGGCCTCCAGCTCCTCGTTCCACCTGGTCTCAGGCCTGGCCTGTACGAACCAGAGCCGATCCCATTCATCTATGCAGAACTCGGTATCCATTATCATCCCGCCGTAGGCCCTGCTTATGGAGCGCACCCCCCGGGCCACCTCCTCTGCCTGGGCCAGGGACAGGGACCAGCGGAAGACATCCTCCTCAGCTACTTGGATCACCCTGGTTCCACTGTGCTCATGGTCATAGACTATCTTCTTGTCCTTAGTCCCCATCTGGCGCACCACCACCTCTGACCCGTCATCGCGCTGGAAAACATAGAACTTGTCCGGGGTGACCATGCCGGAGACCACTGCCTCGCCCAAGCCGTAGCTGGCATCTATGGACACCAGATCCTTGCGGTCAGTGCCCCTGCAGCCGGTGGCAGTATCCGCGCTGAAGGCGGTGCCTGAGACCACAGGGTTGATCATGCGCATGATGCACACTGAAAGGGAAGTATTCTCAATGGCCCATTCCTGCTTGGCCTGCTCTGCTATGGAATCGTCCCCTGTTGTCTCCGCCCGGACCACTGCATCCCGGATGGCCTCCCTGCGGTAGGTCATGGAACGCAGGTTGTAGGCAGAGGCGCAGTCCCAATGATAGGCCTCCACGCACTCGCTTTCAGAGGTGATGTTCAGATAGGTGTCCTGCAGACCGGCAAAAGCCTTTTTCCTGCTGTCCTCGCCTGCTGCAGAGGAGCGCACCGCCACAGGCACTGTATCCAGCCCTGCCTCCTTGCAGATGGCCCTGTAGGCCTCAGACACCGCCTGAATCACATCCTGGGGCAAATCCACGCACAGGATAGCCACCTGTACCAGTACAGAGCGCTTGCGCAGCTGATCAATGCCCTCTGGAGAGACAGCAAAGCCCTCCACCACATTGTTGATGAACTTGCGCAACTGGATCAGATTCTGTTCACCGGATTTGGCCTGCATCTCCCTGACCCGCCGGGCTGTGCTGCGCACGAAGTTCTTCAGAAAATCAGGATCGTTATTCGCAACTGCCCCGCCCCAGTCCACCTTTTCGTATTCCTGGTCCACCACCATGCGGATCAAGGCTGCATTAACCCGGCATTCGTCCAGGAGCCTGTGAAAGGCCTTGGCGGAAATGGCCCTGAACTGGGGAGCCCTCAGGTTCTCTATATCGCTGATGATGGCGGTATTATAGTTCTTGCCCCCCACCAGGAGCTCGGCTTCCTCGCCCATCTGTACAATATCCTTGCCTGTGAGCACCAGCTTTTCCTTTTCCAGCCCAGCTTGCTTTGCAGACTTCTTGCCTTTGGACTGGCCTTTATCCTCTGCAGCCATCTCTTGCCTCCTTAATGGGCTTGCTCATCTCTACCGGCTTGCGGCAGTTGCCTATAAAAAACGATAAGATTAAAAAAAATCGCCTTTAGCGCATGATTATCTCCCATAGCAGATATCCCTGCGCAAAACAAGCGCAAAAGGCCTTCCGCAAGCCGCTTGTGCACAATCTCTGCTAGCTTGCCTGGGCCTGCAGCTCTTGCATCCTGGACTCCAAGTCCTCCATCTCCTGCAGGATTTCTTCTGAGAGCTGCTGCAGGCGGACATACTCCTTGTTCAGCTCCTGCACCCGGCCTGCATCCTGGTAGGTCTCCTGGCTGGCCAGGGAATCTTCCACCTCTTTTTGCTGCTGCAGGCAATCCTCAAGCTGCCCTTCCAAAGCAGCATACCTTTGCTTGCAGGGCTGCAGGGCCCGGTAGAGCTGGTTTCTCTTCTCTGCCTGCAGCCTCTTCTGCCTTTTGTATTCCTCTTTGCCGCGCTCAGAGTTGTCCTTTGCCCTTTTTTCGCTGCAGCTTTCCTTTTCCTGTCTGGCCAGGTAGTCCTGGAATCCAAAGTCGTATTGCTCCAGGCCATGGCTGGAAAGGACCCAGACGCTTTCTGCCACCTGGCTCAGCAAATAGCGATCGTGGCTTATTAACAGCAAAGTGCCGCTGTATTTCTGCAGGGCCTGTACCAGGGCCTGCCTGCTCTCCAAGTCCAGGTGGTTGCTAGGTTCGTCCAGAAGCAGGAAATTGGCCCGGCGCAGAAAGACCGAAGCCAGAATAAGGCGGTTTTTCTCCCCTCCGCTTAGGCTGGCCACCTTGAGCTGCCAATAATCCTCTCCCAGCTGGAAGAGCCCCAAGGCAAAGCAAAGCTCCTGCTGTTTCAGACCTGGCGCGGACAGGCGATCTATCTCCTCTAAAACCGTATTTTTCTCGTGCAGGATATGTGCAACATGCTGATGGAAAAAGGCGGTTGTGACCAGGGAGCCCAGTTCCAGGGCTCCCCTGGTGGGCTCAAGCTCCTCAGCAACCAGCTTGAGCAAGGTGCTCTTGCCCGCGCCGTTAGGCCCCAGCAAAGCAACTTTCTGGCCCTTGTACAAGGCAAGATCCACAGCCGGCCACAAGGGCTGCCCTGGGGCATACTCAAACTGCAAGCCCCTGGCCTGGAGGACCAACTTGTTGCTCCGGGCAGGCTCAGGCCAGGAGAAACTCAGTTCAGCCGACTCCTGAGGTGCGTCCAGGGCCTGCTTTTGCTCCTGCAGTCCCTGGATCTGCTTTATCCTGCTCTGGGCCAGAGCCGCCTTGCTGGCCTTGTATCTGAATCTGTCCACAAACTTCTGCTTGTGCTCTATCTCCTGCTGCAGCTTCTCTTGTCTTCTTTGCCTGGCCTCATCCCTCTGGGCCCGCCAGGCCAGATATCCCTCCAGATCCAGCTCCTTGAATATCGGACCCTCAGGGGCCAAATGCAGGATGCAATTGCCCACTTTTTGCAAAAAGTATCTATCATGGGCCACAAAGACCACAATCCCGGAAAAGCTGAGCAAAAACTCCTCCAGCCAGCGCACCGCCTCCAGATCCAGGTGGTTGGTGGGCTCGTCCAGCAAAAGCACCTGGGAGCCCTGGACCAGGATTCTGGCCAGCTTGGCCCGCTCCCTCCAGCCCCCGCTTAACTGCTTTAAGTGCCAGGAGAACTGCTCTGGCTCAAATCCCAGCCCTGCCAGGACCTTCTTGGCCTTGTGCTCTGGATTGAAGCCGTAGAAGAGCTCCAATGCGCTTTGTTGCTCAGCCAGCTCCTTCCAGGCCCCGGGACTCTCCTGACCTGCCTGTTCCCATTTGGCCCATAATTCGGCCCAGGAAGGGATGCCCTGCAGCACCCATTGCAAAAGCCCTGTCTGCAGCTCTTCCACCTGCAGCTCTTGTACGCTGAAGCCCAGGGCAGCAGTATGGGGGTCCAGGCGCGCCCCTCCCTGGTCAGGCTCCTCCTGCCCGGCCAGAATACGCAGCAGGGTGCTCTTGCCTGTGCCGTTTCTGCCCAGCACCGCCAGGCGCTGGCCTGAGCGCAGCTCCAGGCTCAAGTTGGAGAAAAGGCTCCTGGGGCCAAAGGATTTGCCCAGGGCATCCAGAACGAGTCTTTGCATAAGGCTATTTTCCCTGCTTGATCTCAGCGCGCACCAATTCTCCCATCCTGGAGCAGGATACTGGTTTTTCTTCCCCCCGGGCCAGGTCTGCAGTGCGCTCTCCCCTGGCTAGAACTGCCTGTACAGCCTGCTCTATGGTCCTGGCCTCCTCCTCCAGGCTTAAGGCATAGCGAAGCAGCATGCCTGCAGAAAGGATCCCTGCCAAGGGATTGGCCAGATCCTGGCCTGCAATATCCGGGGCAGAGCCGTGGATGGGCTCGAACAGTCCAGGATTGGACTGGCCCAGGGAGGCCGAGCTCAGAAGCCCGATGGAGCCGGTGATGATGGCGGCCTCGTCAGAGAGGATGTCCCCAAACAGGTTCCCGGTCAGGATAACATCGAACTGCCCCGGGTTCTGGACCAGCTGCATGGCAGCATTATCCACGTACATGTGGCTTAACTCTATGTCTGGATACTCCTTTTGCCCCACCCTGGTGACCACCTCCCGCCAGAACTGGGAGACCTCCAGGACATTGGCCTTGTCCACTGAACAGAGCCTGCCCTTCCTCTTGGCCGCAGCCTGGAAGCCCACCCTGGCTATACGCTCTATCTCTGCCCTGGAGTAAACCATGGTATTCAGGGCCACCTCCTGGCCCTGCCGGTTTTCCCTGCCCCTGGGCTCGCCGAAATATACCCCTCCGGTCAGCTCCCGGATAACCAACAGATCTATCCCGGAGCCGATGATCTCTGGCTTCAGGCAGGAGGCCTGGCTTAGCTCCGGATAGATGAAAGCAGGCCTCAGGTTGGCGAAAAGGCCCAGGCCCTTGCGCAGGCCCAACAGGCCTTTCTCCGGCCGCATCTCTGCCTCCAGTCCATCCCATTTGGGTCCGCCTACTGCACCCAGAAAAACAGCATCCGCCTGTTTGCAGGTCTCCAGGGTCTTCTCCGGCAAGGGGGTCTGCTGCCGGTCTATAGCCCTGCCTCCGATTTCAGCATACTGAATATCTAAGCTGTGTCCGAACCTATCTGCCACAGTTTGCAGCACTTCCAGGGCCTGCTGGGTGATCTCCGGGCCAATGCCGTCTCCGGGCAGGGCACAGATTGTGTATTCCATATTCACTCCTGGTGTGTTTAAGG
>JBNJDO010000026.1:0-23391 GCA_051744965.1 Thermodesulfobacteriota bacterium | reverse complement strand
CAATGATACTGCGGAATCTAATCCGTGGGAAAGTAGGTCGCTGCCAGGACATCTTAATTTCACACAAAAAAAGGCGCCTTGATTCAAGGCGCCTTTTTTGTGCACGTTATGTGCTATTGAGTAGTTGGATGCTCCTGCTGGGCGCTGCCTAGCGATTGAAGCATATCCTGGCCTTCCTGGGTTCTTTTCCAGGCCTCAAAGCTCTGCATCCAGTCCACAAAATCCTGATATTCTTCTTCCAGTTGCTGTTCATTGGCCTGGACCCAGATGTGAAAGGCAGTCATTTCCACCTCAAAACTTTTACTGTTTAATACTCCTGGAATCATATGCGATGCGAATTTTTTTCCATCCAAGTGTCGACCAATAAAATTTATTAGAAATTCCTGGGATTTTTCCGGGGTGATAATTTGCTGGTTTAGATCTTCAGCCAGTTGGCATAGATCTGAATAATTTTCTCGCATATATTCCAAATCCTTATCTGGGATATTGATCTTTAGCTTCTCATCCTCTAGCTCCTGGACAAAAAAGAACCTGAGCCAAAGCTCAAACTTGCAAACATCTGTAACCTCTTTCAGGGCCTGTTTGAAATCGCTGGACATTGATGATTCTCCTTATCTTGGCTTGAGGTTGTCTCTAGGGTCTTAGGCCCTGTTGGTCATACTAGCTGGGATTTCTCTTTAGCTTCCCAGCACCCTGCCTAAAATTCTGATTCCCTCTTGCCGGTCTTGATCTAGCTTCAATTCGGGACAAATAGGATTTTCTGCATATATGAAAAGTACCCCTGCGAATTCCTCTTACCACCCGATCAGTACAGAATTCCGCCAGCACTTTGCTTATATCAAGCCAGCATAAATACTGTCTTACCTGCAGTCAATGGGCAAGAGGTCCTGATCCTTGATTTTCGGCTCCATGCACCGGGCCTGGACACGAGTAGGCAGACCAGTTCTTTTTATCTTGGCTTGTACTACCTATTCTCGACACGTTGAATCTATAGGTCAACTAAAGGAATGTACTGCTTGAAGGGAGAATGGCATGCAAATATGGAATTTGAAAAGTAAATCAGGAAAAATGGTTGGTCTGTCTGGAATGCAGGAATTGCTCAAACTCTTGACAATTAGGTATGTGTTGGCGCATAATAAATAGTTATGGGATACAAGGAAGAATAAGACTAGGCAAAAGGCATAGCCTTGATTTCAAGAAAATCCCTGCTTATAGAGAGGGATAAGAATGATGCATGCAATACAGTTTTGAATGAGACGAAAATGAACTCAGACTGCGCTATAGTATGTATTACATATAAATCATTTGTTTCTGCATCTCTCACAACTGAAATATTCAACCAAAAGCTTTTGATAGTATGCATAGCCCTTGCTAAACTCAAGGGCTTTTTTAACAGTCAGTACATGGAGAAACCAATATGAATATTTGTATTGTTGGGACCGGATATGTAGGGCTAGTTACTGCAGCTTGTTTTGCAGAAATGGGTAATAAAGTATATTGCGTAGATTCTAACCCAAAAATTATAGACAGTCTGCAGCAGGGAAAAGTACATATATATGAACCAGGGCTAGAAACTCTTGTCCAAAAAAATACACAAGAAGAAAGACTGCACTTTAGCACTGACTTAGGAGAAAGTCTTCTGAACTCATTGTTTGTTTTCATATGTGTAGGTACGCCTGCTTCTCTAGATGGATCCTGCGATATCTCCAGCGTTTCATTAGTGGCTCAGGAACTGGGTCAAAAAATGGAAGACTACAAGATCGTAGTCACTAAATCCACTGTTCCTGTGGGCACAGCAGATATGGTTCGCAAGCTCCTTTCTAGGGAGTTGCAGCATAGAGGTTTGGATTTGGAGTTTGATGTGGTTTCCAATCCAGAGTTTTTGAAAGAGGGGGATGCTGTTAATGATTTCCTAAAGCCAGATAGAGTTGTAGTAGGCACAGATAATGTGCGTACTGCTGAGTTGCTAAAGGTCCTGTATAGCCCATTTGCCAGAAGTAGAGACAAGATGATGATAATGGGCGTGCGCAGCGCAGAAATGACTAAATATGCCTCCAACTGCATGCTGGCCACTAAAATTTCCTTTATTAACGAGATTGCAAATATCTGTGAGAGGGTCGGGGCTGATGTTCGAGAAGTCAGGCTGGGCGTGGGCGCGGATCCCAGAATCGGTTATAAGTTCATTTATCCAGGTGTGGGGTATGGAGGGTCCTGTTTTCCCAAGGATGTACAAGCCTTGATTAATATTTCCCAGGAGCATGCTTACCGGCCCCAATTGCTTAGCGCAGTTCACGAAGTAAATGAAAGGCAAAAGTTCATTCTGGCCCAGAAGATCGAGGACTATTTCCAACCCCAGGGAGGTGTGCAAGGCAAGACTCTGGCTCTCTGGGGGCTGGCCTTTAAGGCCAATACAGACGATCTGCGGGAATCTGCAGCTTTGAGCATAATAGATTATCTCACCGGCAAGGGCATGCGAATTAATGCTTACGATCCGCAGGCCAGCAGGAATGCCAGCGCTTGGCTGGAGAGCAATCCCTATGTGCAGATCAGCGAGGACGAATATTCTGCCCTGGATGGTGCCCAGGCCTTGGCTGTGGTCACGGAATGGAATCAATTCCGCAATCCTGATTTCGCAGAAATCAAGTCCAGGCTGCAGGCACCAGTAGTATTTGACGGCAGGAACCTTTATCAGCCCAGTCATTTGGCCCGGCAGGGATTTGCCTATTTCAGCATAGGTCAGCCTGAACAAAGGACTGAGCGGCGGGACGAGCAGGAATATACTGGAAATAGATATAATTAGTGCCGCTTCAGAATGATTTTATGCCTCATTTTGGTGTTTTTGCATCAAAACAATATTCCCTGCTATTGACCCAGTTACCGAAGCTGGACTAGGGTAAGATTAAAAAACCCCGCAGCATCTGCGGGGCTTTTCTGGCCCACCTGGCCAAATTGGTCTGGTCTTTAAAGAAGCTATCTGACGTCTAGGCGCCCCAGACAGCTCCTGATCTGTAATTCCTGAAGCACTGCCCTTTCATATTCGAGGCTATAGACAGGGGCAGGCTCCTCCCTTTCCATAAATTTGTCGATATACTGAGTTTCTTCCCAGAAATCGAGTAGTTCATCATTCGGCAGGGACTTGATTTGCTCTGCTACGCTGACTTCCTCAAAATAGGGGAAAAATTGGGCCATTAACCAATTTCCTCCATGGGTTTGATTTTAAAAAAAGCTTGCTCCTGAGAAATATTATTATACAGGTTTGCATATTTTGCAAGCCATTTTTGGCCTGCGGGGATTATTGACTGGAAGCTTAGCATTTCAGTGCTCTTTACAAATGGTGGCCACTAGGGCTATATTATTAGTTTTTACAACTTTAAAAATGCACTGCTCACATCTAGATCGAGGTGCTTCATCTTGTTTATTCCACCTGAAATCAAAAGAATTTTTTCCGAGCCAGGGAAAAATACCCTTTCAATATACAAAAGTGGTCTTGGCACCCAAGCCTTTTTGGCACATAGCGCACTGCAGTTCAACAGGAATGTGGTGGTGGTCCTGAAGGACTCTAAGGAACTGCGGGAGTTTCAAGCCTTGAGTAGGCTGTTTTCCTCTGAGTCTGAAGGGGAGAAGAATTTCTGGGACAGGCGCTGGATAGTTTTTGACGAGTTTGGGGATGCATCCAGGGCTGCTGCCTGGAGCAGTCACTGGGCATCCTTGTTTGCCTTAAGTATGGGCCAGGAGCCTAAAGGCGTGCTGGCCACTCTAGACAATTTCATTCCATATTGGCCGGATCTGCAGGCTTTAGACAGCGCCCACCTTTTCTTGTTCAAGTCAGAGGAATTCCCGTTGCAGGAAATCCAAAACAGGCTTTCCTACTGGGGCTACTCACGGGTATCCCTGGTAAGCAGACCTGGGGAGTTTTCTTCTCGCGGAGACATTCTGGATGTATTTGCTCCTGGGTATGATTTTCCTGTGCGTTTGGAGTTCTTTGCTGATACATTGGAAGGCATACGATTATTTGAGCCCCTTAGCCAGCGTTCCAGGCAAGAGCTAAGTGAAGTGGTGCTTTTGCCTGTGGCCCCTGCTGTGCTGAGCCCAGCCTATATAGAGCAGGCCACGGAATATTGGGGTCATTTGTGGAAAACCGGGGAGATTAGCAAAGCACAGAAGGCTAGACTGGAACTAAGATTGGAAGATGACCCTGGCTATATCTGGCCCGGGCTATTCTATGCCCGGAAAAGCACTTTGCAGCAGTGGCTAAAAAGCGATAGCATTTTCTTCTTGCCCCATGCAGAACAGTTGAGATCTAATTTGCAAGAAAAGGAGCAGATGTGGCGTGGCCACATGCAAGAAGATGGCCAGGAGCCTCAATTTCCATGGGAGATTGTCCTGCAGGGTGCGGAGCGGGCCAGGCAGGCCTGGCTAGATAAAAGCCAGATACTTTTTGAGGACTTGCATGCGGCAAAGCAAACCGGGGCATTAGAGCTGTCGGAAAAAAGGTACTCTAGCTTCCAGGATCTATTTTGGAAGTCAGAAACACACAAGCGCCCCTGGCGAACTTTGCAACAGTCCTTGCAGGAATGGAGCAGAACCAAGAACCAGGTGATTCTGTCCTTTCAACAGGAAAATTCGAGAAGCAGGTTCCTGAAGCTTTTCCAGGAGGATTTGGATTTTGAGATTCAAACCCGCTACCAGCCCGGTAAAAAAGGGATCTACGCACTGATTTCCGGATTTGATTCTGGTCTGGAGCTGCAATGGAACCACCTGCTTTTGCTGGCAGAGGATGTTCTGCAACCCAGAAAGGAGCAGGGCGCCTCCAGGACAGCTGCCAGGAAGGGAAACTTTAAAGGGCTTAGCAGTTCAGATCAGATCCAAGATGGTGATCTTCTGGTGCACCGGGATTATGGTCTGGGCAGATATGCTGGATTGACCAGGCTGCAGGTGGATGAAGCTGGAAACGATTATTTGCTGCTGCAATATGCTCAAGGAGACAGGCTTTATGTGCCTGTGGACCGCCTGAACCTGGTGCAGCCCTACAAAGGTCCTGATGGCAGCACACCTGAGCTGGATAAGTTGGGCAGCAATAGATGGGCACGGACCAAGGACAGGGTACGCAAGGCCCTGGAGGCTATTGCCCAGGACCTGGTGCAGATGTATGCTTATCGCAAGGTAGCTAAAGGCTATGCCTATCCCCCTGTGGATGAGCTGTACAGAGAGTTCGAGGCCACCTTTGATTTCCAGGAGACCCCTGATCAAGAAGAGGCTATTTCTCAGGTGCTTAAGGATATGGAAAGTCCAGAGCCCATGGATAGGCTGATCTGCGGGGATGCCGGCTTCGGCAAGACCGAAGTGGCCATGCGGGCCGCATTTCGGGCTGTGGCTGCAGGCAAGCAGGTAGCCTTGCTTTGCCCGACCACTGTTTTGGCGGAGCAGCATTACCAGAACTTTAAGGCCAGGATGCAGGATTTTTCAGTGCAAGTCGAGCTGCTGAGCAGGTTTATTTCTGCCTCCAGACAAAAGAAGATTCTACAGCAGGCGGAAAAGGGAGCAGTGGATATCTTGATCGGTACCCACAGGCTGCTCTCCAGCGATGTTCGGCTTCCCAAGCTAACCCTGTTCATTCTGGACGAAGAACAAAGGTTCGGGGTCAGGCACAAGGAGAAGTTAAAAGAGATCAGGCGCAATATAGATGTTATGACCCTCACTGCCACCCCAATTCCCAGGACCTTGCAGCTTTCCTTGTCCGGGATTAGACAGCTTAGTGTAATCGAGACCCCGCCCCAAGAACGCAAGCCTGTGCAGTCAGGCCTGATAGAGAAGGATCCCGCAGAATTGCGGCAGATCCTGCGTAATGAGCTGGAGCGCGGCGGCCAAATCTTTTGGGTCTATAATCGGGTTCGCGGTTTGGAAAGGATCAGGGAGTATGTCCAGTCCCTAGTCCCTGAGGCCAGGGTGGGCATAGCCCATGGCCAGTTGTCAGAGCGCAGGCTGGAGGAAGCCATGCACAGGTTCTGGCATGGGGAGCTGGATGTTTTGGTCTGTACAGCAATTATTGAGTCCGGCCTGGATTTTCCCAAGGCCAATACCTTGATAGTGGATCAGGCTCAAATGTTCGGCCTGGGCCAGTTGTACCAGTTAAGGGGAAGAGTGGGGCGCTCCAGGCATCAGGCTTATGCCTATTTTCTGGTGCCTTCTATGGCAGCTTTGCCTGATAAGGCCAGGAAAAGACTGCAGGCTGTGTTGGAAATGGACTACATGGGCGCAGGTTTCCATGTAGCCATGGAGGATTTGCGCATCCGGGGTGCTGGTAATATCCTGGGCGAAGCCCAGTCCGGGAATATGAACAAGGTGGGTCTGGAACTCTTCTTGGAAATGCTAGAGCAGGAGGTACGCAAGTACAAAGGGGAGGAGCTGAACCAGAAAAGTGAGCCTGAATTAAACATTGCCTTTGAGGCCAACATACCTGGTAACTATATTTCAGATCCCCAGGAGAGGCTGTACTACTATCGCAAGATTTCAGCAGCTGAAAGCTCCCAGGATCTCAAGGGCTGGGAAGAGGAAATCCAAGACCGCTTTGGCCCTTTGCCAGATCAGTTGCACAATCTTTTTTCTGTTTTGGAGCTGAAGCTCATATTGGCGGGCTTGCAGGTGGAGCGTGCAGACCTTTTCCCTAACAGGGCAATGCTTAGCTGGTCTGAAGATTCACGTCCAGTGGATCCTGAGGCCTTTTTGCAGTGGCTGAACCACTGTAGCCTGCCTGCCAGGTTTCATCCTCCTGCAAAGTTGGAGTTGCGCTTTGAAGGCAAAGCAAGTATTTCTAGTGCCATTCGTAACACTGGGGAGGAACTAGGCACCCTGCAGGAACAGGCCCGAAACCTGGCTGTCGGCGCCGACTCCTGTCAGTAGTGCCCTATAAAGACAATTCAATCCTAAATGCAGGATAACAGGGAGAGTATATAATTGACAGAGATTAAAGCAGAAGCCCCTTTGCAGTGTTTTTTTAGCAAGCTGAGGCATCTTTTTATTTGCATGGCATTTTTCATGCTCCTTTCTTGGTCCTGCGGTGCAGAGGCTGCAGCAAACCTTGTGGACAAGGTGGTAGCTGTGGTCAATGAAGAGGTGATCACCCAGAGTGAGCTGGAGCGAGAGATGGAGAGGGAGCTGAAGCAGCAGGCGCAAATGCGTCCGGAGATTTCTCAGCAGGAGCGGGAAAACAAGCAAAAGCAAGTCTTGGAATACATGATCAACAATATCTTGTTTCAACAGGAGGCCAACAGACTTGAGATTCAGGTTTCCGAGTCAGAGGTGGAACGGCATCTGGAGCGAATCAAAAGCGAACATGGCCTGGACAGTGATGACCTAAAAGAATTTCTGGCAAATCAGGATATGGATTTCCAGGAGTATAAGCAGTGGTTGAAAGAGGAGATCAAAAGAAGCAGACTGCTTAGCTCCATGGTTAGACAAAAGGTGGTGGTCACCGAGGAGGAGATTCAGGACTATTACCAAGAAAATGAACAACAATTCCAGGAGCCTGGAGAGGTTGAGCTGCAACTGATCCTGCACCCAGATCAAAGCAGGCTGCAGGAGATCAAAGTCAGTATAGAGAACGGAGAGCTAGAGTTTGCAGAGGCGGCCCGGAAATACTCCCAAGGACCAGGCGCGGATCAGGGCGGGGATTTGGGTGCGCTGGCGTGGGAGGATCTTTCTGGGGCCTGGCAGGATGTCTTGCTGCAGATGCAGCCAGGTGAAATGAGCGAGGTATTTGCGGTCCAAGAGAATTACGCTTTGATTTTGTTGCAAGAAAAGCATATTAAATCCCAGACGCCTTTAAAAGAAGTTCGAGAAAAGATTGAAGAGCACATATATCAGCGTAAACTGGAACAGAGATACCAGGAATACGTACAAACCCTGCGCTCCAGGGCGGCGGTGAATGTAAGGCTTTGAGAAATGGATCTAGAGGCTTTTGCAGTCACTGGCCTGAGGCTATTGATAAGTGCAGGTCTGGCTGTGTGACTTGCCGTTGCTCCTGGAGAAATAGGCCTTGCAAAGAAAATAAATGCCTGCAGAATTTGGAGTAATATATGGATTTCAAAGAATTAGGAGAGCAACTCAGGCAACAAAGGGAAGAGCAAGGCTGGAGCCTGGAAGAGATTTATCAAAAGATCAAGATTAGCCCCTCTTGTTTGCGCAATATCGAGCAAGGCATCCTGGATGATTTACCCCATCCAGTTTATGTTAAGGGCTTTATTAAGAATTACGCTTACTTTCTGGGTCTGGATTCAGATAGGCTCTCCCAGGAGTTCGCCCAGAGCATGGCTCTACACGAGGATGAAGAGGAGGAGGGTGTAGATCCAGACCCGGTCTTGACTAGGAACAGCCAGCGTTCCAGGTTCTGGCGCCTGCTCAGCATAATAGTCATTATACTGCTTTTGCTGCTTTTGGGGTATTTGGTCTATGATCTGTTTCTACGTTCACCTGCAGGACAGCAGTCCCAGGAGAAAACAGCAACCGAAGAGCAGGAGTCCTCTGGTGGCGGCCAGGATAGCACAAAAGGCCAGGATGCTGCTCAGACAGAAGTAAAGCTGGAATTCGAACCTTTGCCTGTCCCTTCGCAGACGAAGCAAGAGGAGACTGTGGCCATGCTGCCTGAGGATTCTGCAGCCCAGGAACCTGAAGAGCAAACGCAGGAGGACAGTGCAAGCAGCGATCTCCAAGCCCAAGAGTTGCCTGAGGGACAAGAACAGGCCCAGATCCTGGAGGTTTCCGCCACAGAGGCCTGTTGGCTGCAGGCAGTGGTGGATGAGGAAACCAGGGAGCTCTATCTGCGGCCTGGAGAGTCTGTCAGCTTTAAGTTCTGGGAGGAACTACAGCTAAAGTTGGGCAATGCAGGTGGGGTGCAGTTGTTCTTTAATGATCAAGAATATCCTTTGCAGGCCCAGTCCGGGGAAGTGATGGAAATTAGCTTCCCTTAGGATTGTTGATAAGTTATGCCACACCCCCTGGAGTTCACTGATCAGGTTTTGATTTGTAGAGTGGGGCAATTCCGGGAGGCAGACTGCTGGGTGCGTTTTTTCTCCTCCAGCCGGGGGATATTGACTGGCTTTGCCTTTGGCGGAGCCAAAAGCAGGCACAGGTTTCCGGGATGTCTGGATTTTTTGAACCATGTTCTGCTTAAAGTAGACTGTAAACGGCAGGGCAGCTATCTATGCCTGCAGGAAGGCACCCTGCTGCATAGATTTTCCGGTCTGCAGCAGAATGCCTCCAGGCTGGGCATGGCTGTAAATTGTTTAAAGTTCCTGGAGGCAGCGCATGTAGGCACAGGCAATGCTTCAGAAGTTTTCGAGTTGTTTTTAAAGACATTGCTTGTTTTGGATCAGGACCCGGAAGTCCCGGGTAGTCTACCTTTGCTGTTTCGCGCCAGACTGGCTGCTATTTACGGCTATCAGGCCAGATTTAGCTGCTGTTCCTTTTGCGGAGGTGATCTTCTTTCCGCACCTAAAGCCAGCTTGAAAGTCACCCAGGGAAATGCCTTTTGCTTCGCTTGTAAGCCCAGGCAGGGTACAGGTCAACAAGTAAGCGGAGCAGAGCTAGATCTTTTGCAAAGGGCTTTTTTTGCCGCACCAGAGGATTGGCTGCAGGTCTTTTATGCAGCGCCCAAAAGTGTCTTGTACCTGCTGGATAGATTTGTACAGTTCCACATGGGCCTTACCTGGAGTGGCGGCAGGTTTGTACAAGCCTAAGAAAAGCCCTATTCATGCTGCAAAGTGTAATTTATCCATGTTTTGTATGTCTAACCATCAGATGGAAAAGAGAGTCGTATGCATTTCCAGGATGTGATTCTGCGTCTGCAAGATTATTGGTCAAACTATGGTTGTGTTTTGCATCAGCCCTATGATTTGGAAGTAGGGGCAGGCACCTTTCACCCAGCCACCGCCTTAAGGGTGCTAGGGCCAGAGCCTTGGTTCACTGCTTATGTGCAGCCTTCCAGGAGGCCCACTGACGGCA
Organism: Thermodesulfobacteriota bacterium; assembly: GCA_051744965.1. GTDB lineage: Bacteria > Desulfobacterota > Desulfovibrionia > Desulfovibrionales > Desulfothermaceae > CAZBUB01. The sequence goes on along the minus strand of JBNJDO010000026.1, from coordinate 13,392 downwards.
GATATGGCGAAAATCCCAACCGCCTGCAGCATTATTATCAATATCAGGTCATCCTAAAGCCTAGCCCAGCTGATGCACAGGAGGTATACCTGCGCAGCCTTTATGCCCTAGGCATTGATCCCTCCAGGCATGATATCAGATTTGTGGAGGATGACTGGGAGTCCCCAACCTTAGGGGCTTGGGGGCTGGGCTGGGAGGTCTGGCTGGATGGAATGGAGATCACCCAGTTTACTTACTTCCAGCAGGTGGGAGGCATTGACCTGCAGCCCATCAGCCTGGAGCTGACATATGGGCTGGAGAGGATCTGCATGTATTTGCAGGGCAAGGAGTCGGTATTTGATCTGAGCTGGAACGAATTCTGCACTTATGGGGATATCCACCACCAGACCGAAGTGGAGCACTCCAGGTATAATTTCGAGGAGAGTTCTGCTGATATGCTTTTGGATTTCTTTTCTGCCTGCGAGCAGGAGTGCCAGAAGCTGTGCGCCAAGAATCTGCCCTGGCCAGCCTATGATTATTGCTTGAAGTGCTCCCATTTGTTCAACCTGCTGGAAGCCAGGGGTTCTATATCCATTACTGAACGTACCGGATATATAGCCAGGGTCAGACATCTTGCTTCCTCTGTGGCCAGGCTATTTGTAGAGCAAAGGCGGGAGAAGGGATATCCTTTATGCGCTTGAGACTACCATGAAAGCTGTTTACCAAAATGGTACTCAGGAGCCTACCTTAACTCCCGGGAAGTAGTGGCGAAGAATCTTAGGCTTCTTTTTAAAGGACGCAGAAGACTGTCGGGAGCATTGCAGAGTTAAGGTTTTGTTGTAGTTCTAGGAAATGTGAAAATAAACTACAAAGTCCAAGGAGATATCATGGGCAAGCGCACAATTATACTTCTGGCGTTATGCTGCGCGCTTTTTTTTGTTTTTGGTGCTGCCCAGGCTGGCACCCATAATCTCACCTACAGCAGCTTTTTCCCCTCTTCCCATGTGCAAAGCGACCTGGCCCAGGAATGGGCCCAGAAAGTGGAGGAAGAGACCCAGGGTCAGGTGCAGATTTCCTTTTATCCCGGCCAGAGCCTGAGCAAGGCGGATCAGACTTATGATGCGGTGCTTTCCGGCAGAGCGGATATTGGCATGTCCTGCCTGTTATATACCAGGGGCAGATTCCCTTTGATGGATTTTATCAATCTGCCCTTTGGAAATCCCAGCGGGGAGTTCGCCACAGCGGTCTTCAATGAGGTGTATGATAAATTCAAGCCCCAGGAACTGGAAGATGTAAAGGTCATGTATCTGCATGCCCATGGCCCGGGACTGATACATACCAAGGACAAGCAGGTAAGTTCCATGGAGGATTTGGAGGGGCTCAAATTGCGCTGTCCTGGTTCTGTAGCGCAGAGTATAGAGCTTTTGGGCGCAACCCCGGTAACCATGCCCATGCCTGAGGTCTATCAGGCCCTGCAAAAAAATGTGGTCCAAGGTGCTGTCTATCCCCTGGAGACCAATCAAGGCTGGAAGATGGAAGAGGTGGTAGATTTTGCCACGGCTGAATACAGGACTGCATACTCAGTGGGTTTTTTCGTGGTCATGAATAAGAGTAAGTGGCAGTCCTTGCCAGAGGAGGTCCAGGAAAGCATCAACAGGATAAACCAGGAGTGGGCTGCTAAGCACGGCCAAGCCTGGGATAAGAGCGACTACAAAGGCTTGCAGTCCCTTCTGCGTCAAGGCAAGCAAATCCAAGGGGTTTCCCCTGAAGAGTCCAAGAGATGGGAAGAAGCTGTAGAGCCTGTTTTTGACAATTATGTGGAAAAGACCCAGGAAAAAGGGCTCCCTGGCCAGGAAGTGCTAGATTTTCTGGAGAAAAGTCTACAAGAATACCAAGATGGGGATTTCCAGAGCAAGTATCTGCAATAGTTTTTTGCTTTAGGAGAGTCTGCTTGTCTAGGGCTGCCTGCAGGCTATTATCTGATCCGGACTTTAGGGTAAGGATATCCTGGATATGTTCTCTTCGCTGGTGGATTTTTTAAGCAGTCTTCTGCAGAAGCTGGCTGGGGTGATATTGGTACTGATGATGCTGGTGACCTGCGCAGATGTGGCTGGGAACCTCATGGGTAAGCCCTTGTTAGGCGCAGAGGAGATAGTTAGCCTGTTAGCTGCCCTGGTTCTGGCCTTTGTTCTGCCCAAGGCTCATGTAAACAGAGCGCATATAGGTATTGATCTGGTCTACCGCAAGCTGTCTGCCCGGCTCCAGAAATGGAATGATATTTTTGTGGGCCTAGCCAGCCTGTTTTTTTTCTTGCTTGCCAGCTGGCAATGCTTTGAATATGCGATTGATCTGCAGGAATCAGGAGAGGTCAGCGCCACCCTGGAGTTGCCCTTTTACTATATCCTGTATGCTATCTCTTTTAGCACACTGATTCTGGCCTTGGCCATCCTCCAGGATCTGGTACAGGCCTGGAGGAGGAACAGGCATGAGTGATTTTGTCCTGGTGGGGCTGCTGGGTATCATGTTACTGGTGGCCCTTTTTTTTACCAGGATTGCTGTGGCTTATGCCCTGTGCATAGTGGGCTTTCTGGGTTATGCATATCTAACCAGCATCCAAAGTGCCTTATCCCTGATATCCAGGGATATCTACAGCGTTTTTTCCTCCTATGGCCTGGCCTTGGTGCCTTTGTTTGTTTTCATGGGTTTTATCGCCTATTATGCCGGGGTCAGCCGCAGGCTCTATGACATGGCTTACAAGCTGGCCGGAAGGGTACGCGGAGGACTGGCTATGGCCACCATCGCTGCCTGTACAGCTTTTGGCGCTGTTTGCGGCTCTACCACCGCCACTGTGGCCACCATAGGCAGCATTGCCCTGCCTGAGATGCAGCGCTATAATTACGGCCCCAGATTGGCTGCAGGGGCTGTGGCTGCAGGCTCTGGACTGGGCATACTGATGCCCCCAAGTGTGATACTGATTATCTATGGCATACTCACTCAAGTCTCCATAGGTAAGCTGTTTTTGGCAGGGATCCTGCCGGCATTTTTGATAGCCATCCTTTTTGTTATAGCTATTTGGCTCTATTGCCTGAAGTCTCCTGAACAAGGCGAGCCTGGCCAGAGTTTTGGCCTAAAGGAGAGCTTGAAGGCCTTGCTGGAGATATGGGAAACCCTGCTCATTTTCCTGCTGGTTATGGGCGGGATGTTCTTTGGAGTGTTCACCCCTACCAAGGCAGGGGCAGTAGGTTCATTTTTGCTTTTGACCATTGTGGTCCTCCAGGGCAAGCTGAGCTGGAAAGGTTTTCTGCAGGCAATCTACGACACCCTGAATGTCTCCTGCATGGTGATCATGCTGGTTGCCGGGGCCACGATTTTCGGACATTTCCTGGCCTTGTCCAGGATATCCATGGAGCTGGCCAATCTGGTTGCTGGTCTGGATCTTCCTGCCTGGGCAGTGATGTTCTTTATCTGTGCCATATATCTTTTGGCAGGCTGCTTTATTGATGCCTTGGCCCTGATTACGCTGACCATACCCATATTCTATCCAGTAGTCATGAACTTGGGCTATGATCCGGTCTGGTTCGGTGTGATCATAGTACTTATAACCCAAATGGGCATTATTACTCCTCCTGTGGGTGTAAATGCCTATATTGTCAAGGGCATTGCTCCGCATATCTCCCTGGAGGATATATTCATCGGTATTGTGCCTTTTTTGCTGGCGCTTATACTAGGGGTGGGGATTTTGATCCTGTTTCCAGGAGTGGTCACTTTCCTGCCCAATCTGAATTAATCAAGCCTGACTGCATAGCTTTGAATCTGCTTGGGCAGAGTAAGCTGCAAATAATTCAAAAACCCAAAAGCAAGGAAAGAGGATAATGGAATTCGTGTTCGAGATTGGCACGGAGGAGATGCCAGCCAGGTTTCTGGCTGATTTGGAGGATAATCTGGCCCAATTGTTCGCCTCCCAGCTGGAGTCCCTGCGCATATCCGCCCAAGGCCTTAAGGCTTATTCCACGCCCAGGAGGCTGGTTTGCTGGATAGACTTTTTGGCTCCAGCCCAGGCCCAGAGCAGAGAAACCATATTCGGTCCTCCGGAAAATGTGGCTTATGGTTCCCAAGGGGAATTGACCAAGGCTGGTCAGGGTTTCGCCCGCAGTCAGCAGGTCCAGCCTGAGCAGATTTTTGTGCAAGAGACTCCTAAGGGCAGGTATTTGGCTGTGGAAAAGGAGGTAGGTGGTGCCCAGACCAGGGAACTCTTGCCAGGGGTCTGCAATCAGGTCCTGCATAGTTTAAGCTTTCAGAAAAAGATGCATTGGGAACCCAGCGGTTTTACCTTTGGCAGGCCAATACGCTGGATACTGGCCCTGCTGGAGGATGAGTTGATCCCTGTGCAGGTGGCTTCACTTAAGTCCCAGCCCAGAACCTGGGGGCATAGAGTAATGGGCCCAGGCCCCTGGGAGCTTTCCAAGGCAAGCGATTATTGGGATGTGATACATAATAAGGCCCAAGTGGTCCTGGATTCAGAAACCAGGAAGGAACAGATCCAGGAGGCAGGCAATAGACTGGCAATTGAGAAGCAGGGCAGGGTGGTCTGGAAGCCGGATCTACTGCTGGAGGTTTCCAACCTGGTTGAGTACCCCAAGCCTATTTTGGGCAGCTTTGACCTGAAGTACCTGGAGCTGCCCAGGGAGGTCCTTTTGACCAGCATGGAGAGCCACCAAAAGAGCTTTGGTCTGGAGGATGAAAAGGGCAACATCCTGCCTTATTTTTTGTGCACCCTGAATCTGGAGCCCCAGGATTTGGAGCTGGTGCGCAAGGGCTGGGAGAGGGTTCTCAAGGCCAGACTGGAGGATGCTGCATTCTTTTGGAAGGTGGACTCCAGGGCAGAGCTTTTCCAGTGGAGGGAAAAGCTGGATAAAGTGATATTCATTGGTCCCTTGGGAAGCATGGGGGACAAGGCCAGACGCATGCAGGCACTTTGCAGCTATCTAAGCCAGGGCCTGGCCCCGGAGCTGGAGCAGGAGCTGGTGCGCTCGGCTGATTTGGCCAAGACTGATCTGGTCTCGGAAATGGTGGGTGAGTTCGACAATCTACAGGGCATTATGGGCAGTATCTATGCCAGACAGAAAGGGGAGTCCGAGACAGTGGCCCGGGCCATATATGAGCAGTATTTGCCTGCAGGCCAAGACAGCCCTGTACCTTCCACTCTGGCTGGGGCCCTGCTTTCCATGGCGGACAAGGCAGACAATCTCGTAGGCTGCTTTGGCCTGGAGATGCTACCCACAGGGGCTCATGACCCTTACGCTTTGCGCAGGCAAGCCTTGGGAATCGTGCGCATCCTGCTGGAAAAGGGCCTCAGACTGTCTTTAAGGCAATTCCTGGGCAGGGCGCAGAATTGCTACCAGCAGGTAGAGTGGCAAATCGATCCGGAGAGAAGCCTGCAGCTTCTGCTGGACTTTTTTGCTCAAAGGATCCGGGCTTTTTATGCTGGAAGCTACTCCACCAGGATTATAGACGCTGCCTTGGGAGCAGGCCTGGATGACATCTATGCACTGGATCAAAGGCTGCACGCCCTGGATCGCTTTAGCAGAGAACAGGATTTTGAGACTGCAGTTTTGACCTTTAAGCGGGTGGATAATATCCTGCGCAAGCAAGGAGACAAGGCAGGCCAGAGCCTGGACGGAGAGTTTGCTGCAGACTTTCTGCAGGAGCCTGCGGAGCAAGAGCTGGCTGCCTATCTGCAGGACAGCGCCTCAAGATGGCAGGAGCTAAGGCAAAAAGAGGATTATGAACAGTTGCTGCAGGAGTTGGCCAGGATCAGGCCTTTGGTGGACAGGTTCTTTGACCAGGTTATGGTCATGGCAGAGGACAAGGATCTCAGGCTGAACCGGATGAATCTTCTGCAGGCCCTATTGTACAGGCTTAGTCCTTTGGCTGACTTCAGTGCCTTGCAGATCTAGCTGCCTATGGCAGGTTAGAGCAGCAAGGCCTGCTGTCCCCTTGACAAGGGGTAGACGCAGGGTATATAAGCGCACAGCGCGTTTTGACAACATAAATTCCAAACTGGATATTCATTGGGGAGGTCAAATTGGCTAATATCAAACAATCCTTGAAAAGACACCGGCAGAGTCTAAAAGCCAGAGCCAGGAACAGAGTGGTTAAGAGCCATGTCAAGAGTGCAGTCAAGGCAGTAAATCAGGCGGTGCAGGCTGGAGACAGGCAACAGGCTGAGCAGGCCCTGCAAAAGGCCAATTCAGTATTGGACAAGGCCGCCACAAAAAAGGTGCTGCATTGGAGGAATGCTTCCAGGCGAATTTCCAGATTGAACAAAAAGGTGAATCAGCTGGGCCAGATAAGCTGATTAGACCAATTTGTATCAGTATTCAGATTCAAGCCCCTGGTCCAGGCCAGGGGCTTTTTAGCTTTGAGTATTGCTTGCCAATCTGCACAGAAAAAAATACAATACTCTTTATGGTCTTATTGGCTTAGCCCGAGTTTACGATTGTAGTGACCCAGATACCTCAATTCCTGAAGAAGTAAACCCGGGTTAAGGGTCTTGGATTGGCAATAACTGCGCAATTCCAAAGCAAAGGGGGGAAGTATGCGGAAACTAGCATTTGGTATTGCTGGTTTGGTTTGTGTCTTGGTGACTTTGGCTTTTGGAATGGCAGGGGCCTCGAATCTAGATGGTGAACAGTTGCTTGAGCTAAGATGCAATGAATGTCACAATCTGGAGCGAGTCCGGGCTAAGGAAAAGTCCAGGCAGCAGTGGGAGTCCACAGTGGACAGGATGATCAACATGGGCGCCAATCTTAATGAAGAGGAAAAAGAGGCAGTTTTGGATTATTTGAGCCAGAAGGATCAGGATTAATCCAGATTCCTGCTAAAGGAGCCCCATCACCTGGCCCCTCCTCGGCACTCACTGGCGGGGCAAAATTTTCTCTCTTGTTCAAGATTGCTTGTGCAAGTGAGTGCCGAGGAAGATGGCAAAAGACTAGTCCAGTTGCTCCCAGAGTTTCTGCTTGATGCTCTGGATATCTCCGGCCCCATCCAGCTCTATATATTTGGTCTTACCCTGATTGGCCAACTCCTTGAAGAAGTAGGCAGCAGCCAGGGTACCATTTTCTGTATCGTAATAGATGTCGTGACGTTTGTCTATGGCTTCCTCGTCCTGGTCATCTGACCTGGCCTTGAGCTCACCGCCGCAGATCCTGCATTTGTCCCCATCCGGCTTAATGGCATCAATATAGACATTGTTGGGATGGTTGGGATCGTTGACGCAAAGCCTGCGGCCCATGATCCTGTTCTTGGCCACCTGGCGGTCCAAGGTGATCTCGATCACATAGTCCAGTCCCAGGCCTTCTTCCTGCAGGGCCTCCCAGAGTTTCTTGGCCTGGGTCAGGTTCCTGGGAAAGCCATCCAGAAGCCAGCCGTTTTTGCCTTTTTCCTTCAAAGTCTCCAGGACCATGGGGATGGTTATGTCATCAGGCACTAGCTCTCCGCTATCGATATAGGCCTTGGCCTGCTTGCCCAGCTCAGTGCCCTGCTTGATGTGTTCCCGGAATATGGCCCCGGATTCTATGTGCTCCACATTATGCTTCTGCTTGACCAGGGAACCCTGAGTACCCTTCCCGCTGCCGTTGGGTCCAAACATGAGTATGTTCATCCCTGCCTCCTCCTTTTAAGAAATTTTTCACAAAGTCATAGTCCGAACTTTGTGAGGTGTCAACACAAAATCCGATTTTCACATGTTTTTTCCATTGCAGGCCTGGCGCACAGCCTGCAGCAAGTACCTGGCCTCCTGCTGGGGAGAGCTTGAGGCGCATATGGCAGAAACCACGGCGATTCCATCAGCTCCTGCCTGAATGACCTGGGCTGCGTTGGCTCTGTCTATGCCTCCTATACCCACTAAAGTGTGGCTGCTTTGCTTGCGTATTCTGCTCAGTCTCTCCAATCCCAGGGCCTTTTTGGCGTCCTTTTTGGTCTGAGTCCCAAAAATTGGACCTACCCCCAGGTAATCCACAGGCAGATCCTCAGCCTCCTGACAATGCTGCGTGGTATTTACAGACAGCCCCACTGCCAGGTGCTCTACTGCCAGCTGGCGCACATCCAGGACATGCATGTCCTCCTGGCCCACGTGCAGCCCTTGCGCATCCACAGCCAGGGCCACATCCAAACGGTCGTTGATAAACAAAGGAACCCCCAGAGGCTGGAGCAGAGCCAAAGCCTGCTTGGCCAGATGCACAAACTCCCTGGTTTCGCACTGCTTCTCCCGCAGCTGCACTGCAGTGACTCCGCCCTGCACAGCTTCCTGGATCAGCTGCAACAGATCCCTGCCCTGGCTCAAGGCCCTGTCCGTGACCAAGTATAAGGAATAGTCAAATCCCATTGCACAATACGCCTGGGTTATAAGTTTGTTATAGAGGCTAGCTCAGCCAGATCAGGCCTGCTTGTCTGCCGCATACACCCTGTCTGCGAAAGGAAAAAAACTCCTCCTGCATCTCGAAGGTGCAAAGATCAAAGCCGAAGATGTTTTCCCTGGGCACTCCTGCCTGGCAGAGCTGATCCCTGCTCAGGCTCCAGAGATCCATGGTCCTGGTTTCAGGCTGAAAATAGGACAAAAATTCTGGGCCCCATTCTGCTTCGAAATTTACGAATTCGCTGTTTCTGGGGCTCAGGCTGGGGCCGCGCACTGCCAGGACATCCTGGGGACTGAGACCGAAACCTTTGCAGAACTGCTCCACCCAGATGCTGGGTGCCCAGGCCCGGTTGGCCCGCCAACCCACATGCAGGGCAGCTATGTATCTGCCTGAGGCGTGGGCCAAAAGCAGGGGCTGACAATCTGCAGTCTGGATCATCAGGGCCAGATGCCTTTGCTCAGTGGCCACTGCATCTGCTTGCTGAATTGAGCCGGTATGATTATTCTGGCCCTTGATCCAGATCATTTTGCTGGAGTGGATTTGGTTAAGACCCTGCAAGGCCTTTACCCCTAGTTTGTTCTGCAGGCTACATCTGTTTTGGAATACATTTTGTTCCAAGTCTGCCACAGAATAGGAGAGATTGTTCCAGGCATATGGGCCCTGACTGACACCTCCCTTACGGGTGGTGAAGACGCAATTTACCTGCAACAGGCCTGGAAATTGGAATTGCAGCAGTTCGTTTCCCAACATAAAGCGATTTTTGCTCAAGAGAAAAGGAGCCAAATGCCGTGTATAGATTGTATTCCTGGAATGTAAATGGATTTCGGGCGGTTGTCAAAAAAGGTTTCTGGGATTGGTTCAGATCCTGTGCAGGGGATGTGGTCTGCCTGCAGGAGATAAAGACCAGTCCGGAGCAGCTTGGCCCTGAGGAGTTGGAGATTCAAGGCTATGAGCAGATCTGGAATCCTGCCCAGGCCAAAAAGGGGTATTCCGGGGTGGCTGCATTCTATAGGCAAAATCCCTTGAACTACAGCTTGGGTCTGCCCGAGGCTGAATTAAATCAGGAGGGCAGGCTGATTCTAATGGAATATGAGCATTTTTTCCTGTTTAATGTTTATTTTCCTAACGGGCAGATGAGCCAGGAGAGGCTGGATTTCAAAATGCGCTACTACGAGGCTTTCCTGGATTATGCGCAAAGCCTGCGCAGGAATAAGCCCATTGTAGTCTGCGGTGATTTTAATACCGCCCACAAGGAGATCGACCTGAAAAACCCCAAAGCTAACTCGGACAGGTCCGGCTTCCTGCCCCAGGAAAGGGCCTGGCTGGATAGGTTCATTGAGCACGGCTATATTGATACCTTCAGGCTCTTTAACCAGGAGCCAGGCCACTACACCTGGTGGACATACAGGTTTGGAGCCAGGGCCAGGAACGCGGGCTGGCGTATAGACTATTTCTTTGTCTCTGAGGAGCTGCGGCCCTATGTGCAGCAAGCCTGGATAGAGCCGGAAGTCCAAGGCTCTGACCATTGTCCCATAGGACTGGAGCTGGCCCTTTAGGTCTGATTTAGCTTAGCCCTAATCCTTGCTTGATACTCTCCCAGTCCAGGATGGAGTCCACCAGCTGGGCCCCGTGGTCCACCTTGACCTTGTCCCTCAGCTTCATGCTCTCCAGGATGTTCTCCATCTTCTTGGCCACGGTATAGGTATCCTCCCGGACCACGATAATAGGCACTTCCAGAACTTCGGATCTGGTCAGGATGATATCGTTGGGATAGAGGTTGCCAGTCAGGATTAGACAAGGGCATTTGCCCTCCAGGGCTACCAGCTGCAGGTCTGAGCGGTCACCACCCACTATGACCGCGGAGTTCTTCTTTTTGCGAAAGTGGGTCATGAAGTTCTCCACCTGCATGGTGCCGATCAGGAAATCCTCCACTATGACCTCTGATTTGCTAGGCACGGAGATTATCTTGCCCCCTAGGCGGCTGGCCAAGTCAGCAATGCGGATGGCATTTAGCAAGGTATCCTTGGGCACGGTGCCCAGAACCTTGATGCCCCTGTTTTGCAGCATAGGGGTTAGCATCTCCTTAACCATCTGCAGCCTGGTTTCAGGCACAGAATTGAATACCACCCCTAACAGGTCTTCTCCCAGTATCTCCTGGGCGCTGATGACGTAGTCATAGTAGAATTCCTTGAAGTATCGATCCAAGAGCAGGACTTTAGTATCCAGGCTCTGGGAGACATCGATCCCTGCCAGGTTGCAGTACTTGCCTGTATGCAGATAGCTGCCTGAGCCGCAAATGAGCATGATGTCTTTGTCCTGGCTTAGATTTGCATAAGCCTGTTTGATTTTGCCCATTAGATCTGGACAGCCTTCTGTAAAGATTTCCATCTGCATATCATGGGTCAAAAGCACTGGAGTGACCAGTTCCAGATCATCCCTGAGGCCCAGAACCTCTTGCACGAACAAGGCGTCCTCGTCCCCCAGGGTGTGATCCTTTTCACTGGGCATGGTGCCCACAGGCTTCATATAGCCCACCTTATATCCTTCCTGCTGGAATTTAAGGGCAACAGCCATGGCCAGCAGATTCTTGCCTGCAAACCCAGAGGTCGACCCTATGTACAGTCCAGGCATAGCTTCCTCCTTAGCGTATTGAGGGCATTCAAGTTTAGCGATCTTTTTGCATATTCAAGATGTTTTGTCCTAAAAGGCCTGATTTTCGTCCAGGAGCATGCGCACATCTGCTACCAAGGCCCTTTGCTCATTGACCAGGACCGGATTGAGCTCGGCCTCCAACAGCTCTGGAAAATCCATGGAAAGCTGGGACATCTTGAGGATGATATCCTCGATGGCTCCCAAGTCCACCGCAGTTTCGCCTCTGACCCCTTTAAGCAGCATGTAGGATCTGATGTTGCGGATCATATCCTGGGCATCGTTTCTGTTCAAGGGGGCCAGCTTAAAAGAGATATCTTTTAATACCTCCACATAGATACCACCAAGGCCAAACATAAGTAAAGGACCAAACTGCTCATCCCGCTTGAAGCCCACGATGATCTCCTTGGCTCCTTTGGGGGCCATCTCCTGCAGCAGGCAGCCGCTGAGATAGGCCTCAGGCCGCAGACTTCTGGCCCTGGAGGTTAGTTCTGTAAAGGCCTTTTGCAGTTCCTCAGGGCTTTTGATGCCCACTATGACCCCTCCCACGTCGCTCTTATGGGAAATGTCCTCTGAGGCAATCTTGAGCACCAAAGGAAAACCGACTTTTTGGGCTTTCTGCAGGGCCTGGGTGCTGGTAGCAGCCAGCTCTGTCCTGGGCACAGGCAGGTCATAGGCCTGCAGGATCTCTTGGGCCTGGAACTCCACCACTTCTAAAGGACGCCTGCTGCTGCAGGATTTGATCCGGTCCAGTTCCTGCTTTGCTCTGAGCTTATCCACCTGGATTTTATCCTCTTCTTTCCAGGTCCTATGCTGCCATTGTAGATACTTGAACATGCTGTCCAGGCCTTGAATAGCAGGCTCGGGATAATTGTAGCAGGGGATTTTATGTTCCTGCAGGAGCTTTTGCCCTGGGGCCACGGCTTGTTTGCCCATGAAACAGGCAAAAATAGGCTTTGAGCAGTTCTGGGTCACATCAATAATCCCTTTTGCTGTTTCCTGAATCTCTTCCTTTATGCTTGCGGTAGGAGTAAGTAAGACCAAGACCGCATCCACATTAGGATCCTGAACCAGGACACGCAGGGTGTCCTGATAGCGCTTGGCTGTGGCATCCCCGATGATGTCTACAGGGTTGTGCAAGGCGGCAAAAGAGGGCAGAAATTCCTGCATGGCCTGCACAGTATCTGGATTCAGCTTAGCCATGTTCAGACTGGTACCTTCACAGGCATCTGCAGCCATAATCCCTGGTCCTCCGGAATTGGTCAGGACCGCCAGGTTCGGACCCTGGGGGAGGGGTTGGGAGGCAAAGGCCTGGGCCAGGGAAAACAGGGTCTGCACATCTTTGACCCTGAGTATTCCGCTTTGCTCGAAAGCTGCCTGATAAGCCTGGTCTGCCCCTGCTATGGCACCGGTGTGTGAGGAGGCAGCCTTGGCTCCTGCTGCAGAGGTACCGGACTTGATTATCAATACAGGCTTGTGTCTGGAGATGGCCTGGGCCTGGCGCATGAAATCCCTGCCGTTATTTACGTTTTCAATGTAGCCCAGGATGACGTCTGTCTCCTGGTCCTGGCCCAGGAATTCCAACATATGGGCTTCGTTCAAGACAGCCTTGTTGCCCAGGCTGACAAATTTGGAGAAACCTATATTCTCTCCTAAGGACCAGTCCAGAATCGCCTGACACAATGCCCCGGACTGGGAAAAGAAGGCAATGTTGCCCTGGGCTGGAATGCCTGCGGCAAATGTGGCATTGAGCCGGGCATGGGTGTTTATCATGCCTAGGCAGTTAGGGCCTAATATAGCAATTCCATGCTCAGAAGCCAGATCCATGATTTCCTGTTCCAGATAATACCCTGACTTGCCGGTTTCCTTGAATCCGGCACTGATAATGATCGCTGCCTGGACCTGGATTCCTGCCAACTCCTGCAGGCAGGGCAGGACAGCGTCCCTGGGGATGGTAATCACAGCTAGGTCCAGATATTGGGGCAGATCCTGGATATCCTTGTATACAGGCAGTCCCATGATCTCTTCAGCTTTGGGGTTCACCGGGTATATGCTGCCCTGATATCCGGCCTGGAGCAGATTTTGCAATACAGAATGTCCGATTTTGCCCTGCCTAGCAGAGGCCCCGATAACGGCAATATTCTCTGGATTAAAGAAGCTTTGCAGTTTGTCCTTGTTCATTTGGCCTCATCCATGTTCTGCTTTTTTTTGGTTATTGGGAAAAAAATTGGGAGAGCACCTTTTTACAAGTTGCTCTCCCAAATGGTCTGTTTCCTGTCCTTAGCCGTGATCTTTATCCACACTTGAAACATGGGGTAAGGAATCTAGCCCCATGACGACCCTCCCC
>JBNJDO010000025.1:0-23661 GCA_051744965.1 Thermodesulfobacteriota bacterium | reverse complement strand
TGGGTGAAGGCTGCCTCCTGGCCCAGGACAAAGCAGGGTTCCCCTGCTCTGTCCTGCAGTCTGGAGCGTATGGATGCGGGCAGGTCCTGGGGGGGAGGATTGCTGAATCTGCCTGTTCTATCCAGGGCCCCAGTGCGCAAGAGGACAGCCAGCAGATCCACCAGGCCGCTGCCGCAAACCCCTTTGGCAGGGGCATCGCCCACAGTGGAAAGTTTCAAGCCCTGCTCCTGGTCAAAGTGCACCGCCTCTACCGCCCCGATTGAGGCCCGCATTCCGCAGGATATACCCATGCCTTCGAATGCCGGGCCTGCAGCAGTGGAGCAAGCCAGGCGCCTGCCCCTGGCGTTAAGAGCAATTTCTCCGTTGGTGCCCACATCCACAAACAAAACCGCTTTATCATCCTGGAAGAAGTCCCCGTGCACCAAAAGCCCGGCACTGATATCCGAGCCAATGAAGGCATGAAGCACAGGTGGCACGTAGACCCGGGCTGCAGGATTGGTATGCAAGCCCATGCTTCCCACTGGATAGCTGGTTCCGCTCTGCAAGTCTACCTGGAAGGGGATCTGGCCCAAAGGAGCAGGATCAAGGCCTGCAATGAGCTGCAGCATGGTGGTATTGCCCCCCAGGACCACATCCAGGATCTCCTCCGGCTGGGATCCGGAGTCAGCACAGACCTCGTCTATGAGCTCATTGATCCCTTCCTGGATACTTTTTGCCAGCTCCTGCAGACCTTTACTGCTGGAGCCGTGCTGGATCCTGGTCATCACATCGTGGCCGAACCTGATCTGGGGATTGAGCCTGGAGGCTGTGGCCAGCTCCCTGCCAGTCTTCAAAGAAACCAAAGTGACCACTATGGTGGTGGTACCCAGATCAATGGCAAGCCCCTTGGGCTGGAAGGAGTTTTGCCATCCATGCAGAATCGAGTGTCCTGGAAGATTGTCGTAGCGAAGCAGGATCCGATCTTCGCGGTTGATAATTTTGACTGCGCTTACCAGCCGGGATGTAGGGGCCAGGTCTCCTGCCAGGATGTTCTGGGAGTCCCGCAGCCGCTTGCCATTCTGCACAAAGTCCATGGGCAGCCGGATTTCCAAGTCCTGATCAGCCATAAGCCTGCAGCAAAGCCTGCAGCCTGCCGCAGCCTCTGCCTCAGAGATGCTATCATGGGGGGTCTCTTCCACCCAGGGCTCCAGAACCCAGACCCGGCAGCCTCCACAAACCCCTTTGCCGTTGCAGGGGCTCTCCAGCTCAATGCCGTTTCTCTGCAAAGCATCTCGCAGGCTCTCCTCAGGATGGGCCTGGATACAGATGTCTATGGGCTGGATTTTGATCTCTGGCATAAGCTTGCCTTGTGCTGGCTAGTCATTCTTCCTGGTCAAGGTGATGGTTTCCTGCAGGTCCTCAGCGAGGGCCTCCAGATCCCTGCGCAAAGACTGACCATCCAGCTCCCTGGGGACCTCGACCTCAATGCGCATAGTGAACTGGGGCTGTCTAAGCTCAGGCTTGCGCTCCACTTTGGTCTGCAGCTGCAAAATATTTATGCCCCTGGAGGCCAGCAGTTGGGAGGTGCGGTAGACTATGCCGGACTTGTCCACACCGCGGACCCTGATTTCGTAATGGGGCTGGATCCTCTGTTCCCTGGAGAGTTCGATATCCTCCTTTTGCAGGGGGAAGATGTGCACTCTGAGATCGTTTCCCTCCTGCAGGGGACGGCACTTGTCCTGCAGGATCTGGTATATGTCCTGATCCTCTATGCTAAGGTGAATCATCAGGCTGAAGTGCTGCCCCAGAAGGGTCATAAAGGAATTTTCTATATTGCAGCCTGTGCGGTAAGTGGCCTCGGTGATCTGGGCCACCACTGCAGGTCTGTTGCTGCCCACTGCGGTAAGCATGTACTGGTATTGCATCTGCTCCCTCAAAGACAAATGTGTTGGGGTGGTTAGCCGAACTGTTCCGCAAGTCTAGGGTTGCCTATAGCCCGGGCCTTTATGCGCTGCAAGGCGCCTTCTGTTTTTTGCTTTATCTGCAGCTGGGGCTGTTCAGCCCCGGCCTCTTCAGCTGCTTCCCTGGCTGCTCTGCCTGCCTTGTGCCGGGCATAGTCCAAAGCCTCCTGCAGCTCCTGAAAGGATCTTTTCTGTTTCTCAAACTGGACTATGAAGGCCCTTTCCTCATCTGTTTCCTGGACAAAAACCAAGGCCTCCTTGTCCACAACTACCGAGCCGGCAACAGCGCCCACAGCATTGGCCACATGGGGGTAGGCAGGCAGCTCGAAACGGGAATGCAGCTTGGCAGCCACCTTGCGCACAAAGATCTCTGCAGGCGCCCCGATGCCAATAATGGGGAATCTGCCCGCTATGGTCACTGAGATATGCGGATTGCTGGCACCCAGGGCCTGCTGATAAAACCAGCGGGACCAGGCCCCATCCAGCTCTTCAGGCAGATTCGGCTCGTTTTGTCTGGTCAGGAAGATCACTGCCTCCTCTGTCATCCTGGATACAATATGTTCCAGGATCTGGTCAGCAAGCTCTCCGGCCTTAAGACCGTGCACTTTACAGATGAACCTCAGGGCCTGGGTGGCTGCCTGGCTGTGGCCAATATCCAGTTCTCCCTTGAAATGTAGAAGGTCAGTGGGAGTAAGCGCGGCCAGGCCGATATGTCCTTTTTGCAAAAGCTCCTCCAGGCCCAGCTGCACCTGGTGATTGACCTGCATTTGCTGTAAAACATACTGAATGCTAAGGGGAGCCTCCTGGAGCAGATCCAGCAAAGCCCTATGCTTGGGCTGCAGGTCTTGTTGCTGCAGATATTCTTGGTCCCTGGCCAGGAAGAGATATTCAATGTCTTCCAGGCTTCTGCCAGTGCGCCGAGTTTTCTCTATCTGCTGCAGCTCATCCGCCACTTGGGGATGGTTTGCAGCCAAGCGGGAGAGGGGCACTACTCGGTTGGGGCCCACCTGGAACTCCTTGGGGGAGGGTATGCTGACCCTGCTGTCGCAACCCAGGCAAACTGTCCTGATACGCGCTGCCTGGACAGCAGTCTCTATATCCCCCACCCTGGCTCCCTGGTCTGTGACTGCGATATTGCCTTCCTCAATCAGGGCCATGTCAGTGGTGGTGCCGCCTACGTCGATGACCAGGGCATTGTTGCGGCCGGAAAGGAAGCGGCCGCCTATGGTGCTGGCAGCAGGCCCGGAGAGAACGGTTTCCACAGGCTTCTGGGCAGCCTCTGTATACGGCATTAGGGAGCCGTCTCCCTTGACGATCATTAATGGGGCCTTGAAGCCCAGGTCCTTCAGGGATTTTTTTACGGCCTGGATGAATTCGTGCATCACAGCCACCAAAGAGGCGTTCAATGAGGCTGTAGTGGCCCTTTTTACAGAATCCAGCTGGGTGGAGAGCTGATGCCCTAGAACTACCGGAATGTCAGTGATCTCCCGCAGGGCCTCCAGGGCCTGCTCTTCGTGTTCTGGGTTTAATGGGCTGAAATAGCTGGAGATTGCCAAGGCCTCCATCTTGGAGCTGTTCTCCCGCGCCCAGGCACTTAAGCCTTCCAGGTCCAAAGGGGCTTTTTCTTCTCCCTGGGCATTGTGTCCGCCTTGAAAGTAGGCAAACCTGCCTGTGGCGAACTTGGCCTCCAGGCCATAGCTCTTGAGCAGCTCCTGATCATAGCCGATCAAGGCCAGCCCCACAGGCTTGATATTGCCCTCGGCAATGGAGTTGGTGGCCAGGGTGCTGGAGATGCCCACCAGCTTGACCTTATGCGGGGATTCAATCTGCAGCTCCTGGAGCACACTGATGATGCCCAGGGTCAGGTCCCCATAGGTGGTCAGGGTCTTGGCAGAGGCCAGGACACTGCGGGTGCCGTAATCCAAAAGCACCCCATCAGTATAGGTGCCACCGGTATCTATGCCCACCACATAATCGGCATCAGGCCTTCTGGACGAGGTCTCAGCCTGGAAGTCCCGGGGCGTTTTCTTGTCTAGTCTTGCCATGGTAATGTAGAGGGTTTGTTTTGCAGGGCCAGAGCGCTTCTTGTCTGAATGCCTGTGGTTCCCTGCTTTTGCTGCACGTTCATAATAAATGTATCTGGCAGCTGGTTAGCAGATTTGAGGCAGGGAAGGCCAGTGTGCCTTCCCTGCTGCCTGTGGCGGTATATTTAGGCGAAGTGCTCCGGCCAGGGGTATATTCCTTAGAGCCGAAGCTGGGAGGGGGTGTTAGAGGCCTTCCTTTTCCACCCTTTGCACTGCTTCCTGCACCACCTTTTGGATGTCCTTTTGTACATCCTGGGGCACCCTAGTGATGGGACCCTCGTGGGTCTCCAGTATGTTTCTGGTCTTATTTACGATCCTGTCCTTCATGGTCATACGGCCGGACTTGTCCCACTCCTCGTAGTTCTGGCGGTCCATGAGGCTGGGCCTCCAGTGCTTGCGGAACCACTTCATGGTGTGGTCCTCGTACAGGTAGTGTCCGCCTGAGCCCACATTGTTGATCACATCCACGGCCAGGGTCTCATCATTGACCTCAACTCCCTCTTCTATAATCCTGGCCATGCCGATGATCTCGTCGTCCATGACAGTCTGGAAGATGTCTCCGGTTTTGCCGGATTCAGTGTAGCCGCAGTCGTGCACGAAGTTGGCACCGGTGAGCATGGAGGAGTGGATCTGCAAAGCAGCCTCGATTCCGGACTGGATCTCCATGGTCTTGGTGTCTGTGCAACCGGCAGTTCCAAACATGGGCAGGCCGCAGTAGCGGGCCATCTCGGTCAGTCCGCCTGAGAGCACATTCAGCTCAGGAGCGCCGTAGGAGTAGATGCCCCGGCGCATGTCCAGAGGAGACTGTACCCCGCCCAGGATGATGCAGGTCCCGGGATTGATGAGCTGGGAGAGGACCACGCCCACCATGGACTCTGAGAGGGCGACCACTATCTGCCCGGCATGGGTGGCAGGCACTGTGGCCCCGCCTATGGCGCAGGGGCTGTAGTCCTGGGGGATTCCCTGCTCTGCGCAGTACATGAGCTTGTCTATGGCATGGAAGTCACTGACCAAAGGAGATATGGGCTCGCTGTACAGGATGTAGTTGGGCTTCTTCTTGAAGGCCTCCTCACCTCCAGCCATGATGCAGGCTATACGGTGGATGTCCTTGGCCCCTCCCCGATGATAGGCCCAGGCCATTATCGGAGTGGTGGTATTCTGGATCATGTCTGCGAATTCGTAGACGTCATCCGTGCCCCTGGGCACGTCGCTGATGGTGATCAGGCCTTCCACAAATCCGATGTTGGGCAGGGCATCGCAGACCTTGGCCACTGTGGTGGCGTCCTCACGCAGGCATTTCCTGCGCTCCAGGGTGTAGGGGTCCCTGAAGTAGACCAGGGTGGGGCCGGGGCCAAAATAGCTGCGATTCTCCTCTACATGGATGCGGGGGTTGCCTTCCCAATCAAAGATGGTGGTCATCAAGGGCAGGCTCTGCAGGGCCTGTCGTACCAGCTTGGGCGGGATGCGCACCCTGATCCCGTCCACCTTGCAGCCGTGTTTTTTGAAGATTTCCCGGGCCTGCTCGTGGTGCACGTCAGCTCCAGTATCCTGCAGGGTCTTGAGCATCCCGTGGAATATGGTTTCTTTTTGGTCCTCAGAGAGAAAGGCAAATTGAGGACTGCGATTGACTGTATAGTTGGCTCTTACACTGGGCATACAATTCCTCCTTGGCGGATTTACCCAAGGCCGGGTGCTGGTAAGCACGTTCCGGCCGAGCGGCAGAAACTATTTAGAGTGCCGCTTGTCAGCATCCTGGACGATTTTCTTCAGCTCCTGATGCAGCTTTTCCTCAATGGGCTCTGGTTGGTGTTCATTTAGGATCCGGTCAGTCTCGTCCTGGATCCGGTCCAGCATGATCTTTTGGCCTTCCCTGACCCAGGTCTCGTAGTCTGAGCGGTCCTGCAACTTGGGCTGGAACCACTCCTTGTAGTGGGTTAGGGTGTGCTCTGTGGTCAGGTATTCACCGCCCGGGCCGATCTTGTCTATCAGATCCAGGGCCAGGTACTCGTCCTCGGTATTGATTCCTTTGCCAATCTGTTTGACCATGCCGATGATCTCATCGTTCATGACCAGGCTTTCCAGGGAAGCGTTGACTCCGCCGTCTATATAGCCCACATCATGCACCAGATTGGCTCCGGATAGATAGGCATAGTATAGGCTGGTTGCGCATTCTATGGCTGCTTGTTCGTCCAGGACCTTGGCGTCTGTACACCCACCCGTGGAGAACATGGGCAGTCCCAGCCACTTGGAGACATCTGTATTGGCAGCAGAAGCCAACGAGAGTTCCGGTGCCCCATAGGAATAGGATGTGGTCAGCATATCCAGTACAGTGGTCACGCCGCCCATAACCAGCGGCATGCCTGGGTTCTTGAGGTAGGTGAGCACCGAGGCCATTAAGGTTTCAGCCAGGGATTGCACAATCATCCCGGCAATAGATGCTGGGGCAGTGGCCCCTGAGCTGGGGCAGGGGGTATACATGCAGGGTATCCCCTTTTCCGCGCTGAACAACAGCTTTTCCACTGCGGTGCGGTCATTTAGAAGCGGGGAGATGGGCTCGATATAGGTGATGAACATGGGGTTCAAACGATATTCCTTTTCATCATCCCCCCGAAACAGCTTGCACATCTTCCAGAGGTCCTCCAGGCCCTCTCCGTCCACACTGGTCAGGACCATGGGCTTGGTGCAGCCTTCTAGCATGGCCAGGCCCTGGTGGCGGTCATAGGTCTGGGTATTTGGGCAGTCCTGGACTATGCCGTGGGACATGAAGAAGTCCAAGTTGGGCAGATAGTCCACAATGCGGCCGGCATTATACACGTCTTGGTAATTGGTCCGCCTGCGTGCCCCGGTTTGCCTGTCATAAGTAAAGGGCAGGTCGGATCCGGTGCCGAAACTGACCATGTCCTTGTCCAGCTCTATGCTGTACTGGTTGGTGCGGCCGGTGAGGTTAATTCGCCTGGGATGGCACTTGATGGCTTGCTCCACCAGGGACAGGGGCACCCGGACCAGGTTACCGTCAGTGACCACTGCATCGCTTTTCTTGAACAGTTCCAGGGCTTCTTCGTGGTGGAAGCGGGCCCCGGTGCGCTGGATAACCTCCACCGCTGCAGAGAAGATCCTCTCGATCTGGTCCTCTGATAACACCCGAAATTGGGGGGTCTTGTATATGGTCTGATTGATTTTGGGCATAGCTCGACTCCTGCTTCATACGTTTTCAGGAAGGGCAAAGGGCCAGATTAGCTCTGGATCAGCTCCAGGGCCTTTTCCGTGCCAATAGAGGCGTTAGGGGCGTAAGCGTCCGCGCCTATTTCTTCTGCAAAATCCTCTGTTACAGGAGCGCCGCCGATCATGACCTTGAGCTGATCCCTGATTCCGGCCTCCTTCAAAGCATTGATGACTTCCCCCATTTTGGGCATGGTGGTGGTCAGCAAGGCGGAAAGCCCCAAAATTTGCGGCTTGTTATCTTGGACTGCCTTGACAATATCCTCGGTCTTCTGGTCGATGCCCATGTCAATGACATTGAAACCTGAGCCTTCCATCATCATTCCGGCCAGGTTCTTGCCTATGTCGTGCAAGTCCCCCTGTACAGTGGCCATGACCACTGTGCCTGCCTTGGAACTACTGGCCTCGGATAGTACCGGTCTCAGCTTCTCCATGGCCCCGTGCATGGCCTTAGCTGAGCGCAGGACTTCAGGGATGAACATCTCGCAGTCCTTGAATTTCTTGCTGACCACATCCATTCCAGAAAAAAGGCCTTTTTGCAGGATTTCTTCCGGGTCAGCACCTTCGTCTAGAAGCTCCTGGGTCAGCTTGGAGACTTCTTCTACATTGCCAGCCAACAGTCCTTCAGCTATTTTCCCGAGTTTTTCAGACATAGTAAATCTCCTTCTTGGTTTGGTTGATAGCCCTTTACAGGCTTGTTATGGGCTTTAGCAGGTCCAGGCAAGAACCAGGCCTGCATGTACGCATGGTTTGGAAGTATGATGTGGCCGGGGCCTGCAGGCTGCAAGGATTGGCCTGCAAAAGATATGCAACTTCAAAGTGGTCCAAAGTTTTTCTGGAAGCGATCCCAGAACTCCTCCGGGGTGAAGTGATGTTCCTGGGTGCCCTTGTGTTCTACTGCATAGCAGGCACACACTGAGGCCACCTTGGCTGCCTGGGCCAGATCCAGACCCATGGCGAGGCCCTTGATCAGCCCGGCGCGATATGCATCCCCAGCGCCGGTAGGATCCACAGGTTCCAGCACCTTGGCTGCAGGGACCCTTTGTTCTTCCTGGCCTGTCTCCAGGATCAGGGAGCCCTCTTCTCCCAGGGTGGTGATCACAGCCTGGGTCAGTTGCAAAAGCCCTGGCTTGTCCAGGCCTGTGGCCTCCTGAACCATGCTGAGCTCATAGTCGTTGACTATCAGGGCTCTGGAGCCCTTAAGCATGCTCTTGAGCTGCTCCCCACTAAAGGCAGGGATGTTCTGGCCAGGATCCAGGATAAATGAAAGCCCCAATTCGCGGTAGATGCTGGGGAACTGCTGCATATCCTCCAGGTTGCCCGGGGAAACAATTGCCAGGCTGTCATTGGCCAGGAAATCTTTGAAAAATCCGTTTGTGGGATAGTTCATGGCCCCGGGATTGAAGGCAGTGATCTGGTTGTCCGCCTGGTCAGTGGTGATGTAGGCACTGGCAGTGGGTACATCCTGGATGAATCTGACGCCATGCAGGGAAATACCGTACTTTTGCAGCCAGTCCTGATAGCGCTGGAAATCGCTTCCTGCCTGGGAGATGAGCTCAGGCCTTTCTTGGAGCAAGGACAGAGAATAGGCAATATTGCCGGCAGTGCCCCCGAATTTTTCTTCCAGATCCTGAACCAGGAAGCAGACGTTTAGAATGTGGATTTTGTCCGGCAGAATATGGTTGGAGAATTTGTCCGGAAAGTTCATGATCCTGTCATAGGCCAGTGATCCGGATATATAGATATGCATAAGCCCCCTTGAGCTGATTTTGGGTTAAGCAGCCCAGGCAGGCGCATTTAGCAAGGCCCAAAAAATAAGGCCTTTTTAGTTCTGCAGTGCCTGCCTGGGTTGGGAAACAGTTGCTGTCAGGCTGCTAAATCTTGCAAGCTGTTCGCAGATCCTGCACAGCGTCTGTCTGCTCCCAGGTGAACTCTGGATGCTCGCGACCGAAATGGCCGTAGCAGGAGGTGTTCCTGTAAATGGGCTGCTTCAGGTTTAGGCGTTGATTGATGTAATAGGGCTTGAGATCGAAAACCTCACGCACTGCGTTGGTAAGGGTTTGGTCATCCACCTCTCCTGTCCCCCTGGAGGTGACCAGGACAGAGACCGGATCAGCCACGCCTATCACATAGGCCAGCTGTACCTCGCACTGCTCAGCCAGTCCTGCAGCAACCACGTTTTTGGCCACATAGCGGGCCATGTAGGCTGCTGAGCGATCCACTTTGGAGGGATCCTTGCCAGAGAAGGCCCCACCACCGTGGCCTCCCATTCCCCCATAGGTGTCCTGGATGATTTTCCTGCCGGTGACTCCGCAGTCGCCCATGGGGCCGCCAACCACGAATCTGCCAGTAGTGTTGATATACACCCGCAGCTTGTCATCGATCAGGTCCTGGGGCAGGGTGTTCAGGACCACTTCTTTTTTGATTCCTGCCTTGAGGTCCTCGTAGCTGACATTGTCGTCGTGCTGGGCAGAGACCACCACGTTGTTGATGCGCACAGGCTTGCCGTTTTCGTATTCCATGGCTACCTGGGTCTTGCCGTCAGGGCGCAGGAAGTCCAGGATGCCTTTCTTGCGCACATAGGTCAGCCTGCGGCTTAGCTTGTGGGCCCAATAGATGGGTGCAGGCATGAGTGTGTCTGTTTCCTTGCAGGCAAATCCGAACATCATGCCCTGGTCCCCAGCCCCCTGTTCTTCAGGGCTCTTGCGGTTCACGCCCATGGCGATGTCCCCGGACTGCTTGTCAATGGAAGAGAGCACAGCACAGGTTTCCCAGTCAAAGCCCATGTCAGAGCTGTTGTAACCGATATCCTTTACTGTCTGGCGCACTACCTGGGGCAGGTCTGCAAAACCAGTAGTGGTGATTTCCCCTGCGATAAATACCAGTCCTGTGGTGACCAGTGTCTCACAGGCTACTTTTGACTCAGGGTCCTGCACTATCAAGGTGTCCAGTACCGCGTCTGAGATGCGGTCTGCTACTTTGTCCGGATGTCCTTCAGTGACTGATTCAGAGGTGAACATGTACTTGCCGTCATTTCCAATCATAGCTTCTTCCTTTTTCTGTTTTGACTTTGTGTTCTTCTAGCTGCCAGGCATCACTTGGGCTGTAAGTTTACAAAAGGCCCAGAGCACATTTCGCGGCTCTGACAAGTTTTGTAGATCAACGGCCATAATAGCCTATTAAACCAGGGACGAATTGAAGGGGTGGAAGTCGTTTTCCGCTTCAGGCCCGCACCCTGGAATTCAATCCAGATTGGCGGCCGAAGAAACGGCGGCTGGGGTGGCCTGGACCTTCCTGGGCCAGAGCAGGTGCAAGCTGCTTGTCTGAATCCTTGTAAGTGGGTATGTAAACAAACTGATCCAAGTAAATAATGTTAAAATTTTAAAAAAATAAATATGTTAAAAAAATCGCGACTTGCTCCTCCTCCTAATGCTTACTTTAATTAGCAAAAACCTAAGGAGATGTCAAGCTAATAATTTCTAGAAAATTTGAACAGGTAAAAAAATCCTTGTTACGTGCTTGTTAGTCCGCACTACCAAAAAAGCAATCTTATAGTGAATGTTGAATACAAAGAACAAAGCGTTGTTTGCAGGAAAAAAGCTTATATTCAAAAAGAATATATATAAAATATTAAAAGCAGATAATTAAAAGGGTTCTATCGAAAAAAAGATACAATGTATGTTAATAAAATTATACAATATTAATAGCAATTACTTGGTAGATATAAAAAATGCATTAACTATATTCAAGTTAATAATGCATACATCTTTACTTCTATAAAAACTTAACTTGCCTACTACGAATTGTTTACAGGACGATTTATAGCTCCATGTATGAATCTGGGTTGTTTTTATCTAAACTTCTGCCTCAGGAAGTGGGGAATGGTGTGACGCTCTTATCAAGAAATACGCATATGCGTATGAGTGGATTACTGTTCAAGGCTGCCCCAGATGCAGGCGAGCCCTGAGGCAGAAATCTCTAGTTCACAAAAAAATTAGTTTGGCCTGTATACATTCTGATTTAATTTTGCTTTGATCTTGTCCTTAAAGTCATCACCTAACTGCTGCTTGGCAATATATTCTATGGTGTGCAATGGCTTTAGCTTCTTCTTATCACTATTAAGTATCCTGGAGATACCAATTTTACAGGAAGGGCAGCTGACCAAGATTTCAGGATCATTTTCCCGCTGCGCAATTATTTCGCGCAGGGCTTGTTTTTTCCTTTTTCTGAGCCTGTTATAGACATGGGGACTGGTTAAGGCTCCCAGGCCGCTCTCTGCGCAACAGTATTGGGATACAGTAATGTCAGTTCCCAAAAGATTCTGCAGCAAGGAGCTGTATGTCTGATCAGCCTGGGCATGGTCAGAAAGGCTCAAAGCCGAATGACATGAAGAGTGAAGTATTAGTTCCTTTGTAGGCTCACTGCATTGGTTAGCCTGCAGCAGACTAGGCTGCAGGAATTGAAAGACATCCTGCATGGTTACAGGCTTGGTCAGTCCGTATTCCAGGGGGTAGTTTTCAAAGGCAGCCCGACAGGTGCCGCAGGAGGTGAGCAGGTAACCCGCCTGCAGGCCACTGTTCTCTGCCTGGGTCAATAGCTCTTGCAGGTGGATCATATTGTTGTTGATATTGCGTTGAAAAGTCTCCATGCATCCGGAAGAAAGCAGGGGATAGCCGCAGCACTTGTGCTGACTGGGCAAGAGCACCGGATATCCGCTTTGCAGAAGCAGATATATTGAGGACAAGGCAATGCCAGAGTAGAACAAGCTTGCGCCACAACCTGGAAAATAGATTACTGCCTGAGTCTGCGTGGTTTTGTCCGGTAAAAAAAGGTTTCCTGTAGAAAGATCCAGGATGTCTGTGAGTTGCTCAGATTCCAGCTTGGGAGCAGGTTCCTTGAATATAGGGTTTTGCAGTCTGCGGCGCCAAAAAGAAGGCAGGAAGCGCACCGCAGTGCTCTGGATGCTCTGGCCCAGCACAGCGGCCTTTGCTGCCATCTGGATACGTTCCGGTTCCCGGCCCAGGTAGTTGAGCATTTTGCTTTTCAACCCCAGTCCGTGCTTGGATTCCTTCTCCAGGTAGGAGCGCAGGTTAATGGTCACTTCTGCGCTGTCTATTTTTACTGGACACGTGGTCATGCACTTTCCGCAGGCTGTACAAAAATCCATAAGCTCTTGCAGCTGGGAGAGCAGGCTCTGGTCCAGCTCCTGGGAGCCAGTGGCTGTCTGGGCGTATAAAAGCGCCTCCAGCAAAAGCCCCAGACTGATATTCTTGTTGCGGGGATGATGCAAAAATCCCTTTTCCGGATAGTACATGGAGCAGACCTGCTTGCATTTGCCGCATCTTGTACAGATCTGCACGTGCTTTAGTTGCTCGGCCAGCTTTTCTTTGCGGGGCAGATCAGCGATAGAGAAGTCCTGGATCAGCTTGTCCCAGGACATGGTATAGGGCTCTACTGCCAGAGTCTTGCTGGAGAGCTTCTCTGGATTCAGAATGTTGTCCGGGTCCACCTTGGATTTATAATCTTTGAGGGCCTGGATTTTTTCCTGGGAAAGATATTGGATCTTGGTGATGCCTATGCCGTGCTCGCCTGAAACTTGGCCGTTCAACTCCAAGGCCTTGGCAAAGACTCTGTCCACCACTTGTTCGGCCTGGGCCTGCATCTGCTGATTGTTGGCGTGTACCGGAATGTTCACATGGCAATTTCCATCTCCGGCGTGCATATGATTGGCTATTTCCAGCCTGGAATAGAATAGCTCATCCTCTATGTTTTGCAGTTCAGCCTTTTTTTCAGGGTAACGATGGAATAGGTCTTGGAAGAAGAAGTGGATCTGCAGGGCGAATTCCTGTTCACCCTGGACATGCTCCAGTCTTTCACAATCCAGTATCCTCTGGGTGACCTCAAACTCCATTTGCAGGAACTGATCCAAGGGCTCGATTTCAGGCAGCCTGCTGACCTTCTCCAGGGCCTGCTTGTAGGCCAGGGCCAGGTACTTGAGGTTCATGGACTCCAGAAAGTCAGAGAACTCTGGTATCTTGTCCAAGGGGATCACGATGTCTTCGTTTATTTTGAAGCCACTGGTTTTCTTGGAGATAGCGCTTAGGCGATGCCTGTCTTCCCAATAGGCTGCAGCCTGCTCCTGGTCCTGGGCCACCAGGATGTCCACATTGTCGTAGTGCTCGGCAATATCCACCAGGGTCCAGACAGTATCCCGCAGTACCCGCTTGTTGTTGGAGTCCAGCTGGATGAGCAGAACGGATATGGGCTCCCCCTCATAGCGCTGGGACTTTTTTTCGTAATTGATGGCTCGCACATATTTGTTGCCGAACTCCTCCAGGGCAGACATGGTCACCAGGTTGGACTGTTCCCGGATACGGTCCCGCAGATGGACCAGATCCTTGATAACCAGGGCAGCGTTGTGCATAGAGGGGCCATAGAACTCTAGGCACAGGGTTTGGGAGTATTTGAGCAACGGATGCAAGGTGAAACAGGCTTCAGTGATGATTCCATCCACTCCCTCTTTTTGTACTCCGGGCAGACCGCCTAGAAATTTATTGGTTACATCTTTGCCCAGGCCTGGAGTGCGGATGTCCTTGCCATCTAGTTGGATCTCCTGCTGTAGTTCTCCTTGCTCATCCAAGACCTGAAAGACTGCTTCCTGTTCTGGATAAATTTTATGCCAGGGGTGGTCCTTGCGCTGGACCTGGATTATTTGCCCATCTGGCATGACCATCTTATAGTTGTAGATATTGTCCAAGGTGGTACCGTATTCAAAGGCATAGGGCCCGCCTGCGTTCTCCGAGATGTTGCCCCCCAAGGAAGAGGCTGATTTGGAGGCCGGATCCACGGTGAACAAGAGGTCCTCTTCCTGGGCCGCCTGGATAGCGTGCAGGGTTATGACACCGCTTTGGGCGCAAAGCAGCATACTTTCAGGGTCCAGCTTGAAGATCTCTTTAAGCCTGGAGGTGCTAAGCACCACTGATTTGCGGAGGGCAGGGAGTGCTCCTCCGGTTAGTCCTGAGCCTCCCCCCCTGGGCACCACAAAGAAGCCCAGCTTCCGGGCAGCAAGTATAATATCCCTGACCTGCCCAGTATTCTCAGGAAAGACCACCAGCATGGGCAATTCCATGTTCAGGCCCGTGGCATCTGTAGCGCATTGGGCCAAAGTATGCGGGGAGTCAGTTATGTTCTCTTTGGGCAGGCTGGATTGCAGCCTGTGCATGATCTCCTTTTTTTGCTCCTGCAGCTCCTGGTATTCCTGCCAAAAGCTCTGGAGCCTGGACTCCAGATAGTGGTAATCATCCTGGGAGAGGCTGTGACTGAACTCCTGCAGCCTGGCCTGGACGCTGTCCTGTGCCACTTCAGGGTCCACAAAGGGGTTGCTGTAGACCACGAAGGCCTCTGTGGCCAGATCCAAACCAATGCTTTGCAGTTCCTGGGAACCTGCGTAAAAACGCTCCGGTTCTTCATGGAGTACGGTCTGGATTAGTCTGGTTTCAGGTATATTGATATGGGGTGCATGTATGTTCATAATAAATAGTCCTTGCGAGCATTCCCCCCGCCAGGCCTTTAGCATTGCTCCAGGTACTGTGGGGGATGGATTCGACTGCGGAAACTGTAACTTGATCTCGATGCTTGCTTAGTATGGCAACAAAGGAGGGGGAGAAGTCTGTTTCCGGCTTTGCTGGTCGTCCGCAGCCACCGGCCAAAGGGAAGCGCCGGGATCAGGCCTGCTCTGCCAGGTCATTCAAGGCCTTGCAGCAGAAACAGGCCTGCCTAGATCTACAGGCGCGAAATTGGTCTCTGTTAATTGCCTGCTGCTCCAGCCAGATCCACCTTGCCCTGGGGACAGGGCACAAACAAAGGGAATCCGGCGGCAAAATCCTGGATCTCCAGGCTTAGCTGCTCCAGCCTGGATTCATCTTTTCTGTTTTGCAGGGCCTGATCCATCCATCCAGCTATCCTGGCCATATCCCCTTCCTGCATGCCCCTGGTGGTAACCACAGGCGTGCCCAGACGAATGCCAGAGGTGACCATGGCAGACTGAGGGTCAAAAGGCACAGAGTTTTTGTTTACTGTAATGCCCACTCGATCTAAAACCAATTCAGCCTCTTTGCCAGTTATCTCTTTGCTGCGCAGATCTACAAGCAAAAGGTGATTGTCAGTGCCTCCGGAGATGAGATCATAGCCCAGTTCCGCAAGGCTGGAGCCCAGGGTCCTGGAGTTGGTCAAAACCTGTTCCTGGTAGGCCTTGAATTCTGGCTGCAGGGCCTCGGCAAAGGATACAGCCTTGGCTGCGATCACATGCATCAAGGGCCCTCCCTGCAGGCCGGGAAAGATCTGGGAATCCAGGACCTTGCCCACGTCCTGATTGCTCAGGATGAATCCTCCCCTGGGCCCGCGCAGGGACTTGTGGGTGGTGGAGGTAACAAAATCCGCCTCCTGCATGGGGGAGGGGTGCAGGCCTACAGCCACCAGACCTGCGATATGCGCCATGTCCACCATGAGCTTGGCACCTACTTCCTGGGCTATTTGCCTGAATCTGGAAAAGTCTATGCTGCGCGGATAAGCGCTAGCTCCGGCTATGATCAGCTTTGGCTTGTGCTTGCGGGCCAGGTCCAGGACTTGATCGTAGTCTATGGTTTGGGTCTCAGGATGCAGGCCGTAGGATACTCCTTTATAGATGCGGCCGGAGAAGTTGACTCGACTGCCGTGGGTCAGGTGCCCTCCATGGGCTAGATCCATGCCCAGGACGGTATCCCCGGGTTGCAAAAAGCCGAAATAAACAGCCATGTTGGCCTGGGATCCGGAGTGGGGCTGGACATTGGCGTAGGAAGCCTGGAAAATCTTTTGCACCCTGCTTCTGGCCATTTCCTCCACCTGGTCCGCATGTTCGCAACCCCCGTAATACCGCTTGCCTGGATAGCCCTCAGCGTATTTATGGGTCAGACAACTGCCTGTGGCCTGCCTTACCGCGGGGGAGATGAAATTCTCAGAGGCTATGAGTTCTATGGTGTTTCTTTGCCTCTTTTCCTCCAGCTCTATAGCCTGCCAGATTTCGGGGTCTTGTTTTTTTAGCTCTTGCATCATGTCCATGATAAAATTTGCCTTTTGCTGTATAGATGATTATTTGGTTTGCGTTGGCAACCAATCCTAAGTGTCCGGCAAGGATGTCTTTCCGGATGGGTGTAATCTGGTTATGTGTGGGGACCACAAGGGATTGACGCCGACAGGATTTTTAAAAGTTACAGGATTATTCTTGCTATGTCAAATCTGGACTTGCGGAAAGGCAAAGCCAAGATTTGATCTGGGTCAAGGCCTGTTCTAGAATTCCAGGGCAAAGTGAAGTCCAGGATTGTATTTGACCACAAACCAAGGGGGCAGTATGGAAAAGATTAATCTGTTTGAATCAGGCAAGTTCAGCGAAAAAAGCTTCAGCAAGCTGCTGGTGCATGATTCGCCTTATTTTAAAATCATCAACTTCAACTTCAAGGCTGGCCAGGAGCTGCCCCTGCACTCCCATGATGTGGAGGGGCAGCTAAGCCTTATGGTCCTGGAGGGAGAAGGGGAGTTCCTGGGGCCGGAAGGAAAGAGCCAGCCAGCCAAGACAGGGGATGTATTGGTCAGCGAGATCAGCCAGCCCCATGGATTGAGGGCGACTACTGATCTGCGTTTGCTGGTGACCATTGCCCCGCCTATTTAAAGGCCCAACAAAGCTCAAGATTGCAATTGGTATCAGGTACAAAATGAGAGTTTTCCAATGTCCAGCAAGCAATAAGGAGGTTGAGATGGCCAAGAAGGTGGTGATTGACAAGGAAGAGTGTATAGGGTGTGAAAGCTGTGTGGAGATTTGCCCCGAGGTCTTTGCCTTTGACGAGGAAGAGGAAAAGGCCTATGTGATCAAGGAAGAGGGAGGGCCAGAAGATCTGATTGAGGAGGCTATGGAAAGCTGTCCCTCGGAATGTATCCACTGGGAAGAATAATTGCTTTTGGCCCAGATCCTGCCCTGGGGGCAGGATCTGGGTCTAAGAAAACAATCATGCACATCATCCGGGTCAGCCCGGAGGCGTCTTGGCCAGGACCTTCAGATTCCTCCTTGCCCGGCCGGATTTTCAAGGCTCTTGACAGATCTTGTGTTTAAGGCGTCAGTCAGAGGGTTTGCCCTGCTCCTCCAGCCTGCGGTATAAAGTGCGTCTGCTGATACCCAAAATTGCAGCTGCCCTTCTCTTGTTTCCAGCAGTCTTCTGCAGCACATAATCCAGGTATAGCTTTTCCACCTCATACATGCTGGGTAGGAATTCCTGGGACTGCAGGATGTCCTGCCAGAACCCCTCCTGGTCTGCTGGGGAGCTGACACTTTGCTCCTGCCTGCTTTGCTTGATCCTGGTAGGCAGATGCTCCAGGTCCAGCCAAGAGCCATTGCAAAAGGTAACTGCGCGCTCGATGCTGTTTT
Organism: Thermodesulfobacteriota bacterium; assembly: GCA_051744965.1. Classification (GTDB taxonomy): domain Bacteria; phylum Desulfobacterota; class Desulfovibrionia; order Desulfovibrionales; family Desulfothermaceae; genus CAZBUB01. The sequence goes on along the minus strand of JBNJDO010000025.1, from coordinate 5,965 downwards.
GCAGCTCCCGGACATTGCCTGGGAAGGAGTGGTCCTGCAGGCATTGCAGGGCCTCATCCGTGAATCCCTGTATGTCCTTGCCCAGCTGCAGGCTATAACGCTGCAGAAAGTGCGCAGCCAAAAGCTGAATATCTCCTTGTCTGCTCCTTAGGGGCGGCACTTGCAGGCTAAAGGTTTCCAGTCTGTAAAATAGGTCTTCCCTGAAGCCACCCTGCTGCACAGCCCTCTCCAGGTCCTGGTTGGTGGCACAGATGATGCGCACGTCCACCTTTTGTTCCTTGCTTGCGCCTACAGGTCTAAATGTGCCGTCTTGTAAGACGCGAAGCAGCTTAGATTGCAGGCTGTAGGGCATCTCGCCTATCTCGTCCAAGAACAGGGTGCCCTGATTGGCCCGCATAAAAAGTCCTTGCCTCTTTTTGACCGCTCCTGTGAATGCTCCTGCCTCGTGGCCAAAGAACTCACTCTCCAAGAGTTCGGCAGGTATGCCTGCACAGTTGATGGCCAAGAACTGAGCCTGGCTTCTGGGGCTTAAATCGTGCAGGGCCTTGGCCACCAGCTCCTTGCCCACACCGCTTTCCCCCTGGATCAAAACCGGTCCCTGGGCCTGGGCGATTTTGTCGATTTGCTTGAACATCTCCTGCATTACCCTGCTTTGGCCGATCATGCCCTTAAAATCTGAGCGCTGTATTATGTCCCGGTATTTGGAGACCTCTGCCTGTAGCTTCTTGTTCTCCAAAATGCGCTGCACGCAAAGCTGCAAGTGATCCAAGTCCAAGGGCTTGGTCAAGAAATCGTCAGCCCCGGATTTTAAGGCCTGCACCGCTTGGGGAATACTGCCAAAGGCGGTGATGATCAAGAAACCAGGCCTTGAGGAAAAATCTTTGCTCCATTCTAGAAGCTGCATGCCGTCTGCACCTGGCAGCCTGAGATCGCTGATCACCAGGTCTGGCTCCCATTTCTGCAATAGGGCATAGGCTTCCTCAGCATTGGTCACGCTGTGCAAGGAAAAGCCAGATTCCTCCAGTTCCTCGCAAAGCAACTGCTTCAGGCTTTGATCATCCTCCACAAGCAAGATACTGGGCGCCTTAGCTTGCGTCATTAGCTGCATCCTCTGTATGCTCCTTGTCCAAGAGCGGCTTTTCGCTTTGCAGGGCCAGGTTGAAGCCTATGCAGGCCCCGCCCAGAAAGGACTTCTGGACCTGGACCTGGCCAAAGTGTTCCTGGACTATGCCATGCACCACTGACAGGCCCAGGCCTGTGCCTTGTCCTTCCTTCTTGGTGCTGAAGAAGGGTTCGAAGATCTTGTCTTTATCAGACTCAGGGATTCCGGGGCCATTGTCCTCTACCCAGAAGGCTACCTGCCCATTTTCCGCCTGGCTCCAGCCCAGGATTACCCTGCTTACACCAGGGGCCTGCAGGGAGTTGCGCAAAAGGTTGATCAATGCCTGCTCAATGCGCAGCTGGTCCACGTAGATGTTTGGTCCAGGGTCAGGGCCTTGCAGCTCAAGCTCAGCCTGCACAGGCATCTCCTTTTGCACTTGGGAGGCAGCTGCCCGGGCTAGACTGGCGGTGCTACGCCAGCGCCTGCGCTGCCTGGAGGCTCGGCCAAAGTCCAGGAGCTGGCGCACAATATGTTCCATGCGCTGAACTTCATTGCGGATATCCAGCATGCTCTTTTGGTGTATCTGGGGCAGATCCTTGTCCCGCAGGCAGCGCTGGGCCTTGCCATGGATCACCGAAAGGGGGGCTCCCAGCTCATGAGCAACACCTGCTGCCAGCTGGCCTATGGCAGCCATCTTCTCGCTTTGACGCAGCTTGTTCTCCAGATCCTGCTGGGCGTCCTTGCGTCTGGCAATTTCATCCTCCGCCCGGGAAATGCTGTCCAGCATGGAGTTCAGGGCCCGGGCCAAGACTGAAATCTCCCTGGGGCCACGCAAGGAAGCCCTGTGGGTGCGCTCTCCAGAGGCAACCTTTTCCATGCTTGCTACCAGCCGGTCCAGGTACTTGCCTATAGTACCGTGGAAGCCGATCAAAACCATGGCTGCAATGAAAAGTCCTGCTCCGCCAAGGCTATAGATGGCCTGCATGCGCATGGTTGCAATGTATTGCTCAATATCGCTTTTTTTCCTGCTCACCTGGAGCAGGCCGTTAGGGGTGCCGGCAGTATCGAACAAGGGCACGAAATAGGAATATACACTTTGGCCCTCAATTTCTTCATACTGGCCTTTACGTTCACCTTCAGTGGTTATCTCCCTGGCTTCACCGTGCTGGGAGGAAGGAGCAGCTGCCCCTACTGCAGAGATGCGTCTGCCCTGGGCATCGTAGACATAGGCCCCGTATACGCGGTCTATGCGGAAAACTGACTGCAAAGCCTGGTTCACACTGCCGAAGCGATCCTTTTCCAGACTGTAGCTAACCGGCATCCTGATGGCCCTGGCCACCAGCTCCACCTCTTCTTGCATGTGGTTCTCTATGCTGTTCTCCAGGGCCTTAAGCCCCAAATAGGTGGCCAGACCCATGGCCAGAAGCAAAGGGATGATCACATTGCAGATCAGAGCCACCCGCAGATTAAAGCCGGAGATTATGGCCTTGGGCATGCAAAGCTCCCTGGATTTTATTTGTCAGACGCTTGCCAGAATCAGGCTAACCATAGTAGCGCATACAAATCCTGTGCCTGGAAAAAAGAGTCTGGCCCTTTTTTATGAGGGGTCTTGAGCCCTGGGTAAGCGCTTGGATCTGTTTCCTGGCCGGAATCTGTCTGGACAAAATTTCTTGGTCAGGATGACACATGTGTCAATACAACACAACAAGCGAGGCCTTGTTTAAGGGGCACAAAGTCTGGCTGATTTTACATTTTCCATGAACAGCAGGCCTCTATCTGGGGATGCTGTACTTGGCACGACTGATGCAAGGATAAAAATAAGCGATGAGCAAAAATCTTAAACTTTTAAGGAGGTATGCAACTCATGGATTTCAAGAAACTTACACAAAGCAAGATGGGAATGAAGCTCCTGGCCCTGTTTTTTGTCTTGGCCCTGGTATTTACCGCAGGGCAGGGGTTGGCCCAAGAAGAAGGCTCGGGGCAGGAGCAGGGGCAAGAGCAGGAAAGCTACGAAGAGTACCAGTCCGAGCCCCAGGAGACAGATTTCAGTGATGAGGACTTAGACAAGTTCGCAAAATCCTATGTGCAGATCCAGGAAATTCAGCAGGAGTACTCTGATGAACTGAGCCAAATGGAGGACGAGCAGGAGGCCCAGGAGCTGCAGGAGAAATACACCGAGCGCATGGTGGATGTGGTCCGTGAGGAAGGTCTGAGCGTAGAAGAGTATAATCAGATCGGCCAAGCCATGAACAGCGATAATGAGCTAAGAGAAGATATCGAGTCCAGGGTGGAGGATATGAAATAAGGCTAAGGCCTTTTTAAGCGCCTGCCAATGGGGCTGGAGTTACTCCCGCCCCATTGGCAGTGCTGCATCTGCCAGCCCAAGCTATTCCTCCTTGCCGTCAGAGTGGGCTCCAATCTCATATTTGCTAAGCCTATACCTGAACTGGCGGAAGCTAAGACCCACCAGCTCTGCTGCCTTGCCCTTGTGTCCCTGGGTTCGCTCCAAGGCATTTTGCAAAATCCTTTGATCCAGTTCCTCCAGGTACTGATCCAGTCTGACCCTGCCTTGGAGGACCCTTTCCGGACCAGAGTCAGTCTCCGGGTGGGCCTGGTCGTAGATGACCAGGGAGGAAGGGGTGATCTTAGGCCCTGATTCCAGTGCCACTGCCCTTTCCATGATGTTCTCCAGTTCCCGGATGTTGCCAGGGTAGTGATAGTTTTTGAGTTTCTGCTCGGCCTGGGGGCTGAAACCAGATATGTCCTTGTTTTGCTCCCTGCAGAACCTGCGCAGAAAATGCTCTGCCAAAAGCTGTAGATCCTCATCCCTTTCCCTCAAAGGGGGAACCTTGATGATCACTCCGCTTAGGCGGTAGAAAAGGTCCTCCCGGAACCTGCCCTCAGCCACTTCCTTTTCAATGGACCTGTTTGTGGCTGCGATGAAGCGGACATTTACCCTGACAGTGTCTGTGCCCCCCAAAGGAATGAAGCTGCCGTCCTGGATGCAGCGCAAAAGCTTGACCTGGGTGCTGGTCTGCAGTTCGCCCACCTCGTCCAAAAGGAAGGAGCCCTGGTCAGCCTTCTGCAAAAGCCCCTTCTTGGGCTTTTCAGCTCCTGTGAAGGCGCCTTTGCGGTAGCCAAAGAGCTCGCTTTCCACTAGATTTTCCGGAACACCTCCGCAGTTGATAACCAAAAAGGGCTGGTTCTGTCTGGGGCTGTGTTCGTGGATGGCCCTAGCAATCAGCTCTTTGCCAGTGCCTGATTCCCCGGTGACCAGACAATTGATCCCTGTAGGGGCGATCTTTTGCACCAGGTCGAAGACCTCTTTAATTTTTGGACTTTGCCCGATAATAGGCCCAAACCTATCCTGGAGCTGCTGCCTCAGCCACTGGTTTTCCTCCTTCAGCTTGCAGCCCTCCAGGAGCCGGTCCACCTGCAGCAAAAGCTCCTGCATGTCAAAGGGCTTGGCAATATAGTCCCTGGCCCCCAGCTTCATGGCTTGCACTGCGCTTTGGCTGTCTGCATAGGCAGTGATCATCAGTACCGGGATGCCAGGCCAGTGTTCCTTTATCCGCTGCAGGAGGTCGATCCCGCTCTCCCGGCCCAGACGCAGGTCCAAAAGTGCCAGATCCAGGACTTCCTGCTGCAGGTGCTGCAGGGCCTGGTCTATACCATCTGCGCTTATAGGCTGGTGGCCATGGCTGTCCAGGGCCACCTCCAGGACTTCGCGCAGGCTGGGATCATCGTCTACAATAAGTACCTTGGCCATAGTCGCCTTCTCTAGTGCCGTGTCTCATAAGTTTTAGGCTCGTCTAAGGTACTAGTAGCCTCCTGCTGCCTGGAAAAGATCAGCTCTCCCCGGACAAAGTTGGCCTGGACCAGGCCGGGTAGCCTACTGCCCAGACAGGGGGTGTTCTTGCCTTTGGAGTACAGGCTGTCCTGGCTCACTTCCCAGGTTGCTTCTGGATCAAACAGGATGAAGTCCGCAGGATCTCCCTGCTGCATACTGTTGTAGGGCAAGGAGAAGGTCTCACCAGGGTTGTAGCAAAAGCCTTTCAATAGGTCCTCCAGCTGGAAAACACCCTTTTGCAGCAGGGTCCAGATAAGGGATAATGCAGTGTCCAGGCCGGAGATGCCATTAAGGGCCTGGGCAAAGGGCAACTCCTTCTCCTGGCTGGCATGGGGGGCATGGTCAGTGGCCAGGATCTGCAGGACTCCCTCCCGCACTGCCTGCTGCAGGGCCAGGACATCGTCAGGACTGCGCAAGGGCGGGCTAACCTTGGCCAAGGTATTGTAATCCTGGACCAGGGTCTGGTCCCAGAGCAAATAATGGGGACAGGTCTCAGCAGTGACTGGCAAGCCCTTTCTCCTGGCCTGATAGATGAGCTCCACTGACTCCCTGCAGCTGATATGGGCCAGGTGGATAGGCAGACCCAGATAGCTACAAAGTTGAATGTCCCTGGCTACCTGGATGCTTTCCCCGATGCTGGGCTGGCCCTTGAGGCCCAGCCTGGAGCTGAGCAGGCCCTCATTCATGACCCAGCCCGGGGCCAGGCCTGGATCCTCGCAATGATCAATGATCCTTAAGCTCAAGTCAGAACTGTACTCCAGGGCCCGACGCAGGAATTCGCTCTTAGCCAAGGGCAGGCCATCGTTGGAAAAGGCCACGCATCCAGATGCAGCCAGCTCCTGCATAGGAGCCAGTTCCTGACCTTGTAGATCCTTGCTTACAGCACCCACAGGGTGCAGGAAAGGACCAAAGGGCCAATGCTGCTTGGCTTTTTGCAGCATGAAGGAAGTAACCTCTGCGCAGTCGTTGACAGGCTGGGTGTTGGCCATGGTCATGATCCTGCTGAAACCCCC
>JBNJDO010000024.1:0-24670 GCA_051744965.1 Thermodesulfobacteriota bacterium | reverse complement strand
GGACCGCTGCAGACAGCTGTGTCCTTGGCAGGACCTTCGCCCCCAAGTACCGAGACCTTTTGCTCCAGGCAGAGCACAAACTCCTCCCCCTGACTGCTCTGCACCAGACACTGCCTGGTCTCGGTATGGAACCAAAGCCAGGTCAAAAAGTCCTGGCCCAGATAAGGGGCCAGCATATAGGCCCGGTCCAGATCTATCTCAGTACTCATAAGCACACCTTATAGTCATGTTCAGCAATTCAAAATATTTTTTGCAGTCGCGTATTTTATATCAGGGGCGCAGGCTTGTAAGAATCCAAAACCCCCTGCTTTTCCTCGTCCAGCATGCTTCTGGCCAGAAAGTACCCGTTCAGGGGCTCCAGGTTGAGCCTGAAGCTGCTGCTGAAGTATTCCTCGAACAAGGCCTTGGCCCTGGAGGAGGTGGAGCCCAGATAAACGTGCTGGTTGCCTGTGTTCCAAACCACTTCAAAGACAGCAGGCACAGGCATGGTTGTGCTCAAGAGCCTGGTTCTGACCTGCTCCTTTAGCTTTTTCTGCTGGGCCCTGCTCACTTTGTCTATGCCCTGTTCCTGGTTTAGCTCCTGCTGCTCCTGCAAGGCCAATTGATAGTACTTGCGAAACAAGGCCGGGGGCACCTTTTTTCTGTCCTCGCGCAGGGCAAAGACTAGATACTCTCCTTTAAAAGGGGAAGCCGCCCGCCATTTGTTGTCCAGCATATTCTCCAGGCTGACCCAGCCCAGGGAGCTTTCCTGGCTGCTGTCCTCGATCTCCTGGAAGGCATGCTGCAATAAAAGGTCCTGCACCTGGGACCAGAACTGACTATCCACTTCTTGGACTACTCGGTATCTAGTTATGCTGCTGCTAGCGGAGAATATCCCCATCAGCCCCCCTTTTTTTGCGCCTTGACTGCTTGCCAGCCTCAGGCTGGATTGACTTCTGCCAGTCCAGAAAGTAGCATATTTTTGCTGATTATCGGAAATCCTTCAGGTAGAACTGCCTGAAATCCGGGTTAGAGGAAATGCATGAGTGATATCTTCTACCTTGCGCACCCCATGAGCTTGCTGCAGGAAAGGGCCAGGCAGGCCCTAAAAGGCTTGCGGGAATGCAGGCTCTGCCCCAGACTGTGCGGAGTAGACAGACTAGGCGGGGAGACAGGTATTTGTCAAACCGGCAGGCAGGCCTTGGTTGCCTCCTACAACCTGCACTTCGGAGAAGAAGATCCCCTGGTGGGAGAGCAGGGTTCAGGCACCATCTTCTTTGCCGGCTGCAATCTGGGCTGCCTGTTCTGTCAGAACTTCGACATCAGCCACAGCATTCAAAGTGCAACAGCAGTGGATGCCGAGCAGCTGGCAGGCCTGATGCTGGAGCTGCAAAACCAGGGCGCTGCGAACATAAACTTTGTCACCCCCACGCATGTCCTGCCCCAGATCCTGGAGGCCCTGCCCCTGGCAGTGCAGGCAGGCCTGCGCCTGCCCCTGGTCTACAACAGCGGAGGCTACGACAGGCCTGAAAGCCTCAGGCTGGCAGAAGGCCTGATCCAGATCTACATGCCGGATCTCAAGTTTGCAGATCCTGAACCTGCGGAAAATTACTGCCAGGCCAGGGACTACCCTGAGGTGGCAGCCAGGGCGGTCAAAGAGATGCACCGCCAGGTCGGGGATCTGCAGCTGGACAGCCGCGGGCTGGCCCTCCAGGGCCTGTTGGTCAGGCATCTGCTCCTTCCCAATGGACTCGCAGGGACTGAAAAATGGCTGGATTACCTGACCCGGGAGATATCCCCGCAGACCTATTTAAATCTTATGGATCAGTATCGACCCTGCGGCAGGGCCAGCGAGTACCCTGAGCTGCAGGGCATGATCAGCGCCAGGGATTTCTCTGCCGCCAAGGAAAAAGCCAGGGAATACGGCCTTGAGAGATTGGACAGCAGGGAGAGGCCCAAGCTGCAGGCCTTGCTAAGACGTATGTATCATGGCGAATAACAGCCCTGTCAGCTGCCCCAGAGAATTCAAAAGCATTCGCCAACTAACCAGGATCAAGAAAAATAATGAGCAATACTAAGGCCAAGACAAAACTCTACATCGCCTTGGTAGGGCTGCCTGCCAGCGGCAAATCCACCACTGCAGTTAAGATCAGGGAAAGCCTGGAAAAGAGCAATGTACACTGCGCCATCTTTAATAACGGAGACCTGCGCCGCAAGCTCTTGAAACGCAACACCTCCTATCCGGACTTCTATGACCGCAACAACCCCAAGAGCACCAAGATCAGGGAAAAACTGGCCCTGATCAACATCTACCAAGCTCGCAACCACCTGCGTAAGAACGGGGATGTGGCCATTCTTGACGCCACCCACGCCAGTAGCAGTAGGAGGGAAGTCCTCAAGCTGAGACTGCAGGAGCATCCTTTGTTGTTCATCGAATGCATCAACCAAGACCAGGAGATCCTGGAAACCATTGTCTCTCGCAAGGCCACATTGTCCGAGTTCAGCCACTTGAGCCGGGATGAGGCCATAGCCAGCTTTAAGCAGCGCATAGAATACTATGCCCAGATATACGCACCCCTGCAAAATGAGAAGAATTTTATCAGATTCGACACCCTGAACAACCGCATCCTGGAATCCAGCCTGAAAGAGGAAATCCCCCATTTTGACCAGATCCGGGACCTGCTGGTCACGGACCAGGTCAAGAACCTGTTTCTGGTGCGCCACGCAGAGAGCTTTGACAATGTGCAAAACCGCATTGGGGGCAATGCTGAACTGACCCCTGCAGGCAGAGAGCAGGCTACTAAGATAGCCTCACATTTCCAGGGCACCTCCCTGCCTTATATCTTCTGCAGCACCAAAACCAGGACTATGCAGACTGCAAGCCCTGTATCCGAGATGCAGGCTGAAGGTTCCACCTTGTTCAGCCTCTCTGAATTCGACGAGATAGACGCCGGGATCTGCGAAGGAATGAGCTACGAGGAGATCAAGCGGAGCATGCCTGAGATATACCAGAACAGGCAAAAGGATAAGTACCACTATGTCTATCCTGGAGGGGAGGGCTACGTGAGTATGCGCCGCAGGATCCACAAGGGCATCAAAAAGGCCCTTTTTTTAAGCGGCAAGGCTCAGAACATAATGATCGTGGGGCACAGGGCGGTAAACAGGATGATCCTGGCCCATTTCCTGTACCGCCGCATCTCTGACGTGCCTTATATCTATGTGCCCCAGGACAGGTACTACCACATAGTCAGCACCCAGCAGAAAAAACTGTTTGAGCTGAGATGGATCTAGCTGGCAAGCATATCCTGAACTTCAGCCACAATCCTTTCCTGGTTCAGTCCAAAATAGTTGAACAGCTCCCCTGCAGGGGCAGATTCCCCGAAGCGATCCAAGCCCAGCACCCTGCCCTCGCTGCCGGCGAACTGGTGCCAGACCGCAGTAACTCCGGCCTCCACCACTACCCTGGTCTTGATTCTGGAGGGCAGCACCTCTTCCTGGTATTGTTTATCCTGGGCCTGAAATACTTCTACACAGGGCATGGAGACCACCCTAACTCCAAGGTTCTTGTTCTCCAGCTCCTGGGCTGCCTGCACTGCGGGCTCCACCTCTGAACCTGTGGCTATGAGCACAACCTGCAGTTTTGCTTTTTCCTGGAACAATACATATCCGCCCCTGCATATATTCCCCTGGGCCTGCTCACTCCTGGCCTGGATCTTCAGACCCTGCCTGGAAAGCAGCAGGGCACTGGGGCCTTGGCTGTTTTGCAGGGCCTGCTGCCAGGCCACCGTAGTCTCCACTGCATCGCAAGGCCTCCAGACAGTCAGGTTGGGGATCAAGCGCAGGCTGGAAGCCTGTTCCACAGGCTGATGGGTGGGACCATCCTCACCCACGCCAATGGAATCGTGACTAAGCACGAAGATATTGCGCAGGCCCATCAGAGCAGCCAGGCGGATAGCACTCCTGGCATAGTCAGAAAAGACCAGGAAGGTGCCGGAATAGGGTATGAGCCCGCCGTGCAGGGCCACGCCATTCATCATGCCCACCATGGCGAACTCCCTGACCCCGAAGTGCACATAGTTCCCGGAGAAATCCCCGGCCCTTACCGTCTTGGCCCCGGACCACATGGTCTGGTTAGAGCCGCTCAAGTCTGCTGATCCCCCGAGAAGCTCCGGCAGCAGAGGCCCCAGCACATCCAGGACCTGTTTGGAAGCCTTCCGCGTGGCCAGCTCCTGGCCCTGCCCCCCTATCTCCTGGGCGAGCTCCCGCATCCTGGAGGAAAGCTCCTGGGGTAGCTCCCCAGCGCTCTGCCTCTGGAATTCCTGGGCCAGCTCAGGATACCTCTCTTGATATTCGCTAAACCTCCTGCTCCAGCTCTCCTGCAGCTCCTGCCCATTGGGCCGGGCATCAAAGGCCTGATATATCTCCTTAGGGATCTCAAAAGGGGCATATTCCCAATCCAGATGCTCCCTGGTGACCTGGATCTCCTCCTCTCCCAGTGGTGAGCCATGGGTCTTGGGGCTGCCGCACATATTGGGTGAGCCACAGGCAATCCTGGTTTGGCAACAGATCAGGCTGGGCCTGGCGTGCTCAGTCCTGGCGCTTTGCAAGGCCTGGTGCACCGCCTGGGGGTCGTGACCGTCCACAGTGGTCAGCACATGCCAACCATAGGCCTCAAACCTGCGGGGCACATCTTCGCTAAACCAGCCCCTGACCTCTCCATCAATAGAGATGCCGTTGTCATCGTAAAGCACGATCAATTTGCCCAACCCCAATGTTCCTGCCAGGGAGCAGGCCTCGTGGGATATGCCCTCCATGAGGCACCCGTCCCCAACCAGGGCATAGGTATAGTGATCCACTATGGGCAGCTCAGGCTGGTTGAACCTGGTGGCCAGGATACGCTCTGCCAAGGCCATGCCTACGGCATTGGCCAGGCCCTGGCCCAGAGGGCCAGTGGTGGTCTCCACTCCAGGAGTCAGACTTGCTTCCGGATGTCCAGGGGTCTTGGAGTGCAGCTGCCTGAAGTTCTTGATCTCCTGCATGGAGAGGTCGTAACCGCTCAGGTGCAACAGGGAGTACAATAGCATGGAGGCGTGCCCATTGGAGAGCACGAATCTGTCCCGGTCCGGCCAGCTCGGATCCAATGGGTTGTGGCGCAAAAACTCGCACCAGAGCACCTGAACCAGATCCGCCATGCCCATAGGTGCGCCTGGATGACCGGACTTGGCCTTTTGTATTGCATCCAGGCTTAGGATCCTGATAGCATCCGCCAGCTTTTTCCTGGAAACCATGTCCTTTTCTCCCCAATTAAGAGATTGTGCCCGCAGGCGCTTGACTTGGCCCTGCAAACAGAAATAGCATTGCCTTGCTGAAGTTAACCCGATCAGCTCCTTCGCATAAAAGGAGTTGGCACAATAGTCAATGTTTTTTTCCTGCCTGGGCAACTGGATCAATATGACCTGGGGGGGAGGAATCTCATATTGCTTATCTTTTTGACTGGGGCAAAATGCCCAAACCAAGATTGATTAGTCTTGAGCGTATAAACAGGAGACAGAAATGAGCAGCAAAGACTTCATCCTCTCCCCTTCCTTGCTGTCAGCTGACTTTGGGAATTTAAGACAGGAGCTTCAGGCACTGGAGCAGGCTGGACTGCAATGGGTGCACTGGGATGTCATGGACGGGGCATTTGTTCCCAACATCACCCTGGGGCCGCAGATCATCTCTGCTTGCAGGAAGAATAGCAGACTGTTTTTCGATGTGCATCTCATGATCCAAAACCCTGAGAATTATCTGCAGGATTTCGCAGCTGCAGGGGCTGATCTGCTCTGCGTACATGCTGAAGTCTGCCCACACCTGGAGTCAGTGATCAGCCGCATCCAGGAGCTGGGCTGCAGGGCAGCAGTAGCCTTAAACCCGCATACCCCCCTTTGTCACCTGGACTACATCCTGCCCAGCCTGGATATGGTTTTGCTCATGAGCGTAAATCCCGGCTTTGGTGGGCAGAGGTTCATTCCTTTCTGTCTGGACAAGATCCGGGACTTGCAGGCCAAAGTCCAGGCCCAAAATCCCCAGACTCTGATCCAGGTGGATGGGGGCATAGATCTAAACAACATCGCTGATGTGCTCCAGCATGGAGCAAATGTCCTGGTTTCGGGCTCTGCTTTTTTCCGGATTAAGCCTTATACCCAGGCAATCCAGGACTTTACACAGGCCTGCGCCTGCCTGGAAAAAAATTAAGGCCCTTCCCTCCAGACCTTGAAATTTAGGGCATCTTTTTCTAATATTCTACACTACATACAGCTACCCCCCTGCTGAAATTTTAAGATTGGGATTTATCTCTAGCAAAATAATATATATTTAGACACTTATAGTACTGAATCAAGAAGGAGGAGGGGATGAAGCTTTCCACTCGCGGCCGCTATGGTACCAGGCTTATGCTGGAATTGGCTGAGAATTTTCAGCAGGGGCCCATCCATTTGAACGACATTGCCCAAAAGCAGAACATTTCCATCAAGTATCTTGAACAACTGATTATTCCCTTAAAAAAGGCCAATCTGGTCCATAGCGAGCGCGGTCCCAGGGGCGGCTACCAGCTCAACATTGAGCCCCAACAAATATCTATTGGTCAAATCGTGCAGACCCTGGAAGGCAGCCTGGAGCTAACCCCCTGCCTTAAAGATCCTTCAGTCTGCGAGCGCTCTGAGCAATGTCCCACCAAAGAAATCTGGAACCAAGCCACCCAAGCCATGTACAGGGAACTGGAGTCCTTGACTCTCTGGGATCTCATGCAGAGAAAATGCCCCCAGTTGGACTTGAGCCTGCAGGAAAAAACCAAATGCGACCAGGACCAGTCTGAGTGAAATAACTTCTGCAGGTATCAGCCCCTGCTTTTTGCCCCCATCCTGCAGCTTAACCCTGGATCTTTAGTCCTGGTTCATACTTGGACTAGTTTGCGCTTTAGACCATTTTGAGTTACTTCCTGACAGCACTATATACTGGCCTGGACAGCAAACTCAAAAAACCGCACCCTGCTGGGCTGGAGTAGTCAGATCCAGTTTGAGGAATCCATGCGCTCCCCACTTCCTAACCTGTCTCAGATTCCCGGGAATCCACAAGCAGCAACAGGCCTTTCCCAGGGGCAGATGCAAGACCACAGGAGTGTAAGCTGGAAGCGATTCTTGGCCTCGGTTGGGTGCTTGCTTTTCCTGCTTTTCGCACTGCAGGGCAACTTGGCAGGATCCAAAGGCCCAGCAGATGCAAAACCATCCCTTACAGCCCCATTGCTCCAAAGCAGCGAGCTGGAGCTCACCCCAGAGGAGCGAGAATTCTTACGTTCCCATCCGGTAATCCGGGTAGGCAACGAAGATGACTGGCCTCCATTCGATTTTAGCGAACATGGTGTACCCCAAGGCTATGCGATTGAGCACCTGGAGATCCTGGGCAGGAAGCTGGGCATTTCCTTTGAGTACATCAACGGCTACACCTGGTCAGAGCTTCTGAACCTCTTCCGGGAAGGCAAGATTGATTTGTTGCCCTCTTTGTGGATTTCTGAGAACAGAAAAGACTACATGCTATTCACCAAGCCCTTCCTGGAACTGCCCTATGTCATAGTCAGCAGTAAGCATGAGGACTCAGCAGACTCCTTGCAGGACCTGCAGGGCAAAACCGTAGCTGCGCCCCGGGGCTACGTGCAGGAAGAGGTTCTCAGGCAATCCTTCCCTGAGGTTAATTTGCATCAGGTTGACAATCCCTTGCAGGGACTCAAGGCTGTGGCCTATGACGAGGCCCAGGCCTATATCGGCTACCAGGGAGTGGTGGACTATCTGATCGCCACCAATTTCTTCACTGACCTGGAGGTCAAGGGCGAAATCAAGGCTCCGGAACTTGGCCCTCAGGGTCTGCATATAGCCGTACAGCAGGATATGCCTATTTTGCGGGATCTCCTGGAAAAGGCCATGGATAAGGTCTCCAGGAAACAAAAAGTGGAGCTGGCCCAGAAATGGATCACTGTGCAGCAAAAACCCCAGCCGGATCTCACCCAGGAGGAGACAGCCTACCTGCGCAAACACCAGGTGCTCAAGGTGAACAACCTCCAAGACTGGCCCCCATTCAACTTCACCCAGAACCAAAAGCCCAAAGGCTTCTGCATGGATTATTTGCGCCTGCTGGCAGAAAAGCTTGGGATGGAGCTGGAGTTTATCACCGGGCCCAGCTGGGAGGAGTTCATGGCCATGCTGCAAAATGGGGAGCTGGATCTCTTGGCTGACGTGGTGGAGACTGAAGACCGCAGACAGGACATTGCCTTCACTGAACCCTATCTGACCATCTTCTCCGGAATTGTAGTCAAGCAGGGCCAGGAAAAGCCCCAAAGCATGCAGGACCTAGCAGATAAGCAGGTGGCGGTGCCCAAGCAATTCTATTACCAGGAGATCCTGGACAAGCATTATCCGGACATCCAGGTCACTACCGAAGAGAACACCCTGGAGTGCCTAAAAAGCGTCTCCTCAGGCAAGGCAGACGCAGCCCTGGCTGAGAAGCCGGTTTTCGACTACCTGATCACCAAGCACTTTTTGACAGGCCTGACCAGCGTGCCCATCAGAAACAGCCCACATCTGGAAAACACTCCGGTATCTATTGGGGTGGCCAAGGACAGGGACATCCTTAGGGATATCCTGCAAAAGGCCATGGATACTGTGAGCGAAGAAGAGATGTCCCAAATCTACTCCCGCTGGTTCCAGGATGAAGAGCTCGCAGAGCAGGCCTTGCGGGTGCCTCTGGCCCCTGAGGAACAGAACTACCTGGAAAGCAAAGAAGAGGTCCGGATGTGCGTGCATCCTGGCTGGCTGCCCTTTTCTGGCCTGAATGAGGAAGAAGAGCCTATTGGGATCGCCCCTGAGATCATGCAATTGGTCCAGGAAAGAATAGGCGCCTCCCTGGTCCCTGTACTCAAAAACTCCCATCAGGAAAGCTTGCAGGCAGCAGAGAACGGGGAATGCGACATACTGCCCTGCATCTCCAATCCTTCGGCAGCAAGCAACCTGATATCCTCCCGGCCATATTTCGAATCCGTGCACGTCATGGTTACCCGGGATGATGAACCCTATATCTCTGATCTGGATGCCTTGGGCGCAAAGACAGTGGCAGTGGTCCAGGACAATGCAGTAGCGGATTATCTGCAGAAGAACTTTCCCCAGCTCAAGCTGCAGCCTGAGGACAATCTGGAAGATGCCTTGGAATCTGTCTCTGCAGGAGAAGCGCATCTGGCCATAGACAGCCTGCAGAGGATCAGCTACAGGATCCATGAGCAGGGCTTGTATGGCCTCAAAATCGCAGGACAGACCCCTTACAGGGAATTTTTGCGCATTGGAATCAGTCAAAAGTCCCCTGAACTAAAGCCCATACTGGACAAGGCCCTGCAGTCCATCCCAGAGCAGGAGATCAGCAGCATCACCAGGGATTGGCTGTCCATCAGATATGAACAGGGCTTTGATACTGCCTTGTTATGGAAGATAGCAGCAGGAGTCTCCTTGCTGTTGGCGGTAATCCTGTACTGGAATCGCAAACTGACCCGTCTGAACAAACAGCTGGCCCGGGCGCATGAGGACCTGGAACAGAAAAGCCAGGAGCTGGAAAGGCTCTCGGAAATAGACCGGCTCACCGGGCTCTATAACCGAATGAAGCTGGAGGACATCCTGGAACACGAGCGTGAAAGGGCAGATCGGACCCAATTGCCCCTGAGCATAGCCATGCTGGATGTGGATGAGTTCAAGCTTATTAATGATACCTACGGCCACCACGCCGGGGATGAAGTCCTGCAGAACCTGGCCTTGCTACTCCAGGAGCAGGTCAGAAGCATCGATACTGTAGGCCGCTGGGGAGGAGAGGAATTTTTGCTAATTTGTCCAGCCACAGACCTAACTGGGGCCCAGACTCTGGCAGAGAAGCTAAAGCAGGCCATTGCTGAATATGAATTTCCTGTAGCAGGATGTTGCACTTGCAGCCTGGGTGTGGCCACCTACCAGGAAGGAGAACGGGCAGAAAGGATGCTCATTCGCGCAGACCAGGCCATGTACCGGGCCAAGGCCAAGGGCAGAAACCAGGTCCAAGTAATGTAGGCAAGCAACCTCTGCTTCCAGCGAAGCCCTGCTGAATCCAAGCAGGGTTTCGCTTCGTTGCGAGGATCCCCCTGGTAACCTGCCCTCATCTGGCTCCTGCCCCCTTCTTCCCCATTTGACCGAAGCCATAAGGAAAAGACCTTCACCTTCCCTCCAGCCGCAAAACCTGGCTCAGCAAAACAATAGTTTGTATCTATTCACCTTCTACTGTGCCCGAATAAACTTATGGACCTATCAGGACCCTGTAAAGAACTACAATAATTTTTGCCTTTTTAGCAGCTGTCTCATTTCAGCTGGACATGCCATTGACATTGCGGTTCTCGCACAGATAATATTCATTATTATTAAATCAAAAATAATTCGAGACAGCATGTTGTGAGAACATCCAGCGGACTCCAAATCTACCCTGCCAAAAGGCAAATCTCCACTGCCTTGGCCTCTCAGGTTGCCCTGCTGGCTGAACAGGCCACAGCAAAGCAGGGCAGGTTTAGGGTCGCCCTTTCCGGGGGCTCGTTACTGGACATCCTCAGCCCGAAGCTGGTTACAGATCCGCTTCGCTCCAAGATAAACTGGACCGCCTGGGAGGTCTTCTGGGCAGACGAGAGATGTCTGCCATTATCCAGTCCTGACAGTAAGTTTGCAGCTGCCAACATGCTGCTTTTCAAGCATGTGCACATACCCAGAGATCAGATCCATAAGGTCATTCCCTGCCCACAGCCCTGGTTAACCCCAATGAGGGCAATCTGATGTGGTTTTTGGATCAGGCAGCAGCCGGACAACTAATGCCCTGACAATAAGCAGGAGCTTGGCTAGCAAGCGATCAAACAAGGAAACATCCATGTCCAATTTCGACTATGATATTGCAGTGATCGGGGCAGGGGCCGCAGGATTAACCGTAACAGCCGGATCTGCCCAGGCAGGGGCCAAAACCCTGCTCATTGAAAAAGAACCTGTCCTGGGCGGAGACTGCCTGCATTACGGCTGTGTACCCAGCAAAACCCTGATCAAGACAGCCCATGTCTACCAGCAGCTGAAAAACTCAGCCCGCTATGGACTGCCTGAGGTGGCAGTGCCCAGGGTGAGCTTTGCCCAGGTCCAGGAGCGCATCCAGCGGGTCATCGCTGCTATCCAGCCCCACGACTCCCCGGAGCGCTTCTGCCAGCTCGGTGCAGAGGTCGAGTTCGGCCGGGCCAAGTTCATTGACCAGCATCAGGTGCGCATTCAAGGCAATTCAGGCCAGAGCAGAAAGGTTTCAGCTAAGACCTGGGTTCTGGCTACTGGATCTACTGCGGCCACGCCTAACCTGCCCGGATTACAGGAAACCCCACATCTAACCAACCGGGAACTCTTCTCTCTGCAAGAGCTGCCCACCTCCCTGGTCATCATCGGCGGTGGACCTATTGCCATAGAAATGGCCCAGGCCTTTGCCAGGCTGGGTTCCCAGGTCCAGGTCATCCAGCGCAGCAGGCAGATCCTGTCCAAAGAGGACCCAGATCTGGCCGGGCTGGTGCAGACCCTCTTGGAGCAGGAAGGGGTCACCTTTTATCTGGACACAGAGCTGTCAAAAGTCCGGGACCTGGGATCTAAGCGGGAAGTAATCTTCAAGGACAGCAACGGCCAGGAAACCTCGGTTCAAGGCGATGCCCTGCTGGTAGCCCTGGGCCGCAGCCTTTGCCCAGATGGCCTGGGTCTGGAAAATGCCGGAGTGGAGTTCAATTCCAAAGGCATCCCAGTGGACAACCGCCTGCGCACCAACCAGAAGCATATCTTTGCTTGCGGAGACGCCACCGGAACTCACCAGTTCACCCATGCCGCAGGCTACGAAGGCGGTATAGTGGTCAGCAATGCCGTGTTTCACCTGCCCCGCAAAACAAACTATACCTGGATGCCATCTTGCACCTACACAGATCCGGAATTTGCCAGCTTGGGTCTAAATGAATCCCAGGCCGGGAAGCAGGGCCAGGAATACACAGTCTGGACCGAGGCTTTTGCGGACAACGACCGCAGCCTGGCAGAGGAGGAGCGCGAAGGCAGGATCAAGCTTTTGCTGGACAAGAAGAATAGGCCCTTGGGGGTGCAGATCGTTGGCCCCCATGCAGGTGAGTTGTTGTCCGAATGGGTGGCAGTACTCAATTCCAAGGTCAAACTGTCCACCATGATCTCTGCCGTGCACCCTTACCCCACACTGGCTGAGATCAACAAGAAAGTTGCTGGCAAGCATCTCAGTGAACGAATTTTTTCCGACCGGGTCAAAAAGACGTTGCGTTTCTTTTTTGGATTCAAAGGCCGGGCCTGCGGGGCTGTGTCTGAGGAAGACTGAGAGGAATAGGTCGATATCATTTAACAACCCTCCCCTAACACCTCCCCGGCACTCACTTGGAGGAAAAGGTTTTTAAGCTTGCACAAAGTTGGCTATCCAAGTGAGTGCCGGGGAGGGGAATCAGAGGGAGTCCTTCCTTGGCTGAGGAAAAGTAAAGAGCACAGTGCTTCAACCTACTAAAAGTACACATTAATTAACTGGATCGGAACCTAAAATCAGCAAAACCTGATAGACTCATCCTTATAACGCTCCGGATTATTGCAAAAAGTATAGAAACTAAGTTCCCCCGGCACTCACTTGCTGTGACAACATTATCTCTGCTCACTCAAGATTGGTTAAACAAGTGAGTGCCGGGGAGGGGACAGGGGAGGGTCGTCATGAGACCAACTTCCTTAAAACTGCCCAATTACAAGAAGCTGGCCATTGTCACGGTAATTGCCCTGCTGGTCATCCTGTTCTTCGCCATTGGTCTGCACCAATACATGACCTTGGGCTATTTGCAGCAATCCAGGGATACTTTCCAGGGCCTGTATGCAGAACACAACTTGCTGGTCCTATTAAGTTTCTTCCTGTTCTATATTATAGTGGTAGCGGTCAACCTGCCCGGGGCAACGATCATGACCCTGGCAGCAGGCGCTCTGTTCGGGTTCTGGGTGGGCCTGGTGCTGGTTTCTTTTGCCAGCAGTATCGGGGCCACCCTGGCCTGCATGGCTGCCAGATACCTATTGCGGGACTGGACCCAGGCCAAACTTGGCTCCTGGTATGACAAAGTCAACTCCGGAATCGAAAAGGAAGGGCCCTTTTACCTGTTCACCATGCGTCTTATTCCTGCCATCCCTTTCTTTGTCATCAATCTGGGCATGGCCTTGACCAATATGCGCCTGATCACCTTCTACTGGGTATCCCAGGTGGGAATGCTGGCCGGCACAGCAGTTTACGTAAATGCAGGCAGACAATTAGGCCAGATCAGCAAAATGTCCGATATCCTGTCTCCTAGCCTGATCATCTCTTTTGTTATACTGGGCATTTTCCCCTTGGCAATAAAAAAGAGCGTGAACTTCATTCGGGCCAAGACAGGACACGGCCAAATAACGCCGAAAGAAGAAATGCCTGGAAGTTCAACCCCTTCTAGCATGAAATCCAGCAAAAGAAGCAGCCCTTAACATAACCTGCTACCCTTTCACTTTAAAGGAGAGCTGCATGAAGATAGGCATGATCGGACTGGGCCGCATGGGCTTCAACATGTCCAGACGCCTCTTGGAACAATGATTCCCAACCCGGATCCAAGGAGTAAGCGCTGCCATGGCAGATCAGCCCCAACATCCTGAGATACCAGAAGTAAAAGCGGAAAGTCCAAACTCTGATCTGTGCCAGCTGGAGCGGGTCCAGGATCCGGCCATAATCGTCATCTTCGGAGCCACCGGAGACCTGACCTGGCGCAAGCTCTTCCCTTCCCTGTTCTCCCTGCAGCAAAACCAGCTCCTGCCGGAAAACATCTGCATAGTTGGCGCAGCCAGATCCCAGCTCTCCCACGAAGATTTCCGGAACTCCATGCGCCGCAGCCTGGAGCCGGAACCCGACCGGAAACCTGCGGGCTGGGATGCCCTCTCCCAGCGGATATTTTACCACCCGGTATCCTATGACCAGCAGGAGAGCTTCAACAGCTTGAAGAGCTTTTTGCAAGAGCTGGAGTCTTCCTTTGGCACCCAGGGCAACTTGCTCTTTTACTTGGCAGTGCCGCCCACTGTGGTTCCAAGCATAGCCCAGCAATTAGGCCGAACCGGCTTGGCCCGGGAAGACTCCAAAGCCGGAAGCTGGGGGCCTGATGCAGTCCAGAACCTTCTGCCCTCCCTGCCCGGATCAAACAGGTGAGGATGCACACAAACCAAAAACAGGAGTCTATATGGCCAACCAGTATTATGATCCCCAGGATTTAGCAGACTTCCCAAATGTCACCGAGGATGCCCCAGAACAGGGCCAAGCCTTTTTTGACTACTACACCAAGGCCACCCAAGCCGGGGCTTTAAGCGAACGGGAAAAGGCCCTTATCGCCTTGAGCGTGGCCTCGGTTCGGCATTGCCCCTATTGCATTGACGCCTATACTCACAAATGCCTATCCCTTGGGGTGAGCAGGGAGGAAATGATGGAGGCTGTACACGTAGGCGCGGCCATGAGCGCTGGAGACGTTCTGGCCCATGCCACACAAATGCGCAAGATCGCCAAGAAAAAGGAAATGTAGCCATGCGCCCGGCTGATCAAATAGATATATTGGAAAGGAACACTGACCTAAAGCCTTTTGAACGGGCTGTAGGCAAGCCGCTCCACGCCAAGTCAATTGAGATTCTGCAGATAAATGTAGGCAAACGCTGCAATTTGTCCTGCAAGCACTGCCATGTTGAGGCTGGCCCGCACCGGACTGAAGTCATGACCCAGGAAACCTTGCAGACTTGCCTAGAGATCCTGGCCCGGCATCCAAGCATCCACACCATAGACATAACTGGTGGCTCCCCGGAAATGAACCCCAACCTGGAGTGGTTTCTTCGAGAAGCCTCAGGACTCGGCAGGCGAATCCTGATCCGCTCCAATCTGCTTATCCTCCTGGAGGACAGCTATGCCCACTTCCTGGATCTCTATGCCCGGATTGGAGCGGAAGTGGTCGGTTCCCTGCCTGCTTACCAGCAAGGGCTCACAGACCGGCAGCGAGGGACCAAGTCCTTTGAGAGAATAATCCAGGCCATACGTCTGTTGAATCAAAGGGGATACGGCCTGGAAAAAAGTCAGCTCAAGCTCCACCTGGTGCACAATCCTGTGGGGGCCTTCCTGCCTGGTGCGCAACAGGCCCTGGAGCATGAATACAGGAGCAAGCTGAAAAAGGAGCACCAGGTCAGCTTCAATACCCTGTTCAACCTGACCAACTGCCCTCTGGGCCGTTACCTGGAGTATCTGCTGCAAACCGACAACTTCCAGGAATACATGCAGACCTTGATCCAGGCCTTCAACCCCCGGGCAGTGGAACAGGCCATGTGCCGCACCACCCTTTCTGTGGGTTGGGACGGCAGCCTCTATGACTGCGATTTCAACCAGATGCTTGGTTTGCAGGTCAATCACGGTGCCCCAAGCCACCTGGAACACTTTGACCTTGATCAGTTATGTTCCAGGCGGATAGTCCTGGGTAACCATTGTTACTGCTGTACTGCAGGCAGCGGATCCTCCTGCCAGGGGGAGCTGGTGGAGTAGATATTTACGCGCAGACTCAATCAGGACTTGATGAGGCTCTACAGGAAAGCCTTGAGCAGCCAGCATCTCTTGCAAGTCCTGCAAAGTGTCTATGTCCCTTAGGCTGGGCAGGAAGAAGGCCTTCACTTGATATTCCTCCAGCTTTTTCAGTGTAAGATTAAACACTTGGGAAGTACTCCAGGGGATCCCCTCAAATATGCATGGCTGGAAGCCCTGGCTGTTCATGCCCAAAAGGTAATAACCTCCGTCCTGGGCTGGTCCCAGGATCACATCATGATCCTGGAGCCGGTCCAGGGCGAGTTGAATATATGCTGCAGGCAAATGGGGCAAATCGCTGCCCACCAGTACAGCCTGGGTAAAGCCTAGTTCAAATGCTTGTTCAAAGGAGCTCTGCATCCTTACGCCCAGATCATCTCCTGTCTGGAGCAAATAATTAAATTCTGGGCCCAACCACTCTCGGTACTTAAGTATTGCAAAACCTGGATCGCAGCTGAGCAGCACCGGGACTTGCAGGCTCTGCAGAACCTCCAGCTCGCAGGCCACGAAACTTCGGTACAGCCCGGCTGCACATTCCTGGCCCAACTCCTGGCCCAGCCTGGTCTTGACCATACCCGGACTGGGATACTTGAGCATAATAATCACACAGATTTTAGGACACATAGCATTATGATGGAGGTTTATCCGGATTTTAACTACTTCAACAGCCTAATTCTTTTGTTAATCATTACAGTACTGGCTCGAGGACCAGCCCAGGCTCCAACTGACCTCCGGCCTGGAAGCCCTAAGGGCTGGAAGGGGCCCCGGAAAGAATCCAGTCGCTCTTATCAGTCATTCCGGCGCAGGCTGGAATCCAGTCGCTCGTTCTTCGTTCCCATGCTTCACCCTGATAAACATCTTCCATTTAACTGGGGTCCTCCCTGGGAACGTCTCTTCTTATGGCTCCGGCCATCCTCTTGTTTTTTTTGCTGTTCCTGGACACCGACACAGTACCGGAATGACGCAGGGGCAGTAGAAGGTTTCGTTGTAGTCCTAATTTCCAGGTGTTCTCCCAAGCTTATAATATGCTGCCAATCTTTCCGCTGGGACTCCGCAGTGATAAAGGATTCTAAGAAACCAGTTCCTCAGAGTACAGACCAGCTTGCCTTCCTGCTGCCAACGCCGGGCTGAAGTCAGGACACAATCCTGCAGAATCCTGATCCGCCAGCCCTGCTTCTTGACCCGGCGCATCAACTCCAGGTCTTCCATAATTGGAATATCTGGAAACATGCCTATTTTCAGAAAATCCGCCTTGCGCATGAATATAGCCTGATCCCCGTAAGGCACCCTGGTCCAGCTGCTGCGCAGGTTGGCAACCCAGGCAACGAGCCTCAAAAATTGGTCCCTGGAATCTATGCTTAAAGAAAACGCCCCTGCAGCGACTTTTCCATCATTTAAGGCCTGGAGGATCAATTCTGGAGCATGGCTGGGAAGCCAGGTATCAGCGTGGACAAAAAGCAGGACCTCACCCTGGGCCATGCTCGCGCCATAGTTCATTTGCCTGCTCCGCCCGGGATCAGAGGGCACTGCCTTTATGAGCGGATCATGCACAGCAGCAATAGTCTCCCCATCCGGGCTGCCATCCACCACAATGATTTCATGCCCTGCTTGGGAAAAGACCTGTTGCACATGGTTCAAAAAAGCCTGTATGGATGCCTGCTCCTGGTATACAGGCACCACAACTGAAATTAGAGGAGTCTGTCTATAACTGTCCATGGGTAGCTTGCATGCTTAGCTAGTATAATAAAGTTGTAAAAAAATCGTATCTATTCACTATCTACTGTGATGGATCATCCCATATTGCCCAGGCCCAAAAAACCAGGGAGTTAGCATGGCTGTTTTTCCCTGGAGCAAGCCTGAGCAAAATTTTATAGTCTTATGGGCCATGCCCCCTTTGTCAAACTTGACAGCCAAAACTTTATAAAGTATTTGCGCAGCTGCTTAATCAGTTGCAAAAGTGCCTTCATTATAAATACCCAAAGCCAATCCGTGCATAAAGGCTGCAAAATGACCAAGACAATTGAAGTGGAGAATTTCAGTAAACGCTTTGCAGATGTGGAAGCGGTGAGCAGCATTTCCTGCACAGTGGAGCAGGGCGAGCTGTTCGGCTTCCTGGGACCCAACGGAGCAGGCAAGACCACCACCATCAACATGCTCACAGGTTTGGCCCGTCCGGACTCAGGCAGAATGCGCATCAAGGATATCGATTGTATAAAACATCCCAGACAGGCCCAGTATCTCATTGGTGTAGTCCCGGATGAAAGCAATCTCTATCCCGAGCTTTCCGGCTTTGACAACCTCTGCTTTTGTGCTGCCCTGTATGGAATGCCCAAGCAGCAAAGGCAAACCCGGTCCAGGGAGCTGCTGCAGGACTTCGGCCTGGGACAGGCGGCAGAGCGCAAGTTCAGCAGCTATTCCAAGGGCATGAAGCGCAAGCTGACCATTGCCGCAGGGATCATCCACAAGCCTGAAATCTTATTCTTGGATGAGCCCACCACAGGCATTGACGTAGCCAGTGCCAGGCAGCTGCGGCAACTGATCAAAGAGCTGCATCATGCCGGAACTACAATATTCCTGACCACACACTACATCGAGGAGGCAGAGCGGCTCTGCGACCGTATCGCCTTCATTGTCTCCGGCCGCCTAGTTAGAAATGAGACTGTCAGCGATCTGCTGCAGCCCTTGCGGGCCAGGTATGTGCTGCAGATCACCTGCCCGGGAATTTCCAGCCGGATAACCAGCCAGCTCGACCAGCCCTTTCCAGGGCTGAATTTTTCCTTGCCCCAGGCCGGCCTGCTGCAAGTGGAGGCAGACCAGCCTGTGCAAGCAGGTGCAATTGTACATTTCCTGGAGGAGCAGGGGTTGGAAGTCTCTGAGGCCAGAAAGATAAGACCCAGCCTGGAGGATGTTTTTGTGCGGATCACAGGTATTGAGTCAGAAGCCATGCAGAGGGAAAGCCAGAAAGGGAGCAGCATGCCATGAAGCTCTGGATCGCCTTTTTGAATATCCTATTAAAAGACATGCGCACCTACTACCTGAAGCCGCCCAACATCAGCTGGGGGCTCATCTTTCCCTTGGCCTGGACAGCGATGTTCTTCATCAAGTCCGGAAGCGGCCTGGGCAGCATTCCTTCGCTGCTTCCTGCAGTAGTGGCGGTGTCCATCTTGTTCGGCACCACCTCCATGCTGGCGGTGACCGTGACCTTTGAAAAGAAACAGCGCTCATTCGAGCGCCTGCTGCTTGCGCCTATTCCCTTGGAGCTCCTGATGCTGGCCAAAACCAGCGGGGCCATCCTCTTTGGCATTGCCAATGCCTTTGTACCTGTAATCATGGCCTCCTTCCTGATGGACCTTTCCCAGGTGGCCTGGTTGGCTTTTGTTCCTGCCGTAATCTTGATCTCTATCAGCTCCACCTTTCTGGGGCTCTTCATTGCTGTGGCAGTCAGCGAGGTCTTCGAGGCCCAAACCTTCTCCAACTTTTTCCGCTTTCCCATGCTCTTTTTGTGCGGCCTCTTCTTCCCTATTCAGCAGCTGCCGATTTTCCTGCAGCCCATATCCTATGCCCTGCCCCTGACCTATGGGGCTGATGTCCTGCACGGCTCGGTGCACGGCAAGCATATTTTGCCCTTTGCATTGGATCTGACCATTTTGGCAGCATTCTGCACTGGCCTTTTTCTGCTTAGCCTGCGCAACATAAAGAAGCACTGGATTGCCTGATTCAAGGCACAAGAACACAGATCAGACCACAGCTCACCATACCTGCCCGGCACCCTGCTCGGCTATTACCTGGCCGAATCTGATCCCGGGCTGATAATGCCTTTTATGCAGCTCCAAGCATCCCTCCAGGATCTGCAGCATCTGGTCTTTATTCTGAATACCAGGCAGCTCCTCAGCCAGCCTGGGATGCCTGCCCAGCTTGCCCGCCACCTGCACCCTGTAGCCCTGGCTTGAGGCAAACAGGGCCTGCTCCGGGCAGCTGCGGATGCATGCCCCGCAGGACAGGCAAAGCTCGGAATCTATTCTAGCTACCCCAGTATCTGCATCAATGGCTCCTTCCCTGCAGACCTGGGCGCACTCCCCGCAACCTGTACATGTCTCCTGCAGCACTTCCGGATGCTTGGCCTGGAGCAGACCGAGATCAGCGATCTGCGGCCTGGAACACCCGTTCGGGCATCCGGAAACACTCACAGAGAACTGATCCAGGGGCTTGATCTCGCGCTGCAGATTCGCAGCCAGCATCTGCGGCCAGCCAGAGGCCTCAAGTACAGCTTCCAGATCCTGCTGCAGATCTGCGTCCTTCTGCAGCAGATTGGGACATTCGCCTTTTTCTATACCCCAACACAGCTTAATGCGATAGGCTTTCCTGGACAATGCCTAATCCTTATTTTAAAAATCTCACCTGCTTAACACTGCGGCAGGATTGTGCTATTAAAAATATCATATCCATTTTAGCTTCCCTATTATCGCACTATAGAAGCCAGGTCCTTGATCCAAGTCAAAAAATCCAGGCCCAAAAGGAAAGATACTGTGATCACACAAAACCTTGATGCAAGCAGCTTTCCCCCATCAAATCTGCTCCTGGATATACCCCAAAACCAGGCCTGGGAGATATTGCAAGCAGGCAATCAAAAAACTTTTGCAAAAGATGATTTCGTATTTCATCAGGGGGATAGGGCAAAAAAATGTTACTTCCTGCTCTCAGGCCAGCTCAAGCTGACCAAGCTGCATGAAGACGGCAGAGAAGCAGTAATCCGCTACATCAGCCCAGGCGGGTTGGCAGCAGCAACTGCTGTGCTCAAGGAAAATCTATATCCGGTTACTGCTCTGGCCCTTTGCCAAGCAACCGTGATCAGCTGGGACAAAGAAATGCTACTCAAAATCATGCAGCAACATCCCCAAGTCGCTATTAACGTGCTTTCCATTGTACTGGAGAGGCTGGAAGACATGCAGCAGCGTTTTTTGCAGATCAGCTCCGAGCAGACAGAGCGCAGGATTGCCAGGGCACTTTTGGGGATTATGCAGTACGCAGGAACCAAGACAAAAGAAGGCATCCGCATCGACCTTGATTTGAGCCGGGAAGATCTGGCCAACTTCACTGGCACCACCCATTATACAGTCAGCCGCATATTAAGCGATTGGACCAGGAAGGGCTGGATCGCCACCTACCGTAGACAAATCATTGTCAAAGACGCCCACGCCCTGAGGCTATGCACAGAATCCCTGCCCTAAACTCTTGCCTTTTCTATTGGGTTGCTCCAGCGCAATGAAATCTCCCCTTGAGCACGGTACAGTTCTGCTATGACCAATCACAACCCCAATATATCATCTCACATAACGGTTCAAAGGCTTCTGGAAAGGCATCCCCAAAGTATTCGGGTATTTTTTAAGCTGGGAATGCATTGTCCAGGCTGTCCGGCAGAAGCCTTCCATACCCTGGAAGAGGCAGCTCTGGCACACAACCGCGATCCCGAGCTTCTGATTCAAAAACTAAACCAGGAGCTTTCCTGCAAAAACCAAAACAGAGATAATGAAGCAAGATAGGCCTTGAAATCTACAGGCAGCTGTCAGCTTTGGGCTTCAAGCCGCACAGCGAGAAATGGAAAACACTCTATTAAAAACACATAAGCCAAAACGAAGGCATGCAATGAAAGCACGAGAAATCAACACAAGAGTGCGTTGGATGGGTGCTGTGGATTGGGACCGCCTGTTTGACTCCCTGATTCCCCTGCCTGACGGCACTAGCTACAACGCCTATCTCATTCAGGACAGTGAGACGACCGCGCTCTTGGATACCGTGGACCCGGCATGGCCCAAGCCCTGCTGCAGCAACTGCAAGAGGTGCCTCAGATCGATTATCTTATCTCCCACCATGCAGAACAGGACCACTCCGGAACCCTGCCCTTGGTTTTAGACAAGTTCCCTCAGGCCAAATTAGTCTGCTCGAATAAGGCCAAGGGCATGCTCATGGACCTGCTCCAAATCCCTGAAGACAGATTTATGCCTGTGGAGGACGGACAAAAGATCTCCCTCCCTGGAGGACAGGACCCTGCAGTTTGTCTACACCCCCTGGGTGCACTGGCCGGAAACCATGGTTAAGAACCAAGCTGTGAAAATTCTAGCTGCTATTGTGCATATTCATTGCAGATCATTGTCTGAAAAATATATTTTTAGTTGTATTTTTTTAAAATAAGTGCTACCTGCTACTGGAATACGTACTGCACCAGATGGTGCACTGATCTTCAACTAGCTGGTATCAAGGAGGTAGCTATGCTTAGGACAATGCTATGGGCTTTGATGTGCACCTTAATGTTGGCGGCAAGTCCTTGCTGGGCGAAAGCAAGCGATTATGAGCAGGCCTTTGATCTTGGGCAGAGGGCCTCCCAAAAGGCTGCTCAAATGCTTAAAACCCAGTGGTCCGGCCAAAAAGTGATTGTCCTGACCAATGCCGGCCATGCCAGGCCGGATGGATTTTTTACCCAGGGCTGCCTGGACGGCTTGAGGGAAAGCACTGGAGCCAGCAGGGGAAAAGCAAGCCTGCTTAGCCTAAACTCCAGATTTGATCAGCCCTTGTGGTTTGCCTTTTACACCCCAGAAAGCGGCAAATGCGCCTATCTGCAATTGGATCCAGAAATCAGCAGGCAGGATCTAGCCAGCAGCCGACAGAGTCAAGAACTGTTTGCCATGCAGAATATTGCCAGGATTGATGCAGAGTACCTGTTTGAGCATCCGGACAAGTTTGCAGAATACAATCAAGAAAAATACTTCGGGGCTAATCTGTTCAGGGTGCTGACTGCGGCCAATATTGCGGCCCTGGATGCCCCTGGCGATCTACTGCAAGCCATGCAGCCCCACGATCATTATTGTCCCGGAGTCACCTCAGGGGTGTTGCTGGTTCGATTCATCCAGAAAAATATCCTGCAGGGCTCCCCTGGTGCAGATTTTTTTGTGCTGGGGCTGCAGCCCTGGTGCAAAGAAGATGGCCTGCAGGACCTGCTGAACACCACCCCTGGCAAACGAAGCTATGGGGTATTCTATCCAGAGCAGGAACAAGTCCAGAATTGGCCTGAAGACCTGCAGCAGACTTCAACTATCGTATTTGTGCGAGAAAAGGAATCCCCATGGCAGGGCTGGATGCTGCAGTTTGACTTTGCTCAGGCCAGGGAGCAGTTCGATGGCCCCAAGCTGGAGAATCCGGCCCTGGAGAAGCTGGCTCTGGGGATATGGCTCACAGAACATATCCAGGAGCCTGAGAAATTCGTGTCTGTAGTCAAATCCTTCGAGCTAAGCCAGGACATGCACCCCAAGGATTTCCTGCAGCCAGGGGCAGAGGTTCTACAAGAACTCTCTGAACTGTAAATTGGGGTTAAGGCGCAAGAGACATGCTGGCCTCTACCGACTTAGGTTTTGCCAGATTTCCCAGCTTAACCCGGGTTTACTTCTTTTTTCGATACAGCCTAGTCATGGCAGTATGTTCTCCTTAACCTAAGTCAACTTATGCTCACTGCAAGCGCAAGCTCGGATTAAAAAGGCACAATCCCTTGGCCTAACAGCTTGCTTTCTAGAAAGCACTTCAGCTTATTAGACGCAGGCCATCTGTCAGGGCCAGATCGAGCCTTCCTGGGCATTGAAGAACTGAGCTTTGAGCCAATCATTATAGCTTAGAACATCCTCTGCATCGCTTACCGGGTGCTGCAGGATGTCGGCAAGCAGTTGCTTGTCCTTGAGCAGGGTGGGAGTCAATGTGCGGCCCAGAAGCATGTTCCTGGCTTCGTTGATCAATGCGGTGCGCTGCCCAGCCAGGGGATCGCCCTGGTTCTTGTCCGGATGATGCGCACACATCAAGCGGTAGTAGGCGTACTTGATTTCGCTGCTGGAAGCGTGGACTTCAACTCCCAGAACTTGGGCCGCCAAATTAAGATGACTGGTTTGGGACATAGGCAATTGGAACCTAAGGGAGAGCGGGATGTCAAGGGGCAGGGGGTTCAGATCTTGCTCATCTATAAAGATCTGCTTGATAGAAGCATTCAATACCCATCTTTGCTAACTCAACGCATGGAGGAAGCTTATGTTATCTGAAAACCAAAGAGAGTTATTTGCCTCATTCCATCAGGCTATCGAACATGAAGGAACCCTTGATCAAAAGACCTCTCACTTGATCAAAATTGCTGTTGCTATGGCATATGGCTGCTATCCTTGAATGGAGCATCTCCTTGGCGTAGCCAAGGAAAGAGGAATTTCAGAGGAAGAGATTGGGGCGGTAGAAATGCACGTAATGATGGTTTCCGCAGGCAGGGTCAAGATGCAAGTCGACAATGTGCTTGAATAGGCGGGCGCAAATTGATTTGTTGCACTCGTTACTCTACTTGATCCCCTTGATCCCCACAAAAGCTCCCTGTCCGTGGCCGTCAAGGATAGTGCCGGGTTCGGCTTCCGGTATCAGGGTCTGCTTGATACTGTGCAGGGCAAATCCGGCATCTTGCAGGTAGGTGGCAACCTCAGGGGCGGATTGAAAGCTGGCTTGTTTATAGAACTTGCTCTTCTCGCGCTTGGCTGCATAGTGTCTGCCCAATTCGCTTTCCCGATCCACAAAGCCGACTATGATGCTCCCCCCTGGCTTGAGGACCCGAAAGGCCTGAGCAAAGGTCTGCTCGATGTCATCCACGAAGCAGATGGTGGTCACCAGCAGAACACAATCGAACCTGGCGCCAGAAAACGGCAGAGCTTCGGCCACTCCGAGCACCACCCGGATACCCAGCTTTTTCGCCCTAGCCGCCATCTGCCTGGAGGGGTCCACTCCTATGTCCAGGCCTAGAGGGACTGCAAACCTTCCCGAGCCCACGCCCACTTCCAGGCCCCTGGCTGCAGGCTGAGGCGACAAAAGGCCATGGATCAGCTCCAGCTCTGTCCTGTAAGCTTCAGGGTTTTCCTCGAACCACTGCTCATAGGCCTCGCTGTATTTTTCAAACGGCTCAATTTTAGGCACTGAA
>JBNJDO010000023.1:0-25028 GCA_051744965.1 Thermodesulfobacteriota bacterium | reverse complement strand
GTCAAAGAACTTCCAACCGTTCAAAGGAAAGTACAGATTACATCTAATAAATATGCCTGTCAAGAATCTTTTTGAATCCCTTTGACCTCCTGGAAAAGAGCAGGCTTGTAACCAAGCCCAAAGAAGATGTTTATATACAAAGTAGCCTGCGCTTGTCAACAAAAAATCTGGAAAAGATTCTCAAAAATATACTCCATGTTATCAACATGTTATCAATGCAAGGCATCTAAAAGCAAATTATCCCTGTGCACCACAGCCTGGCTGTATACAGCATGACCCAGCACATACTCCAGCTCTGAGGTCTTCCGGCCTGCAATCTTGCTGAGTTCTTGGGAATCAAAGTTGGTCAGCCCCGCACCCAGCTGCTTGTTATCCGGGCCCAGCAACCTTACCAGATCTCCGCTGCTGAACTCACCGCAAACCCGCCTGATTCCTGCCGGCAACAGGCTTTTTCCCCGCTGCAGCAAGGCATCTGCTGCTCCCTGGTCCAGATACAGACTGCCCACTGGATCCAGATTATAGGCCAGCCAGAACTTCTTCTGGGGAATGGTTTTCCTGGAGGGCATGATCCAAGTGCCAAGATCCTCGGTATTAAAGATCCTCTCCAACACATGTGGGGTCCGACCGGAAACTATCAAGGTGGGCACCCCTAACTGAGAGGCCCTGCTTGCTGCCAGAAGCTTGCTGTACATACCACCGGAGCCGCTGCTGCTCTTGCCCTCGCAAACGGTATCCAAATCCAGCTCTCGAACATCAGGGATATAATCCAGTTTCTTGGCCTGGCCATCCAGCTCGGGATTGGCAGAAAAGACTCCTTCAGCGCTGGTCAGATTAATAAATAGCTCTGCCTGCACCAAATTCAGGATCAATGTGGCCAGGAAGTCATTGTCCCCGAACTTCAGTTCCTGGACCACCACTGTATCATTTTCATTGACAATGGGGATAATGTCGCTCTGCAAGAGGGTGGAGAAGGTATTCCTGGCATTTAGGAACCTGTGCCTGCTGCGCAGATCGTCCCTGGTAAGCAGGATCTGAGCAGTAGTTTTGCCGTAGCGTTCAAAGGCCTCGTCATAGCAGTGCATAAGCCTGCTTTGTCCAATGGCTGCGGCTGCCTGCTTCTCTGGCAGGCTCAACTCCTCGTGCTGCAGGCCCAGGAATCTTTTGCCTGCTGCTACAGCACCTGAGGAGACCACGATAAACTCCTTGCCTTGGTCATGCAGCGCTGCTATCTCGTCCGCGAGCCTGTTGAGCACCCGCAGATCCAGACCCTGCCCAGATGTCAGCACCGCGCTTCCCACCTTGAGTACGATGAGTTTCGAGCTGGAAAGGACCTGCCGGCGCTGTTGCCTGCACTCCTGAATGTTGCTTTCCTCTTGCCAGCTGCTCATAGCGTTCCTCATTCCAGCACGAGACCCCAGAGGACCTCCAAAACTTCCTGCACTCCAATACCTTCCAGTGCTGAAATAAAATAGACCTCTTTGTCCTGACTTCTGGCCATCTCCCGAAGCCTCTCCACGTCTCGTCTTGGCCAGAGATCTATCTTGTTTATGGCCTGAATCTGCCTTTTCTGCAATAGATTTTGATCAAAGGCCTCCAACTCCTGATTGAGCAGTCCGAATCCTGCCCAGGGATCCTGCAGGCTGACATCTTCTATGCTCAAAATGTGCAAAAGCGCCCTACTTCTGGAAACATGCCTCAAAAACCTGGCCCCTAACCCCTGGCCCTGGTGGGAATTTTGGATTAAGCCAGGTATGTCCGCCAGTGTCATGCTCCTGCCTTGTATGTCCTTTATAACCCCCAGATTTGGGCTTAATGTGCTGAAGGGATAGGCTGCAATCTTGGGCTTGGCTGCAGAGACTTTGGAAATGAAGGTGGATTTTCCTGCATTGGGCAGGCCCAGCAGCCCTACATCAGCCATGAGCTTTAACTGCAGAGTGATCTGCTTTTCTTCTGCAGGCTCCCCTGGCTGGGCAAATCTAGGAGTTCTCTGCGTAGAGGACTTGAAATGGGTATTGCCTTTGCCACCCCTGCCCCCTCTTGCCAAGAGAACTGTCTGGCCAGGATCCACCAGATCCGCCACAAGCATCTGCCCGTAGTCCTCATCTATCTCATAGGCCTGGGTGCCCAAGGGGACCTGAATGTAGAGATCCTCTCCATCCTGCCCGGTCTTGTTCTTGCCTTGTCCGGGCCTGCCGCTTTGGGCCTGGAAAATCTTTTTCCAACGAAAATCATATAAAGTTAAAAGAGACTCGCAGGCCTGAAGATAAACATCCCCTCCTTTGCCTCCCTGGCCTCCATCAGGGCCGCCCTTGGGTACATACTTCTCCCTGCGGAAAGAGACGCAACCATCTCCTCCCTTCCCAGAAATCACTCTTATTTGGGCCTCATCCACAAAGTGCATAGCAAGCTATTTCTACCCAGGAAGAGACAAGTTCAATGCAAACCCCTTCAGGGGCAAGTAAGGGCTTAATGCAAGGCAAAACTGCACCTGCAACAGATTAAAAAAGGGCAGAAGGCAAGCCTTCTGCCCTGGTAAATAGCCCTAAAATCCAGGCTTAGGCCTGGGCAGGCACTACATGCACCCTGGTCTTGGACTTGCGCTTCCTGGTATATTTCTCGAACTGGACCTTGCCCTCGCTCAAAGCGAACAAGGTATAATCCTTGCCCATTCCCACATTGTCCCCAGGGTGGATCTTAGTCCCCAGCTGTCTAACCAGGATATTTCCTGCCTTGACCTGCTGGCCACCGAATCGCTTTACGCCACGTCTTTGGCCTATGCTGTCCCGACCATTCCTGGAGCTGCCGCCTGCTTTCTTATGAGCCATTACAGCCTCCTTGCTCTTTAGAGCTAAATTTCAATATCTTTGACTTGCAATTGGGTGAACTCCTGCCGATGTCCAGCCCTCTTGCGATAATCCTTACGCTTCTTATGCTTGAAGACTATGATCTTTTTGTCCTTGTCCTGCTTTAGGACCTCACAGACCACTCTAGCCTGATTTAAATAGGGGGTGCCCACCTTGAGCTCATCCTGGCCATCCTTGGCCAGCAAAATCTTGTCCAGGACCACCTCAGCTCCTGCCTCAGCCTCTATCTTCTCCACATTGAAAACTGCGCCAGGACTGACCTTGTACTGCTTGCCCCCGGTATCCACTATAGCATACATAAAAAGAGTCCTCCCAAAAAGATAAAAGATAAGTATACTTGTCTTGCATCAACAAGTCAAGCTCCACTCTATTAGGAAATTGGGACTGGTCCCAACTTTTAAGGCCCTAATCCAGGGAGCTTGCCCATTGCACAGTGCATCAATCACAACAGGGCTCACCTGCCAGGAAAAGAGACCGGGGTGAGTTTTTTTTTCAGATCCTCTCCCCTGCTGACTGGAAATCATTCCAAGAGCTAATGGGTGATGGGCTTGGCCTCTTCCTTGTACAAACGGTATACGAAAGGCATGGAATTTTCCTGTCCACTGAAGATCTCCTGGAAGCCCACATCCTCCATGGCCTGGGGCAGGACCTCGTCCATATGCTCGGCATGGAGAATGTTCAGCCCCTTGAGTATCTCCTTGGGGACTTCCTTGAGGTCCTTTTTGTTCTCTGTAGGGATGATCACTGTATCTATCAGACCCCTTTGCGCCGCTAGAAGCTTTTCCCGCAAGCCGCCCACAGGCAGCACCCTGCCCCGCAGGGTAATCTCACCTGTCATGGCCATATTGTTCTTAACCGGAACATTCAGCAGGGCAGAAACCAGCGCAGTGGCAATGGTGATACCTGCAGATGGGCCATCCTTGGGGGTAGCTCCTTCAGGAACATGGATATGGATATCCACTTCCTTGTAGAACTCGGAACGTAACCCAAACAGTTCTGATCTGGAGCGCACATAGCTTAAGGCAGCCCTGGCTGACTCCTGCATCACATCCCCTATCTTGCCTGTGATCTCTATCTTGCCGCTGCCGGACATCAGGGCCACTTCAATATTCAAAAGCTCCCCGCCCAACTCTGTCCAGGCCAGGCCAGTGGAAAGCCCTGTCTGGGACTTCTCTTCCTTTTGGCCGTAGCGATATCTGGGCACACCCAGCAAGCCCGAGATACTCTTTTTGTTCACATGCACCGGCTTTTTGCCTTGCCCTTCCTCCACCAGGCGTTTGGCCACCTTGCGGCAGATTGTGGCCAACTCCCTTTCCAGGTTCCTGACCCCTGCTTCCCGGGTATATCTGCGCACTGTCTCCTGCACCGCCCGGTCCGAAATCTGGATGTTCTCCTCTGTCAGCCCATGCTTCTCCATCTGCTTGGGGATTAAGAATTGCTTGGCTATCTTCAGCTTCTCTGTTTCCAAATAGCCAGGCAGGGTGATCACCTCCATCCTGTCCTGCAGGGCCCAAGGAATGGACTGCAGCACGTTTGCAGTGGTGATAAAAAAGACATTGGAGAGATCGTAATCCAGATCCAGATAGTGATCGTTGAAGGCGTAGTTTTGCTCAGGATCCAGTACCTCCAGCAGGGCTGCAGAAGGATCACCCCGGAAATCAGTACTCATCTTGTCCACTTCATCCAGGCAGAGCACAGGGTTATTGTATTCCTGCCTTTTCAGGGTCTGCAGTATCTTGCCTGGCATGGCTCCCACATAGGTACGTCGATGGCCGCGGATCTCTGCCTCGTCCCTGACACCTCCCAAGGATAGACGCTGAAAATTGCGCTCCGTGGCTCTGGCAATGGAGCGGGCCAGGGAAGTCTTGCCCACACCCGGAGGACCTACAAAGCACAAAATGGGACC
Organism: Thermodesulfobacteriota bacterium; assembly: GCA_051744965.1. Lineage (GTDB taxonomy): Bacteria > Desulfobacterota > Desulfovibrionia > Desulfovibrionales > Desulfothermaceae > CAZBUB01. Next base: position 20,258 of record JBNJDO010000023.1, on the reverse strand, counting down.
GCGCATCTTGTCCACCAGTTTTTGCACCGCAAGGTATTCCAGGATCCTTTCCTTGGGCCGCTCCAGGCCGTAATGGTCCTCATCCAGAATCTTCCTGGCCTGTTCAATGTCCAGGCTGGTTTCCTTCAGGTAGTTCCAGGGCAGATCCAGGATGCAATCCACATAGTTGCGCACCACTGTGTATTCAGCAGAGGAAGGAGGCATCTGCTTGAGCTTCTTGATCTCTTTGCGGCCTTTCTCCTTGGCTTCCTCTGGCATGTCTTTGGCTTCCAGCCGCTCCAGCAGATCCTCCACTTCCGCGCCTGGATCATCTTCCACGCCCATCTCCTTGTGGATGGCCTTGAGCTGCTCGTTCAAATAGTAGTTTTTCTGGTTGCTCTCAATCTGCTCTTTGACCCTCTCATTTATCTTCTGCTCCACCTCTGAAAATTCCAGCTGGCCCATGAGCAGGCTATAGGCTTCTTCCAGCCTGGCCACAGGATCCTCTATCTCCAGGACCTCCTGTTTCTTGGCGAACTCCAGCTTGAGATGGGGAACAAGCATGTCAGCCATCTGGCCGGGATGCTGGGCTGCATTCAGGGCCTTGACCGTCTCCTGGGAAAGCTGCTTATTGTTCTCAGCAAATTTTTCCACCCCCTCCCTGGTCATGCGCATCAGGGCTTGGGCCTCGGTTCCAGAAACCTCTTTCTCCGGAAGATAGTTAACTTGGACCAGGGGAAACTCGCTGCTGCTGGAGAACAGTGGGTCCTCCCCGCTCCAGGTGGCCCTTTGCAGGCCCTCGAAGAGAACCTTAACAGTGCCGTCCGGAAGGCGCAAAAGCTGCAGTACCTTACAGACCACCCCCACCTGATACAGATCCTGGGTAGAAGGAGTCTCCATTTCCGGGCTCTTCTGGGTAACCAGAAAAATCTTTTTCTTATGATCCACCAAAGAATGCTCCACTGCTTGGATGGAGCTTTGTCTGCCCACATAAAGGGGTATAATAGCCTTAGGGAACATGACCACATCCCTGAGGGTCATCAAAGGCAGGGTCATGTTCTCGCTTCCCTGTTTATCTTGCATAGATTTACTCATTACTGTCTTCTTTGGATATTTAGCTATCTTCCTGATTTGTATTCTTAATTGCTGGACGAATGTCTGTCTTAGGCACTTTTGGCTTGCTGCTGATAAAAGAGCAAAGGCTCAGCGTTGTTCTCCACCACTGATTTATTGATCACACACTCCTGTACATCCTGCATCCCTGGCAGCTTATACATGATATCCATCATGACGCCTTCCATTACGCTGCGCAGCCCTCTGGCCCCTGTCTTGCGCTGCATGGCCTGTCTGGCTATGGCCTTCAATGCATTCTGGGTGAACCGCAGGCGCACATTGTCCAGCTCAAACAGCTTCTGGTACTGCTTGACCAAGGCATTTTTGGGCTCGGTCAGAATATGAACCAGATCATCCTCCTCCAGCTCGTCCAGGGCTGAAACCACAGGAATGCGGCCCACAAACTCTGGAATTAATCCAAATCTGATCAAATCCTCAGGCTGATTTTGACGCAGCAATTCTCCCAGCTTCTGGGTCTTCTTGCCTCCGATCTCAGCCCCAAAGCCCATGGCGCTGCCCTGGACCCGTTGCTGGATGAGCTTGTCCAGACCAATAAAGGCCCCGCCCATAATGAACAGGATATTCGAGGTATCCATACGGATATACTCCTGCTGGGGATGCTTGCGCCCCCCTTTGGGCGGGATGTTGGCCATGGTGCCCTCCATTATTTTCAAAAGGGCCTGCTGCACACCCTCGCCTGATACATCCCTGGTGATGGATGCGCTGTCAGCCTTGCGGGAGATCTTGTCGATCTCATCCACATAAATGATCCCCCTGGAGGCGGACTCTAAATCATAATCCGCATTCTGCAGGAGCTGGACCAGTATATTCTCCACATCCTCGCCCACATATCCCGCCTCGGTCAATGTGGTGGCGTCAGCCAAGGCAAAGGGCACATTCAGCACTCTGGCCAGGGTTTGGGCCATCAAGGTCTTGCCAGAGCCAGTGGGACCGATGAGCAGGATATTGCTTTTGTCCAATTGTACATCCTTGCCTGAGGACTCCTGGTAATGCACCCGCTTATAGTGATTGTAAACTGCAACAGACAGAATGCGCTTAGCCTGCTCCTGGCCCATAATATAGTCATCCAGGGACATCTTGATCTCAGAAGGCGGCATAAGTCCACCTTCAGCATTCTGTTCGCTTATTTTGTCCTGGGTCAGAATATCGTTGCAGAGATTAACGCACTCATCGCAGATATAAACATCTGGTCCGGCAATAAGCCTTTGCACACTCTCCTGGTCTTTGCCACAAAAGGAACAGCAAAGCTGGGTGTAGACATCATTTTCATTGCTCATAAATTTCCTCTATTGCCTGCACTGGAATTGGTCCGCCTGGGAGCATTCTGATGTGTCGCTGCACAGCATCCAGTTGGCCGCACCCAGGCCTGAAAACACAGGGACTTCCTCCGAAGCTCCCTGCTATTCTACTGAGCCTCTTTGCGGGAGCTCAGCACCTGATCTATGACTCCGTATTCCTTGGCTTCCTCAGCCACCATGTAGTAATCCCTGTCTGTGTCCTGCTCCACCTTTTCCAGCTTCTGGCCTGTATGTTCAGAAATGATCTGATTCAACTTACTTTTTAAGCGAATAATTTCTCTAGCCTGAATGTCAATGTCCGTGGCCTGGCCCTGGAATCCACCCATGGGCTGATGCAGCAGGATCCTGCTGTGGGGCAGGGCATAGCGCATGCCCGGGTTGCCTGCAGCCAGCAGGACCGCTCCCATGCTTGCGGCCTGGCCCAGGCAAAGGGTAGCTACAGGCGCGGATATGTACTGAATAGTGTCATACACAGCCAAACCAGCGGTCACAGAACCCCCAGGGCTGTTGATGTAGAAATTGATCTCCTTCTCCGGGTCTTCTGACTCCAGAAAGAGCAGCTGGGCACATAGCAGGTTGGAGATATAGTCATCTATAGGAGTGCCCAGCAGTACAATCCTGTCCCGAAGAAGGCGGGAATAAATATCATAGGCCCGCTCTCCCCGGCCAGTGGTCTCGATTACAATGGGTATATTTGCGCTGGCCATATCTAGCCTCCTTGCAAAGTATGCTCCTTGTCTGATTTCAAGGGCATTTTTTATTATAGCAAAAATCTATCTTTCTGCAAAGCAATAGCAGGATTAATTCCCCGGGTCTTCTGTTTCTTGACTTTGCTCCTCATTTGTATCCCCAGCAGGCGCAGCCTGGTCCTGTTCCTGCTCCTCTTCCTCAGGCGAAACCTGCACTTCTTCTATCTGGGCGTGCTCATAAATCGACTCCATGGCCTTGTCCGCCAAAAGACTGTCCCGCAGCGCAAACATTAAATTGTTCTGCTCATAGTAATCCTTGAGCTTTTTGGGGTCCTCTCCGGATTCCATGGCTATGCGGTACAGATGCTGCTCCACCTCCTGATTGCTCACAGAAAGGTCCTCCCTGCGGGCCACCTCCAGCAAAACCAGGTGGGCCTTGACCAACTCTTCAGCCTCGGGCCGCATTTTCTGCTTGATCTCCTGCTCCGTGCCTTCAGCTTCCAGGCTCTTGCCCTGCTGCTCCAGTTTGGACCTCTTGTTCTCCAGCAGCCTGTCCAGCTGTGATTCTACCAGGGATTCAGGCAGCTCCACCTGCACCTGGGAAACTATCTGATCCAGGATTTTTTTCTGGGTGTTGGAACGCTCCATACGCTCGAAGTAGTTCTTAAATCTTTCCTGCACAGCATCCCGCAACTGCTGCATATTTTCAAAGCCCAGCTTTGCTGCGAAATCATCATCCAATTCTGGCAGCTGCCTTTGCTTGATCACATTCAGGGTAACCTCCATCTGGGCGGTTTGTCCTGCCAGTTCCTGGTTCAGGAAATCCTGGGGGAAGCTGATCTCCCCTTGTCCGGTTTGACCCGGCTGCAGACCTTTGACTATTTCTTCGAATTCCTGCAGGGCCTGGCCTTCTCCCAGAGGCAGCTCCAGATTGTCGCTTTGGACCCCGGACAAGGGCTGGCCATCTTTGTAGGCGGCAAAGCTGATCACTGCCACTTCACCATCATGGGGAGGCCTGTCCTCTTTAGTCAGCACCAGCTCGCTTTGCTCCCTTTGCAGCCTGGAGAGCATATTCTCCACCATTTCCGGTGTAACCTGCACCTGCCTTTGCGTGGCCTGCAGCCCGTGATACTCCGGAAGCTCAATCTCTGGCCTGACCTCAAAGCTGAAGGAATAGTTGAAGTCCTGATCCCGCTCCATCTGGCCCATTTCATCCACATCTATCCCGGACAGCGGCTCCACCCCTAGTTCACCGAAAACCTGGCTGAAATGGACATTGAGCAAGTCCTGGCCCGCCTGTTGGTAAATATCATTCTTGAACTTGCTTTCCACCACACTGGAGGGGACCTTGCCCTTACGGAATCCTGAAATCTTCAAATCCTTGCGGAAAAAGGCTATCGTGGCCTCCAGGGCCGCATTGACCTCTTCTGCAGGCACTTGGACCTGGACCTTCTTTTTCACCGGGGACAAATCCTGCACCTGGTATTCCATCTTTATTTAGCCTCCTTAATGTATTCTTGGCCTGTCTAAGAAGAGCTTGCACCCTGTTATGGGCCCAGCCTGAAAATAATAAAGCCTGGATGATTCCAGGCCGGTAAACCGTACTCTGGTGCGAGAGGGGAGATTCGAACTCCCACGGCTTTTGCCGCTGGATCCTAAGTCCAGTGCGTCTACCAGTTCCGCCACTCTCGCTACTATATGGTTGTTCAAGAGTAAACAGCGGCCCACTGCTTGTCAACTGCTAAGCTCCTGGGCCGAAAGCCCGGATTAAGGCTGGTGGTCATCTTTCCGCAGCTGGCTGCTTAACCTGTGCTGCAAGTAGGTGTTGCGCAGATGGGATTTTTGATTGTTGATACCCATGGCCAAGGCCTTTTTGCCTCCGATCAGCACCGCCAGCCTCTTGGCCCGGGTCAAAGCGGTATAGATCAGATTGCGCTCCAAAAGCAGATAATGCTGGATGACCAAAGGGATTATCACCCCGGGATACTCGCTGCCCTGGGCCTTGTGCACACTCAGGCAGTAGGCCAGGGCCAGCTCGTCCAGTTCAGCCTGCTCATAACTGATGCGCTGGCCCTCAAAGCCAGCCACCAGCTCCCCTGCCTGCTCATTCACCTCCAGAACCCAACCCAGATCCCCATTGAAAATGTTTTTCTCATAGTTGTTCCGAATTTGTAAGATCCTGTCCCCCTTGCGCAGAAGCATCCCCCTGCTGTACAGACCCGGAGCCGGGCCCGGGTTCAGCCTTTGCTGCAAAAGCCTGTTCAACTCTCCTGTGCCCACCTGGCCTTTATGCATGGGGCTTAGGACCTGGAGATCCCGCAGGGGATCCAAACCGTAAACCCTGGGAATTCTCTCGCAAACCAGATGCAGGATCATCTCCTGCACTTTCTCCTGCTCCTCTTGATGCACCCAGAAAAAATCCGCTTCCGGGGCCTGCTTGGAACTGGGAACTGGGAAATTGCCCTGATTGATACGGTGGGCGTTGACCACCAGCATGCTCTCCCTGGCTTGCCGAAAAATCTGCTTCAGCTCCAGACTGGGAACAACCCTGCTCTGCAAAAGGTCCTGCAGCACATTGCCTGGACCTACCGCAGGCAATTGATTGGCGTCTCCAATCAGGATCAGGCTTCCGTGCAGGGGCATGGCCCGCAAGACCTGCAAAAAAAGATGGCAGTCCAGCATGGAAGCCTCGTCCAGGACCAAAACATCTGCCTTGAGCTTTTTATCCGTGCCCTTCTCAAATCCTTCTCCAGGGCTAAAGCCCAACAAGCGGTGAATGGTCTGTGCAGGCCTGGAGGTAGCCTCTGCCAGCCTTTTGCTGGCCCTGCCCGTGGGGGCCGCCAGCTTGACCTTGAGCTGCAGCCTGCTCAAGGCCTGAACAATAAACCTGGTCAAAGTGGTTTTGCCTGTGCCCGGCCCGCCAGTAATGATATAGAGCTTGTGCAGACAGGATTCCTTCACTGCCTGCTGCTGCTCCTGGGACAGGGTCAGCCCTTTTTGATCCTGCAGCTGACTGATGACCTGCAGGAGCTTCTTCTCCGGGACATTTCCTGGGTGCTGGATTAGCTCCTGTACTCTGCGAGCGATTTCCACTTCCCAACGGTAAAAATGGCGCAAAAACACTGCGGCCTGGATATCCCGCTCCGGCAGATCCTGGACCAGGACCTTTTTCCTTTCCTGCAGGACCTCTAGGGCCTGCTGCAAAGGGGCCCCCTCCTCCAGATCCAGCATCTTGGCCACTTTGCCCAAAAGCTCCTGCCTGGGAGAGAACAAATGCCCCTGCTCGCTTTCCTGGAACAGGCAATACACAATCGCCGCCTCCAGCCTCTGGGGGCTATCCGGGGCAAAGCCCAGCTTTTGGGCCATGGAATCAGCAGTCTTGAAGCCTATGCCCCTTATCTCATAGGCCAGGTCATAGGGGTTCTCCTTCAGTTTGCGCACTGAATCTGCCCCATAGTGCTGGAAGATCCTCCCGGCAAAGGTGGCAGGAACACCGTGCTCCTGCAGGAAAAGGATGACTTCCCGGATCTCGCGCTGTTTCTCCCAGGAGGCCTTGATGCTCTCCAGCTTTTTGGGCCCAACGCCTTCCACCTGCAACAGCTTTTGCGGCTCTTTATCCAGGATATCCAGCACTGCACAGCCGAAATGATCCACCAGTCTCTGGGCCAGAGCCGGCCCTATACCCTTGATCAATCCAGAACCCAGATAGCGCCTGATCCCGTTCTCGCTGGCTGGAAGCCTTTGTTCACAGCTGTCCGCTGCAAATTGCCTGCCGAACTTGGGGTGTTCCTGCCAGACTCCGCTTAAGGCAACCCTCTCCCCTGGGCTGAGTTGCCCCAGCAGGCCCACCACAGTGACCTGGGCAGGCTCTGACGGACTCTTCAGCCTTGCCACCAGGTACTGGGTCTGGGGGTTATAGAACACGATGTGCTGGATTTCACCTTCCAGGCTAGCGCTCATAACCAGGGACTACAGCTGGAGTTGATCTTTCGGGGACTAAGGGCAACAGCCTGCCTTCTGTGCAGACTCTCAGCATAGACGCTGCCTATGCTGCAGGGACTGCTTCAGGGTCTCCTGATCCACATAGCGCAGATCAGAGCCCACTGGGATCCCCTGGGCCAGCCTGGTTATCTCCACCGCAGGGAATTCCCTGTGCACCAGGCTGCTGATGTAGGACTCTGTGGCCTCGGCATCCCTGGTACTGCCCAGAGCCAGCACCAGCTCCTGGACCTGCCCAGTGGCTAGCTTCTGCCTCAGGCGCCGCACATCCAGCTGGCTGGCCTGAACCCCGTCCAAGGGAGACAATAGGCCCCCTAGGATTAAATACCTGCCCTGGAAAAATCCTGCCTGCTCAATTGCCAATAGGGCATCCCAATCAGCCACCAGACAAAGGACATCCTGTCTGCGTCCAGGATCAGAGCAAAGCATACAGGGATCTGCATCCGAAATCCCACCGCACTCACTGCACAAAGTCAAAGCATCCCTAAGACCCTCAATGCTCCGGCCCAGCGTGCGCACCTTGTCCTGCGGCCACTGCAGCAAGGTCAAGGCCATACGCAAGGCTGATTTAGGCCCTACTCCAGGCAGCTCAGCCAGCTGCTGCACCAGATCCTGCAGGGCTTGAGGCAGTTTTTGCACTGATTTCTCTCCTTTTTACCCCCCCCTACATCATCCCCATGCCAGGCAGGTTCAATCCACCAGTAACCTTGGACATCTCGCTCTCCATCATCTCCCTGGCCTTTTTCAGGGCCTCGTTGCTTGCAGCAACAATCAAGTCCTGCAGCATCTCCACCTCTTCAGCATCCACCACTGAAGGATCAATCTGCACAGCCGCAATCTCCAGGGAGCCCTTGGCTGTGACTGTGACCATGCCCCCTCCTGCGCTGGCCTCCACAGTGGTGTTGGCCATTTCCTGTTGCACCTGGGCCATCTTTTTCTGCAGCTGCTGGGCCTGGCGCATCATATCCTGCATACCCATCTGTCTCTAACCTCCATTTTTCCGACCCCGGGATCGGCATTAAACATTTTTAGCCCTTATTAACAGGCCCAAGACAAACATAGTCAGGCTGGCTAGGCTGCCTGATCTTGCTTCCCTCTCCAGGGCCGCGCAAGGACCTGCCTCGACATTCATTCTCCCTTGGGGCCGCCTTGGGCCTTGATCTGCAGGATCGTACCCTGGAACTCCTGCAGCACTCTTTGTACCACAGGCTCCTGGCGCACCCTTTGTTCCAGATTCCGATTCGCTTCCTTGGCCCTGTTATGATTATGCTCCTGCAGCACCTCCAGCTCCAGGCTGTCCTGGAAATACTCCTGCGCAGCCTTTTGCAGCAGGCGCTCTCCGCCTTTGGCCTGCAATCTGTCCCTCCAAAAGGAGGGACAGTAGATCTGCAGCTTGCACTCCTGCACCTGGCCCTGCACCAAGTGCATGCCTGGTAACTGCTCCTGATAGGAAGCCTGCTTCAGATACTGCAAAAAGCCTTTCCAATCCTTGGATTGCCCGGGCTCTTGCTTTTCTTGCCTGTTTAAGGCTGCAGACTCCTCTTCTTGGGGCTCAGCCTTGAAATCTGACCTGGGCTGGCTTCCAGCTTTTTCTTGCCCCTTTTGACCAGGTGCAGGGCCCGCAGGCTGTTGCCCTGGATTAGTGCCCTGAGCAGGGGAAGAGCCACCTTGCTCCAGAGGGAGCAGATCAGGCAGATAAGCAACATTGAACAAGAGCAGCTCCAGGGCCAGGCCTGGGTCCGTACTGCTGACCACCTGCCTTTGGCCCTCCAGGGTCATCTGCCAGGCAGCATGGATCTGGGCCAGGGACAGACGAGAAGCCAGATCCTGCCAGACCTGCAGCTCTTCTCTGGGCAGACCCAGAAATTCCGCCCCCTTTTCTCCGGTCTGCCTGAGGATAAACAGATTCCTCCAGGCTGCGGAGAGCTCCTGCAGAAAAAAGCCCAGATCCAGGCCCTGCTCCAGAAGCTCCTGCACCAGCTGGGATACAGCCAAGCAATCCTTGTCAGCAAAGGCCTGGAACAAGTCCTGCAGGCTCTTTTGCCTGGCCACGCCCAGAATGCCCCGGACCTGCTCAGCGCACAGCTCCTTATCCCCCAGGGCCAGAACCTGGTCCAGCATGGACAAGGCGTCCCGCACACTGCCAGCGGCCTTCCTGGCCAGCAGCTCCAGGGCCTGCTCCTGCCAGCCCAGGTCCTCCTTCTGCAAGATGCTGCCCATATGCCTAACCAGGTCCTTGGCTGGCACCAGCTTGAAGTTGAAATGCTGGCAGCGGCTGACAATCGTGGCCGGGAACTTGTGCGGTTCAGTGGTGGCCAGGATGAAGACCGCATGCACCGGAGGCTCCTCCAGGGTCTTCAAAAGGGCGTTGAAGGCAGACTTGGAGAGCATGTGGGCCTCATCTATAATGATGATCTTATACCTGCCTTCCAAGGGGGAGTAGCCCACCTCCTCGTTTAGCTTGCGCACATGATCCACGCCTGTGTGCGAGGCTCCGTCCACTTCCTGCACATCCAGACTGATCCCCTGGGTGATCTGTCTGCAAAGCCTGCACTCATTGCAGGGTTCTGCTGCCGGGGCCTGGCTGCAGTTCACCGCCTTGGCCAGGATCCTGGCCACTGTGGTCTTGCCCACGCCCCTGGTGCCGCTGAACATATAGGCAGGGGCCAATTTATCCAGGGCCGCGGCTCTGGACAGGATGCTGCAGACACCCTCCTGGCCCAGGACCTGGGCAAATGTCTGCGGTCTATAGCTGGAGGTCAGATTCTTGCCAGACATCTGGACTCAGATTCAAAGCTGGAAGCTGTGCAGCCAGCCAGCGTATTTCAGGTTCTCCCCGCGTACCACACTGAAGAACTCCTGCTGCAGGAGCTGGGTCACCGGGCCTGCCTTGCCGGCCCCGATCTTCCTGTGATCCAGCTCCCGGATCGGGGTCAACTCTGCTGCGGTGCCAGTAAAAAAGGCCTCGTCCGCGGTATAAATCTCGTCCCTGGTAAAGCTCTGCTCCAGCACCTGGTAGCCCATATCCCTGGCCAGAGTGATCACTGCGTTTCTGGTGATCCCGGACAGGATGGAGCCCAAGGGGGGAGTCTTAAGCTCGCCCTTTTTGACAATGAACAGATTTTCCCCTGAGGCCTCTGAAACATAACCCTGGACATCCAGGAGCAGGGCCTCGTCGTAGCCGTCAGCCAAAGCCTCGTTCTTGGCCAGCACCGAGTTGACGTAATTGCCGCAGACCTTGGCCTTGGTCATCATCACGTTCACATGGTGCCGGTTAAAGCTGGAGGTCTTGACCCGGATGCCCTTCTGCAGGGCCTCTTCTCCCAGGTAGGCCCCCCAGCTCCAGACAGCAATAATCAGATGCACTGGGTTTTTGCCGGGATAGACCCCCATGCCCCCGGAACCTATAAAGGCCAGGGGACGGACATAGCCCACTTTCAGCTTGTTGGTCTTCAGGGTGTTGACTATGGCCTCCTGGACCTCCTGGGGGGAAAAGGGGATCTCCATTTGGATAATGCGCGCGGAATCAAACAACCTCTCCACATGCTCCTCCAGGCGAAAGATAGCAGCGCTGCCATCAGAGCACTCGTAGCTCCTCAGGCCTTCAAAAACCCCGGCCCCGTAATGCAGGGTGTGGGTCAGCACATGCACCTGGGCCTGGTCCCAGGGTACAAACTGGCCGTCAAACCAGATCATGTTCGTCTTTTCCAGCATCTTGCCACTCCTTATATACTCGTTGATTCACTCCTGCCTAGCCTGGTGGCCGAGCCCCGAACAAAAACACGCTGCTTCAGCATCAGGTTGCCCCTGGACCAAGGCCCAGAGGCTGACGGTGCCTTAACCCTGACTGGTCCTGAACACAAGCTGCACTGGAGACATAACAAACCCGAATATTTTGCGGATCTGCTTTTCCAAATATCTGGCATAAGCAGGCTGGATCAGGGTATGGTCGTTGACGAAAAAGACAAAAGTGGGTGGAGCGGCCTGGGCCTGGGTCAAATAATAAAATTTGGGCCTTCTCTGCTTGACCATCGGAGGCTGATGGCTGCCCACAGCCTGCTGCAGCAGCCTGTTCAGCTCCCCTGTGCCCACCCTGCGATTGCATTCTTCCCAAAGCTTCTCCGCCAGGGGCAGCAGCCCACCCAATCCAGCCCTGGTCACACTGGAGGTGTAGATCTTGGGCACATAGGGGCAGAATCTAAGCTCCTGCTCAAAGAACCCCTTGAGCTTGCCCCGGTCCTTTCTGGGCACCAGGTCCACCTTGTTCACCGCTATAAGCAAGGGCACCTTTTCCTGCTCCAGAAAGGACAAAAGCTTCTTGTCCTGCTGGCTCAGTCCCTGCAGGGCATCCAGGACCAGGATGGTCACCTGGGCCCTTTTGCTGCTCTTCAATGCCCTGAGCACACTGAACCTTTCCAAAGAATCCCTGATCCTGGTCCTTCTGCGTACTCCTGCAGTATCCAGGAATATATAGCGCCTGCCCTCCTTTTGCAGCACTACATCCACGCTATCTCGGGTAGTCCCGGGGTCTGGGCTGACTATGAGCCTTTTCTCCCCCAGGATGGAATTGATTAAAGAGGACTTGCCCACATTGGGCCTGCCCAGCAAGGCCAGATGCAGCGCCTGCCCAGGCTGGGAGGATTCCCCCTGGCCCTTAAGGCCCAGATCCTGTATCCAGTCCTGGATACTTTGCAGCAGCAAGGGCATGTTGTAGCCGTGGGCAGCTGAAACCGGGAGCATCTCCAGGCCCAGAGCATAGAAGTCCTGCAGGCAGACCTGTTCCCGTTCCGGACCGTCCACCTTATTCACCACCAGACGCAGGGGCTTATTGGTCTTGCGCAAATACTGGGCCAGCTCTTCATCCACAGCAGTCAGACCCCGTTTGCAGTCCACAAGCAATAAAATAAGCTGGGCCTGCTCCAGGGCCTCCCTGGCCTGGGCAAACACTTCTTGATCCAGGCCCTGACTGGAATCTGGCTCCAATCCGCCGGTATCCACCAGTGCAAATGGGGCCTGCTCCGCATGCACCTCACCATAGACCCGGTCCCTGGTCACTCCGGGTCGGTCATGGGTCAGGGCCTTTTTCTCCCGCAACAGTCTGTTAAACAGGGTAGACTTGCCCACATTAGTGCGGCCCAATATAGCTACCACAGGCAGCATAAACACCCCAGCAGAATCATGCTCAGCATTCCTTCTTACCCTATTTTGCCAAGGCCCATGCGATGGACTGCTCAAAGGGCGGCTCCAAAAGGCCCTTTTCCGTGATAATGGCCTGGATAAAGACGTTCGAGGTCACATCAAAGGCAAAATTGTGGGCCCGCATTCCAGCCGGAGCCATGTCCCGCCCCCCCAGCCTGGTCACTTCCTGTTCCTGCCTTTGCTCAATTGGAATGTCCTCTCCGCTCGAGGTCTGCGCATCCAGGGTGGAGACAGGCGCAGCCACATAAAATGGGATCTGGTAGTTACGAGCCAGCACCGCCAACCCCAGGGTGCCGATCTTGTTTGCGGTATCTCCATTGGCTGCGATCCGGTCCGCCCCCACCAGCACTGCATCCACCTCGCCTTTAGCCATGAGCAGGGCAGCTGCATTGTCGCAGGCCAAAGTGACCGGTATTTTATCTTGCTGCAGCTCATATGCGGTAAGCCTGGCCCCCTGCAAAAGGGGACGGGTCTCGTTGGCTATCACCTGGGGCTCCTTGCCCTGGCTTTTGGCTGCCCGGATCACTCCCAGGGCGGTTCCGTAACCGCCTGTGGCCAGGGCCCCGGCATTGCAATGGGTCATCACCCTGGCCCCGGAAGGCAAAAGTTCTGCCCCGATCCTGCCCAGGGTCTGGTTGGCAGCGATATCTGCAGCATGGATCTCCTTAGCCATCTTGATCCAGACCCAGTACAGGTCCTCGGGTGACAGCTCGGTATCAGCCAGCCAGGCATCCTGCATCCTGCGCACCACATAGCTCAGGTTGACCGCAGTAGGCCTGGCCCTGGACAAAAACTCCAGCCTCTGGGCCAGCTCCTGCTTCCAGGCCTGCTCCTGCTCATCCAGCCCCTGCAAGGCCAGGCAGCACCCATAGGCAGCGCAGACTCCCAGGGCTGGAGCCCCCCGGATAACCATCTTCTGCATGGCTTGTACCAGATCCGGGACACTGCGGCAGACGAACCACCTTTCCTCTGTTGGCAGATGTCTTTGATCCAGGAGAAAAAGGGCCTTTTCGCTCTCTGAGTAACGGATGTGCCTTTTCATTTCCTATTTATTGTCCACTATTCTAGCTCCTGGCGCAGGAGCTCGTTTACTAACTGTGGATTGGCCTGGCCCTGGGTCTTTTCCATAACCCGGCCCATAAAAAAGCCCAAGAGCTTTTTCTTGCCCTGTTTGTACTTCTGCGCCTCTTGCGGATGCTCCTGGACCACCTCCTGCACTACCTGCTGCAGGCTGTCCTGATCCGAAATCTGCAACAGCCCCTTGTCCTGGACATACTGCTCAGGATCCTGGCCAGTGCTGAACAGCTCCGGGAAGATCTGCTTGCCTATCTTGATGCTGATCTGGTCCTGCCTGATCAACTCCAAAAGCGAGGCCAAGGACTCTGGAGCAAGCCTGCAGTCCTGCACCTGGATCTCCTGCTCCTTCAGCTCACGCAGCATCTCTGTCTGGATCCAGTTGGCCACTGTCTTGGCGAAAGGGAACTCCGCAGCAGCCCTCTCGAAATAATCTGCCAGGCCGGGATCTGCGATCAAGGTCTCTGAATCCTGCAAGGTCAATCCATAGCTCTGCATGAACCTCTCCAGCTTATCCCGGGGCAACTCAGGCAGCTGTGCAGCCCAGAGGTCCAGATCCTGCTGCTGCAATTTTATGGGTACTAAATCCGGATCAGGAAAATAACGGTAATCATGGGCCTCTTCCTTGCCCCGCATGGTCCTGGTCACTCCTCTTGCCTCGTCAAAGAGCCTGGTCTCCTGCACCACTTCTTCCCCATCCTGCAGCAGGTCTACCTGTCTCTCGATCTCATAGCTTAAGGCCTTATGCACGAACCTGAAAGAATTCAAGTTCTTCAACTCAGTCCTGGTACCCATGTCCTCCCTGCCTGCCGGCCTGACCGAAACATTGGCGTCACAGCGGAAATTGCCCTCTTCCATGTTCGCGTCACAAATGCCCAAGTAGATCAGGATGCTGCGCAGCATCCTCAAGTAGGCCACGGCCTCGTCAGCAGAACCCAGATCCGGGCCGCTGACAATCTCTATCAAAGGGATGCCGGTGCGGTTCAGGTCCACGTAGCTAAGACCTTCGCTTGGGGCATGGATGGACTTGCCAGCATCATCCTCCATGTGAATGCGCACAATGCGCACCTCCTGCTCCCTGTCTTCCATACGCAGCATCAGCCTGCCTTCCCGGGCCAGGGGGCTTTCATACTGGGAAATCTGATAGCCCTTGGGCAGATCCGGATAGAAATAGTTCTTGCGCGCAAAAACCGAATCCTGATTAATCTGGCAGTCCACAGCCAGGGCCATTTTGGCGGCATACTCCACAGCCCTTTTGTTCAGCACCGGCAAGGCCCCGGGCATACCTGTACATACCGGGCAGACATTGGTGTTGGGCTCCTGCCCAAAGCTAGTGGAACAGGCGCAGAAAAGCTTGGATCTGGTCTTGAGCTGGGCATGCACCTCCAATCCGATCACTGCCTCATATTCAGTCATGCAAAAGCTCCGCTCTGAGAATGTCCTCTTGAGTTCCTTGTCCTTTTTGGATCCTGTCCTGGCCTTCTGTCTTTGTTGTTTTACTCAGCAAAATATGCACTTTGCCCTGGGATTTCAGCCTGGAAGCCAGCCGCATGGCCCGATTCCCCGCCCCGCAATACAGGTCCAGGTGGTGTCCCTGGATAGCCCCGCCCACATCCTGGGCCAGGCCCAGGCCAGTGAGCCTGCCCACCCTTTCTGTTCCTGCTGGAAGGTCCACTGCATAGGCCAAAATCGAGCCCAGGGCAAGGACCTCCCTGTCCGTGGCCAGGCTGACCAAGGGGGTCAATTCCTTGCCCATGGCCCCGTAAGGACCGCCATCAGTAAATCTGAAAAAGACATAATTGGGGTTGCTGTATAGAATATCCGGCAATAGATCCTGATTGTCAGTTAGATACTCCTGGATGGAGTCCATGCCCATGCCCCGACCCGCCAGATGTCCATCCCTGGCCAGGACCCGGCCCAGAGAGACGTATTCCCGGTCATTCTTGGCTGCGTAACCAATATTGCGCACCCTGCCATCTGGCAATCTGAGCCTGCCAGAGCCCTGGATCTGCAGAAAAAAAACATCCAGGGGATCCTTGGCCCAAGCCAGGACCTGGGCCTGGTCCTGAATGGAACCCGTTTCTATACTCTCCCGGTCTGGATAGGGCTCGATCTCTCCCTCGCGCACCCTGTAGACCAGGGTTTGCCCTTTCCATCTGGGATGGAACTTGCCCAGATCCACAGTCTGCAGATCCTCAGGGGGCCCGTACAAAGGGACGTTATATTCCTTGCTCCTTTGCAGACTGGCCGGCAGCTCATACTGAAAATAGCCGGTAAACAAGGGCCTGGGCTGCAGCTGGTACCAGATAAAATGCTCCGCCAGAAGCTCCGGCTCCTGATCCAGCCTGGGCAATAGCTGGAGCAAAAGCTCCAGGCTCTGCTCCAGGCGGCCCCAGGTCACCTCCAGCTCCTGACCCTGCAGAGCCAGCTTCTTTTCTGGTTTAGCCCGGACATACTCCAGGCTTCTCTGCAGGGCAGGGGCCAAATCCTGCCAGGATTCCAGATTCTGGGCCCAGGGATCCAGCCTGTTAACCACCTCCAGGGCCTGTTGCCTGTCCAGCTCCACGTAGCCCTCATGCTCTGGTTCTGGCTCTGGCTCGGGAGCCTCCGGGGCGCAGGCCTGCAGCAATAGCACCAGCAGCATGGCCAGCGCGGCAAAATATGCCTGCTTCCTCAACACGGGATCCTTTTTATCTGCCTCCGATTTTGCGGGCCACTGAATTTCCAAGGGATTCCCCCACAATCGTAGCATCGAAGAATTTGCCTATCCCGTATTCCCTGCGCCTGAAAAATTTGTCCGGATCCGGGCCCATAATCTGCAGTTCAGGATATACCTTTTGCATTTCCAAGGCAATACGCATCTCCTTGGTGCAGCCTGTGGAAAATGTAGCGTCCTTGCCTATCCAGACCGTGGGCATTTCCTCCTTTAACAGCTCGAAGCTCTTTTCAATGTCCTGCACGCTCTGGAAGCGCCAGACATCAATCAAACCGCTGCGCTGCACCCTCTCCCACATATACATCAGATCGTCCGCATCCAGGCCTGGCTCGAAATACTCTGCCGGGTTAATAATCAAAGTATTGGGCAGTCTTTGCCGCAGATAATCCACATAAGCATTCAGAACCCGGATGGCGGTACTGGTCTGGCCGGGAATACTGCCTATGATAGCGCTGTAGAACATGACCTTCTTGCCCTGGGCCTTGGTCTGGCGCATCTGCTGGATAATCTCCTCGGCCTTGGCCAGGATCTGGGCCTCTGTGTACTGCACAGCCTGGCTGCTCTTGGGCTTGAACTTCATTTGCAGGTGACCGTTTTCCCGGTAGAAACACAGAATGTCCCTGCTGAACTCGTGACTGTTCAGGACAAGCTGCTTATAATGGTCCAGACCCTTGGCCAGGATCAGGTCAGATTCCTTCCAGGCCCTGGCAAAGGTCACGCTGACCCGGTACAGGTTCAGCCTCTCCCTGGTCCCGTCTGAGATGACCAGGAAGCTGCTCTCGCGCAGCTGCTGCAAAAGCTCATTCTTGGAGATCTGGCTTTGCACCACCTGTCTGGCCCCTTCCAGCCCCTGGGCCAAAACATTATCCTGTTCAGAGTCCCAGAAAGTGGGCGCCTGGAAGTAAAAGCCTTCCTTCAGGGCCAGGATCACCTGGTGCCCCTGCTGCAGCAGGGCATCCACAATCAAGAGGTCCAGCATGATCCCTCCGCTTTGATCCGGCAAGAACAGGATCTTCAGACCCTGATCCCTTGTACTCCTCGCAGGCAGAACTGATTCCAGAGTGCTTTTAGCCTCTGGGCAGCTTTGCAGCACTGCTTCTGAGTCCAGATCCATGGAGGATGCTGGCTTTTCCCAGATCTGCTTCCAGGTGGCCAGACACATCAGCCTGCGCAGCTCCTCTATATCCAGGACCCTGCGCAGCCTTTGCAAGGAAGCGCACCTGTTTGCATCCTCTGGGCAAACGTCCAGAAGGCTGTACAACAACCCAGAATGCCTGAACTCCTGGGCCCTTTGGTTGTACAAGGCCTTTTTCTCCTGCAGGGGATCTGTGAGGCTGGTCTGGGTCAGGAAGATATCCAGAAAGCGCTTCATCAGCCTGGAGGGGATCATGAAAGGCGAGGCCAGGACCATGCGGTACTTGTGTCTGCAAAGGGCGATGATCTTGCGCCAGAGATAGCGGTCCTGGACATTTTCATGCACAAACCCAGCCAATCTCCTCCACTGCCTGTTGTACGCCGCCTGCAGCTCTGGAGTGACCCTGGAAGAGAAGAGCTGACGCAACTCCTCGTCAGGGCAGGGCACAAAGACCTGCTCCTCCTGCAGGGCCACCATGAACTTCAGCTGCTCCGGGGAGGCGTTTATCTGGGGATTTAATTGGTGCTCCAGATTGTTCTCAGTCATGAAATGCAGGATCCAGGCGTCCACATAGGGATTTTGCCTGTACTGCAGCTCCAGGGGGGACTTAAAAGTTGGCAGAGTCTTCAAGGCCAAGCTCCTGCTTCGTTTTTCAAAGATAGCCCTTGAGCTTCAGCTTTTCCACATAACTGCTGCCCAGGGGCTGGGCAAAATAGAGCCTCTCCCTGGACTGGCTGATCAAAACCCGGTCCCCTGCTGCCAAGGCAAGCCCTGACTGCCCATCCTGGGTCAGGAACATATCCGGGGAGTGGTCCAGGATCTCCAACTCCAGGGACTCCCTGCTGGGCAGGACTACCGGCTTGAATCCGCTCAGAAAAGGGCATATAGGGCAGAGTTGCAGCACTTCCAGCTCCGGGCTGAGCAGGGCTCCCCCTGCAGCCACAGCATAGGCAGTGGAGCCTGTAGGGGTGCAGACGATCAAGCCGTCAGCCCGGAAAACAGACATCTCCCTCTGGCCATAGCTGACCTTGAGCTTGGCCAGCCTGGCCATGCCTCCCCTGCTGACCACCAGATCGTTGACCACACGGCCCTTTTCCAGGAGCGAGTCCTGTCTTAGGACCTGGTATTCCAGAATTATCCTGGGAGACAAAAAAAAGTTGCCTTGCAGGATCTCCTGCAGGACTGGAGCCCATCTCCTGCTGCAAAGCTCGGTCAGAAAGCCCACCTGACCCAGGTTCAAGCCCAGCATGGGTATCCGTTTGATCCCCATCTTCCTGGCCACGCTGAGCATGGTCCCGTCTCCGCCCAGGACCAGGATCAGATCCGGGCGCTCCCCCTCCGGGCCTGTCTGATTCCGGAAGCGTTCGTGGTCCAGGATCTGGCTCTGCACTCCTCTGGCCTGCAGCCAGTGCAGTATCTCCCTGCCCAAAGCAAAAGCCTGCTCCTGCCCGGACTTGGTCAAAATCAGCACATATTGAACCGAAAAACCCATAAGAATCTGCCCCTTACTTGCCCTTTACATATTGTGCGCAAGATTCTACACTAAATTTTAATTCAAAGTCTAAAGTTTTTCCTGCAGCCTTCCGATATTGCTGTTACAAGGGGTGGCTTGTGAATACCAAAAATCCCAAGCTGCAAAGCGTGCTTCGCAGCTATGACAGACAGCTGAACAAGACCAGGCACCTGGCCCGGGTTGAACATGCCCTGCAAGGAGAGGCGGGGTCCCGGGATCAGGGTATAAGCAAAAGGGAAAGGCTCGTGCAGAATATCTCCCAGGAAATCGTGAACAATCTTTTGACCTCCAAAAGTCAAAATCCAGTGGTCCAGGAAATCAAGACAGAGCTGGAGCTGGAGTTTGATACTACTTTTTGTTTTGAATTTCTACCTAAAGAAAACCGCGTCAGCATCCGAAAAGAGAATCAACAAGAGGCGGACCTCCAGGAGCAGGAACAGATATTGCATAGGCTCTGGACGATTACCAGGAACAAAGTGGACCAGACCATGCTATAAATATGCACTCCCAAACTGTGCAAGGAGCAGGCCATGCAAATAAACAATCTTTTGGCTCAACTCAATGCCTTAAATCAGGACAAGATCCAGGGCAAGGAGCAAAACAGGCCTTCCTCAGTCTCCCAGGAACCTGCCCAGGACCAGGACAAGGTCCAGCTTTCCTCCCAGGGCCAGGTCCTGAGCCAAGTGCAAAAGGGGGCTGAAGAAGGTCCTGAGGTGCGCGAGGAAAAGGTGCAAGCATTAAAGCAGCTGGTGCAAAACGGGGAATACAAGCCGGACAGCGAGAAGACGGCCCAGGCCCTAGTGGAGCAGGAGCTGGAGATAGGGCTCTTTTAGAGGTTCTGCCTTTGTTCCCCGGATAATCCCTGCTTTGAGCACAGTCACGCAAAAAGACCTCCGGGCAGCTCTGCCCGGAGGTCTTTTTGCGTGTTTTCAGGGGCTCTGCTGCTTAGATATAGTCCACCAGGCTCATGCGCATGATCATGGAAGAGGACTTGAGCACCGCCTGGTAAATGTTCTGCTGCTGGGACATCTGGCTCATAAGCTCTGCAAAGTCCACGTCCTCGATGCTGCCCTTGCGCTCCTTTTCGCTCAGCTCCAGATCAGAGAGGACATCCTCGGTGCTCTCCAGCCTGTTCAGCCTGGCCCCCACCTTGGCCTGCTGCCTGGAGACCTGATCAATGCCACCATTTATATAGCCCAGCCCCTTCTGGATGCCCTCCTGGTCATCTCTCTTAAGCGCGGAAATCAACTTGCCCAGGCCCATGAACAGGTTCCTCTCCGGCTCAGACTCAAACGCTGGTTCCATGCTTTCAGGGTTTTTGTAATGCCCGCCAAAGACCTCCGGGCCCAGGAGATTCTGCTGCAGCCTGACCCCCTGGGAGATCTCGGTATCCTTGCTGGCCTGCCTGGGCTGGACAATGAACTGGTCCCCTTGCTCAAGCTCACTTTCAGCTCCAGTATGGGTCAACTTCAGCTTGCCCCCCGGAATCACTAATTCGGCATATTCCCCTTTGGCTGTGGGA
>JBNJDO010000022.1:0-25463 GCA_051744965.1 Thermodesulfobacteriota bacterium | reverse complement strand
CTAGCGTTTTGCGATATGCATTCAATGCATGATCAAGACGTTCGCAAACAAGGAAACTGCTGCTGTCTTTGCAAACCGGAAGGTGCGTCGTTTTGACATCCACCTGTTGCGGATAGCTCAGCGGAAACTGGCTCAGTTGCACAGGGTGCAGCAAGTAGATGAATTGCAGATCCCGCCGGGAAACCGTTTGGAGAAGTTTTCCGGCAAGAGAGCAGGTCAGTGGCGGTGGAGCATCCGCATAAATAACAGGTGGCGAATTTGTTTCGATTGGCATGACGGTCACGCCTGGGAGGTTGAGATTGTAGATTACCACTAAGAGGTGATTATGAGTATCAAAATAGAAGAACTCAAAGACATGGACTTCTCCGATGTAGCAGAAGGAGAGCTGGAGCCGGTACATCCAGGTCAGATCCTGCTTGAAGACTTCTTGCGGCCAATGGGAATAACCCAGTACCGTGTAGCCAAGGAGATCGGGGTACAACAAAGACGCATCAGTGAGATAGTCAAGGGTACACGGGCCATTACGCCGGACACCGGGCTCAGATTGTCCCGCTTCTTCGGCGTAAACGACGGCTTCTGGATAGGGCTGCAGGCGGATTACGATATGGCGCTCACCCGAGAATCCATCAAGGATATCCTGTCCAATATTCGCCCAGTGGCCAGGGTTTGATATTGCCGCCGCCAACCTTTTGCTAGCATAGATAGTCACAGAGACGCCAGAGAGAGTGAGATTGGAGAGACAGGAGAAATGAGATTGGGACAGGCTACTTGACAAACAAATAGAAAGGAAGGCAGGGCATTGAGAGCTGGGGACCGGTTGAACAGTTTTTCAAGAATTCACTGATTGTGCAACATGGAGGAGTTTATGAGATCCTTTACAGCAAAATATACCAAGATACCTTCTGGTTATTTAGGGCAACTGATTGAATGGCCCGAGGTGGTCACCGAGGGCCAGGATATTGAAGAATGTAGAAATATGCTTCGAGATGCTTTGAAAGAAATGATGTTGGCTTATAAAGAGCTTGGAAAAGAAATACCAATGGGCAACGCATTGATTGAACAATTGCCGGTAGAGGATGACAATGTCAGTCAAACGGCGTGATCTAGTGAAATATTTTGAGCAAAATGGTTTCTATCTGCTCAGGGAGGGAGGCAATCACTCCATCTATACCAATGGGCGCAAGGCTGTTCCTGTAAAGCGGCACCGAGGTTTTGATCGAATTACGGCTAACGAACTTTGCAAACAGGCTGGTCAAGCTCCAATTTTTTAAACAGCAAATGAGTAGCGAGCAATGAGTGGTGGAAATTTGGAGTTAATTAATGGGTTTCGATATTGAAAAGCATGTAAATTATTGGGTATCAAGTGCAAAAGAGGATCTTGATACTGCTGACTGCTTATTGCTTCTCAAAAATTGAGACATGGCCTGTTTTTTGCCCATTTAGCTTTAGAAAAATCTATTAAAGCACATCTATGTAGACTTACAGAGCAATTACCTCCTCGGATACATAACCTGTTAAGACTATATGAAAAATCTAATCTTGAGTTAAATGAAAAACAAAAAGATTTTATAGCCAAGTTTGATCGATATCAGCTTGAGGGAAGGTAATCAGACTTTTGGCCGGCTAAAATTGATAAAGAAAGTGCTGATAATGAGTTTAAAGAAGCAAAATAGGTATTCCAATGGTTGATAAGTCAGTTATAGACACTATACAAAATTATTTACAATTGGCTAGTAAATCAGGGATACATATATCTGAAGCGATACTTTTTGGTTCATATGCAAAAGATAACTCTGATGAAGATAGCGATCTAGACTTACTGTTGGTTTGTTCTGATTTTAATGAAGATTCTTCAGAAGAGATCAAGAACAAATTATGGTCCTTAAGATCAAAGACAGATAGTAGAATAGAGCCTATACCAGTTGCTGAGAGTGAATGGGATAAAGGTGCCGGAGGGATCATAGCTGATATAGCTCGTAAAGAGGGGATTAGGATAGCGGGGAGCGGGAAGAGGTAGGCGGGAAGCGCAGAGCGGTAAGGGGAAAGTGGTAAGCTGGAAAGCGTCAAGTGTTAAGCGGGAAGAGGGAAGTCCTGCGCCAGAAAGCGGAAATCCTGATTGAACTCCTGCGTGAGGATCCTTACCAGACCCCTCCTCCTTTCGAAAAGCTATTAGGGGATTTGGCCGGGGCCTTTTCCCGGCGAATAAATATTCAACACAGGCTAGTCTATCAGACTCTCGATGAGGAGAAAGTGGTTAAAGTCATTAGGATGTGGACTCATTATGAATGAATAGGCCTCTGCGCTTTGTTTAACCTGCAAAGGGCAGAGACACTTTACATTTCGCGCCAAGCGCAAAATGGGTAAGATTCGAGGAGTGGTTATGGGCTGGAGCCATACGCGGGGGTATCGGCCACAAGGGCTCACTGTCCCTGCAAACGCCAGGGAAAGGTGGCGACCGCATACAAGGGTAGATTGAGGATCCGTCCATCTTTTTTAAAATTGTCCAGGGATGTGCGGCCAAGATAGGGAGGGTGGAATTTGGCATCAAAACTCTGAAGGCTTTTGCTTCTCCTGCTGGTTCCCGCTTTCACCTCCAGGGGCAGGATCTGCTGGGAAGTTTCCACCACGAAATCAACCTCTGCACGGCCTGCGCTCTCCCAATAGTAAATACTGCAATTTCGGGATGCTTTGAGCTCCTGAAGGACATAATTTTCCACCAAGGCCCCCTTGAATTCTCTGAATATGTCCTCTCCTTGGACTGTCAACCTTGCCGGGAGGCCGGCGAGGGCCCCCAAAAGGCCAACATCGAGGCTATACAATTTAAAAATATTCTCTTTGACGTAGGCATTCAACGGGCGCTCCACTGTGCTCACCCGAAATACGCGATGGATCAGCCCTGCTTTTTCCAGCCAGTGCAGGGCATTTTCAAAATCCCGCATCCGAGCGCTTTGCTTGAGGGCCTTGAAAACAAATTTTTTATTTTCCTTGGACAGCTGCACAGGTATCGAGTCCCAGATCATGCGTAATTTGGGGATATCCGGTCCAGATGCGTACTTGGAGAAGTCGAAAGCGTAGGCATTCAGTATCTCCTGCTGGATCTCTCGAACTTCGGCCAGGTCATTGTTTTGGGAATAAAAAGCGACAACCTCGGGCATACCTCCGGTAAAATAGTAGGAGCGCAGATATTGCAGGAGTTGTTTGTGAAACGGTTCCGGGTAAGGAGTCGGAGTGTCCACATGCAGGATGATTTCTTTGAGCTCGCTTTGTCCGAGCGCATCCAGAAATTCAAAAAAAGTCAATGGATATAAATCCAAAAAGTTAACTTTGCCTACCGGAAACGAATCAGGCCCGGAGAGGGCTATACCCAACAAGGAACCTGCTGCAGCGATATGGTAGTCCGGGAGCTGTTCATGGAAATATTTGAGGGCATTGAGGGCCCTGTTCGAAGCTTGGATTTCATCAAAGAAGAGCAGATCTTTTCCAGGCCGAATTTGCTGCCCTGTATATATGGCCAGGTTTTGAACAAGTTGCGCGGCGTCCAGTGTTTCCGCAAAAAAGTCTGTAACAGATCTGTCGCGCTCGAAGTTGATATAAACGAGGTTGTCATATTCCGCGCTGCCGAACTGGGTCAAAAGATAGGTCTTGCCGGTCTGTCGAGCACCTCGCAGCAAAAGCGGTTTCCTTCTTGCCGAATGCTTCCAGGCGACGAGTCTTGAGTAGAGTGCACGTTGCATACAGGCTCCTGGGACAGATGAACAGGGTTGAAACATATAATTGCCGGATCCGGAAACCAAATGGACATGCTCAAAAAGCTTGCCCATTGTGTTTTCGACAGCCTGGCCTGCTTTGCACCAGGCTGCTTTATGTGCCCAAGGCTGGCCACTGTTTGTCTTGGTGCTGTCTGATTTAATTTTAGAACAATAAATGGTGATTTTGTCAATATTAGGTTGTTAAAAAGTGGTTTTTTTCCATTTTTATCTTTGTAAAAAGTGAAGCTATACTTTTTTGGGTCTTGGCAGCCTTGCTGCCGCGGGAGATGTGGGCATGAGCCCCTCGCCCGGTACTGGCGAGCATTGGGGAGTCAGTGCGATTTAGGCCCAGGCAGGGAGCGGGCTTGGCACCATCCTGGTGGGCTAAACTGTAATCCCCATGCCCGGGATTTTTTTTCAGCCGGGGGTTGATGATGCTCAATAGAAGATTACAGCCCACGGAACACACGGAAAGACACGGAAAGCAACCTTGCTGGGAATTTTTCCGGCCACCTTGTTCCTAGATGCAAGTGCAAAGGAGTGAGCTTGGGGACCATATGTTGCAACCCTATGATATAAAGCACTACCAGGACTACTTTCATGGATTTGTGCAACAGTTTTTGGACGCTGCACCTGATGCAGATACCAATTTGCGATTGAAAGAAGAGCACTGCCTCAGGGTCATGCAAATCGCCCGTAACCTGGCCTTTTCCCAGGGCTTTGATTCCAGGTTGAGTTTCCTGAGCACCCTGGCTGGCCTGTTTCACGATCTGGGCCGTTTTGAACAATACAGCCAATATCAGACCTTCAATGACAGGATATCTGTCAACCACGGTTTTTTGAGCAGCAAGATCCTGCACCGGGAAAATATCCTGCAGGACCTGCCAAAGCCTGACAAAAAGTGCATTCTAAAAGCAGTCCTTTTTCACAACAGGAGGTTTCTTCCTCCAAGCCTCACCGGCTGGTGCCTGAAGGTGGTCGGTGCCGTGCGGGATGCTGACAAGCTGGATATTTACCCGGTTATCCTCTTGCACATTACCCGAAATACCCGGGACAGCAACATTGTAACCCTGGACCTGGAAGCTGGAAACGGCATAACCCCGGCGATCCTGGAGCAGGTCAAAGCTGGACATCTTGTCGATTATCACAGGATGCACTATAAGAATGATTTTTTGCTGCTGATGGCCTCCTGGGTTTATGACTTGAACTATCCCTACTCCTGCCTCCAGGTCCTGGAGAAAGGCTATATAAACACTATTTTTGAAATGCTGCCTAGAAATGCCCAGACGCAGTCCCTGGAAAGTGAGCTGACTCTGTACCTGAAGCAGCGGGCGGCAAAAGAAAAATGACTCCAACCTTAGGGCATCTTACTTTGCGTACTTAGCGCCATTGTGGTTATAAAACCTGGGTCTGAACAAAAACCCAAGCAGGAGGTGTACTATTATGCAAGTAGTCAGCATAAAGGGTAGCCCCAGAAAGGAAGGAAACAGCTCAGCTCTGGCAGATGCATTTACAGCCAAGGCCAGGGAAAAAGGGGCAACAGCCCAAGACTGGAGCTTGAATGAACTTGACTTTAGAGGCTGCCAG
Organism: Thermodesulfobacteriota bacterium; assembly: GCA_051744965.1. Lineage (GTDB taxonomy): Bacteria > Desulfobacterota > Desulfovibrionia > Desulfovibrionales > Desulfothermaceae > CAZBUB01. Next base: position 20,127 of record JBNJDO010000022.1, on the reverse strand, counting down.
GCTTGCATGTACTGCAAGACAAAACAGGAGGACTGCGCGGTCCAGGATGATTTGACCCAGGTGCTGGATGCGGTCAAGAATGCGGATCTAGTGGTTTTGGCCACCCCGGTGTACTTCGGGGATATTTCCTCCCAGGCAAAGGCCTTTTTGGACAGGACCTTTTCCTTCCTTGTCCCGGAATTCCAAACAGCCCAGAATCCGGGCAGGCTGCAGCCGGGCAAGAAACTGCTGTTTATTCAGTGCCAGGGATTTCCGGATGAAAATGTGTTCAACGATATTTATCCCAAGTATGCTAACTTCTTGAAGATGCACGGCTTTGATGAAACCGAGTTGTTAAGGGCCTGCGGATTCAATGAGCCGGGAGCGGCTGTAAATGATCCTGAGATAAGCAAACAGCTGGACGAGCTGACCGCAAAGATGCTGTAATTGCATTATTTGCTTTCCAAAATCCCGGATCAAGATTCTTGATCCGGGATTTTCGCTGTAAGATGTGTTTTTCCGGTCTTGATTTCCATGCTGCTGGAAGCACGCGATACCTTGTCTATGTTGCCCAATGACAAAGAGCAAAAAATCAAGGAGATAGGCAAAGCATGAACCTGCAAGCCAAGAAGTCCTTTGCCATGGTGGACTATGAAACCTGCAACCCGGAAGAGTGCGATCCTGAGAAAGGGATATGCATGGCGGCAAAGGCGTGTACTTACAAGGTGCTGAAGCAGATCGACGGAGCATTCGAGCCGCCCATGGTCTTTCAGGACATGTGCATGGGCTGCTGGGAGTGCATTGAGGCCTGCCCGCTGGGGGCTGTTTCCATTCGGGAGATAAGCTGATGCTGGTGTTTGGACTTATTGCGCATTCAGAAATGGATTTTGAACGCTGTGCCTTCAAATTGCTGATACTGGGATAGAGCTTCAGTCTGAATTGTGTTTGCTCAACTTTACGGCAGTTCAGACGATTAAGGCTATCTGCTCAGACTCGGATTTTACTATAAAGCATCATAAGATCCTGTCACTTCAGGACAGGGATATAAGATGCTTTATCAATATTCGGGCACGGCGCTGATGCGAAGCACTTTGCCATTATCCTGATCTGTTAAAAGATAGACCGATCCGTCCGGGGCCTGTTCCACATCCCTAATACGCGCCGGCAGGTCCAAACGGTCCCTTTCGGTCACTGCGGTGCCGTCAAAAGCCAGGCATACGAGCTCATGGTGTGTCAACCCGCCAATAAGTGCGTTGTTTCTCCATTCGGGAAACATGTCGCCTTGATAAAAGACCATGCCGGAGGGAGAAATCACAGGGGTCCAGTGTATGGCGGCATCCGCAAGTTCAGGACGGGTGGGCGGGTCAGGTATGTTCCTGCCATCGTAATGCTCGCCCCAGCTGACCACCGGCCAACCATAATTGGCACCCTTTTCGATTTTGTTGAGCTCGTCGCCGCCCTTCGGTCCCATCTCTCCTGCCCACAGCGTTCCTGTCTCCGGATGAAAGGCCATTGCTTCGATATTCCTGTGGCCGTAGGACCAGATTTCGCTCTTTGCATTTTCCCGGCCTACAAAGGGATTGTCTTCTGGCACGCCGCCGTCTGGATAGATGCGGATAACCTTGCCCAGGTGATTTGATAAATCCTGGGCCGGATCGAATTGAAACCGCTCACCGAGTCCGAAAAAAAGATAACGACCATCTGGAGAAAATGCGATGCGGTTGCCGAAATGGTTAGTTCCATTGACAAAAGGCTCCTGAACAAAAACATCCTGGAACTCTTTGATGCGCTCGCCTGAAAGCTTCCCGCGGCCCAGGGCTGTAGCTGCTTTTCCGTCTGGACCGGGCTTGGCATAGGACAGATAGATATAATTGTTTTCTTCATACTCCGGGTGGAGGGCAACGTCCATCAGACCGCCTTGGCCGTGGGCCCAAACTTCCGGCACACCTTGCACAGGCTTGGACAAGGTGTTGTCTGTGTTCAAAATATAGAGCCGGCCGGTGTTGCGCTCTGTGATCAGTAACCTGCCGCCAGGGAGAAAGGCCATGCCCCATGGATGATTCAAGCCTTCCACCAGCCTTTCTAGCCCAACAGCAGTGCCTTTTTTTGACCGAATGGTTTGGATTTGCTCAGATACCGATGCGCTAGAAGTTAAGAGAAGCAGTGCAAGAACTCCCAGCATCACGGCCTGTTTTGGATTTTGCATGGCCCACCTCGTTTGTCAGATTTGTTCCTAGCCCGCCACACACTATATCTGATTTTTATGATAATAGGAATAGAGAGAAAAGGCAGACTAGTAGATTTGATTCAGCATATCAGACGCTGTAGCGAAGATGCAAAATTGTTAAGACTGACACCAGGCAAAGCTGACAAGGCGACGCCCTGAAATAACAAAAAGCCCTTCTGAAGAAGGGCCTTAGGAGGGGATGTTTTTTCCTCTGGAGTGCTGAGGGTGGTGAGCTGCCGCAGCCTGCTCACCAGTTGGAACCTGCCCGGGCAGCCTATAGCTCACAGGATCTCTGCATGGTATTCCTGCAAAGATTTTATAGTGGCCCGCTGGTTTATCTTGGCGTCTATGCCCTCAGCTGCGGCTACAGCTGCAGCCACAGTGGTAATGTACGGGACACCATACTGGATCGCGGACTTCCGGATATAGGAGTCGTCTTCAAGGCTCAGCTTGCCTGCAGGGGTGTTGACGATCAATTGGATCTCTCCGTTCTTGATTGCATCTACGATGTTGGGTCTGCCCTGGTGCAGCTTCAAGATTGGTTCGCTCTCTATGCCGTGCTCCTGGAGGAAGCTGTTGGTTCCCTCGGTGCTGAAAAGCTTGAAACCCAGCTGTACAAAGTGCCTGGCTGCCTGGGCCAGCCTTTCATTCCGGTCCCGTTCGCAGACTGTTATCAGGATTGCCCCGCCTGTAGGCAGGGTGGACTTGGCCGCCTTCTGGGCCTTGTAAAAGGCCAGGCCGTAAGATGAGTCCAGGCCCAGGACTTCTCCTGTGGAGCGCATCTCCGGTCCCATGACCGGGTCGACTTCAGGGAACATGGAAAAGGGGAAGACCGCTTCCTTGACCCCAAAGTAGGGCACTTTGCTGATACTCAGCCCAAAGTCCTGGAGCTTTTTTCCGAGCATGATCTGAGTGGCTATCCTGGCCATGGAGATCCCGCAGACCTTGGAGACTATGGGCACGGTCCTGGATGCCCTGGGATTGGCCTCCAGGACATAGACCCGGTCCTGCCAGATGGCATACTGCATGTTCATGAGTCCGACGACATTTAATTCATTGGCAATCTTTCTGGTATACTCGTAAATGGTCTCCAGGTGTCTTTCAGGTATGTTCACAGGTGGGATCACGCAGGCAGAATCTCCAGAGTGCACCCCGGCCTGTTCAATATGTTCCATCACCGCAGGCACAAAGGCATCGAAGCCGTCGGCAATCGCGTCTGCCTCTACCTCTGTGGCATTGTCCAGGTATTTGTCGATCAGGATGGGCCGGTCAGGAGTCACGCCCACAGCGCTTTTGGCGTAGTCCCTCAGCATCTCGCTGTCGTAGACTATCTCCATTCCCCTGCCTCCCAGAACATAGGAAGGACGGACCATCAGGGGATAGCCTATCCTCTCTGCAATATCCAGAGCCTCCTGCACAGAGCTGGCCATATCGCTCTCTGCCATGGGAATGCCCAGCCTGTCCATGATCTGACTGAAGCGGTCCCTGTCTTCAGCCAGATCAATGGTCTCCGGGTTGGTCCCCAGAATGTTCACTCCAGCCTCTTCCAGCTCACGGGCAATGTTCAGCGGGGTCTGCCCGCCGAACTGACAGATTATCCCTTTGGGCTGCTCCTTTCTGTAGATCTGCAGCACGTCTTCTACCGTCAGGGGCTCGAAATAGAGCTTGTCCGAGGTGTCGTAGTCTGTGGACACGGTCTCGGGATTGCAGTTGACCATGATGGTCTCGTAGCCCATATTCCTGAGGGTAAGGGCAGCGTGCACGCAGCAGTAGTCGAACTCAATACCTTGTCCTATGCGATTCGGGCCGCCTCCCAGGACCAGGACCTTTTCCTGCGTGGTCTTGGCCACGCTCCTGTCCGGGGCGTGGTATGTGGAGTAGTAGTAATAAGCGTCCTCTACTCCGCTTACCGGTACTGGCTGCCAACCTTCTACAAGGCCCAGGGCCTCCCTTTGCTCTCGTATTCTTTTTTCCGGAATGTCTAAAATCTTTGCCAGGTAGCAGTCGGCAAACCCGTCCAGCTTGGCTTGGCTAAGCAGCTTGTCAGGCAGATTCCCGCCCTTATAGGCCAGGAGCTCTTTTTCAAGCTCCACCAGCTCCTTCATCTGTTGAATAAACCAGGGTTTGATAGCGGTCTTTTCATGGAGCTCATCAATGCTTGCACCTTTGCGCAGGGCCTCGTACATAATAAACTGCCTTTCGCTGGAAGGTACCGAGAGCTTGAGCAGGAGCTCGTCCAGGGAAAGGGTGTTGAAGTCTTGGGCAAAGCCCAGTCCGTAACGCCCGCTTTCCAGGGAACGGAGGGCCTTTTGCAGCCCTTCCTTATAGGTCTTGCCAATGCTCATAACCTCGCCTACTGCGCGCATCTGGGTGCCCAGCTTGTCTTCAATGCTTTTGAACTTTTCAAATGCCCACTTGGGGAACTTGACCACCACATAGTCTGCGGCAGGGACATATCTGTCCAGGGTGCCCTCTCGCCAGTAGGGAATATCTTCCAGGTTCATCCCTCCGGCCAGCTTGGAGGAAACCAGGGCTATGGGAAACCCGGTTGCCTTGGAGGCCAGGGCAGAAGACCTGGAGGTGCGGGGGTTTATCTCAATGATTACTACCCGGCCGGTCTTGGGGTCGTGGGCAAACTGAATGTTTGTGCCCCCAATTACTTCAATGGCCTCCACAATGGCGTAGGAAAACTCTTGCAGCCTACTCTGCAACTCCTGGTCAATGGTCAGCATGGGGGCGGTGCAAATGGAATCCCCGGTGTGTAAGCCCATAGGATCGATGTTTTCTATAAAACAGACCGTGATCATTTGATTCTTGTTGTCACGCACCACTTCCAGCTCCAGCTCTTCCCAGCCCAGCACAGACTCCTCGATCAGGACCTGGTGGACCATGCTGGCATTCAGTCCCCTGGCAGCTATGGTGCGCAGCTCTTCGACATTATAGACCAGTCCTCCCCCGGTCCCGCCCATGGTATAGGCCGGCCGGACCACGACTGGATAGCCCAGGTCCCTGGCTATCTCTTCGGCCCGATCAACTGAGGAGACGGCATGGCTTTTGGGCATTTCAATACCCAGCCTGTTCATGGTTTCCTTAAAGGCGGTCCGGTCTTCCCCCCTCTCAATGGCGTCTATCTGTACACCAATGATTTTGACCCCGTACTTGTCCAAGACTCCGGCCTGGTACAGCTCTGAGGACAGATTCAGCCCGGATTGACCTCCCAGGTTCGGGAGCAGGGCATCCGGCCGTTCTTTGGCAATGATTCTTTCAACTGAGTCCAGGCTCAAGGGTTCGATATAGGTGGCATCAGCCATGCCCGGGTCGGTCATGATAGTGGCTGGGTTGGAGTTGACCAGGACGATTTCGTATCCAAGCTCCCGAAGGGCCTTGCAGGCCTGGGTGCCGGAATAGTCAAACTCACAGGCCTGTCCGATCACAATCGGTCCTGAGCCGATAATCATCACTTTGCTGATATCTGTCCTCTTGCTCATGTTTTAAAAGCCTTTCTCTTTATTGCTAGAGGTTTGAAACAAAGATAACTATAATAAATATATCAACATCCAGCCAAGGATGTAGGATATGAATTAAAGGCATAGCTGTAGTGCTAAGCAATAAATCAGCTATCCATAATAAAAAAAGCGAATCCCTGTCAAACAGCGTTAACGAGATTATGTCTGGGTCTTCATGCCTTAAATCTGTCTACCTCCCGGGGAGGTGAGGTCTGGGTCTCTTCCTTAAACCTGTTGTCTGGAGTGGTCAGTTTTCCCCATGTGGGACTGGCTTGAAATCAGAGGTTCGGCCCAGATCTTACAACCACAAAGGCACCCCTGTTAAGCACTTCAAATAGACACCCCGGCTTAACGCGGCAGTCAATGATCGACTCATATCGCCTTTAAGGATCAGGTGCGGGCATAGCGCAGAGGCAAATTTAATTTTATTGCTTGTAATTTTTTATGCGGACATGGTATATGGAAGTAAGCTTTAAAAAGCAGCCTAAAGGAGGTGATGCAACATGGTTCAGGTGTTTTGAAGCCAATTGGCACGAAGTTTGGATGAATCAATCAGAAAAGGAGAAAAATATGAAACGAATATGCTTGGTAACGCTAGTGTTGGTTTTCGGGCTTTGTCTTGCAAGCACTGCGCTGGCCGGCAGCAAGGAAGCAGCCAAGAAAAACGTGGAAGACGTAGTTGCGGCCATCAATGAAGGAACCGACCCCGAGTCCATCAATGCCAATGATTATGAACCCTACGTCTTTATTCTGGAAGAAGACGGCATGTTAGTGGTCCATCCCTCCCTTGCAGGGAAAAGCCTGGAGGAAGAGGCCCCGCCGGTGTACGAGGCCATTGCAAATGCGGTAGAGGAAGGGGAGGAAACAGCCGACTACATGTGGCAAGGGTCCATGAAGCATTCCTTTTTGCAGCAAACCGACAGTGGCCTGATCGTGGGTAGCGGCTATTCCAAATAACCTGAGCAGCGAAACATCTCAGCCACAAAAAGGGCGCATGCATGCGCCCTTTTTGTGGCTTGTCAGGACATCTATTGAAGAAGACACTTTTCCACTTGAGAGTTCAAAATAAAGACAAAGAAATCAAAAGGTAAATCCATTGTCGCTACGGACACTCAAAACTAAAAAAATGATGATTTTTTCAAAACTTATCTGCTAAATCCATAAAATCCACAAATTGTGTCGAGGGCAGTCTCCTAAATAAAAATTTTGAAAAAGAAAGGATAGGCTCCGCTATGCAAAAAAATCCTATACCGACAGAACCATTCGGAGCCACAGGGCAGATGGTCACCCGTGTGGGTCTGGGCGGCGAAGGGGTCCTCAGAACCACCGGGCAAATCGAATCCGCCCAAGGGGTAATCCGTTCGGCTATCGCCGAGGGCATCACCTACTATGACAGCGCACGAGTTTATTCAGACAGCGAAGTTTATTACGGGGGAATATGGGGGCAGGAGCCACAGGCGAGAAGCCGGGTGTTTCAAACCAGCAAATCCCCAAGCAGGGACAAAAATGGCGCGCGAAAAGACCTCAAGGAGACGCTTCAGAGGCTAGGGGTTGATTATCTTGATCTCTGGCAGATCCATGATGTTCGCACATTTGAGGAATTGTCCATGATATCCGGACCCGGAGGGGCGCTTGAAGCCTTTGTGGAGGCTAAGAAAGAAGGCAAAATACGGTACATCGGGGTCACCGGACACCATGACCCCAATGTGCTCACCCAGGCGGTTCAAGAGTTGCCTGTGGATTCGGTGATGATGCCGGTCAATCCTGTGGAGGAGGTCCTGGGCGGCTTTCTGACCGAGACTCTCCCGGCAGCGCTGGATAAATCAATGGCTGTCATCGGCATGAAAATTTTTGGGGGTGGTCATTACATTGCACCGAATCTCGGGTTGAATCCCCAACTGCTTTTGCGCTATGCCCTGAGCAAACCCATAACAGTGGCCATTGTGGGCTGTTCAAGCCCTTCCGAAGTCGAAACCCTTGCTGTTGAAGGACGCAAGGTACAGCCTCTGGACGAGGCCGAGTTGCAAAAAATTACTGCGCCCTTTAAGGAGAATGCTCGTCGGATAGCATTTTACCGAGGAGTTGTGTAGCGTGTCAGCAAAAAATTGCATTCTATCTGAGAGTTTTCAAGGAATCGGGATGCATTGACAGGCCCAGGAAAGAAGCTGGCCTGCAGCTAGCCCTTGCGTATCCGGTTCTGGATCAGGGTCTGAAAGTGCGGGCTTTGTTGTTGCTGCTCCTGGACCCTTCTCCAGTGCTCCTGGATCCTGGACGGGATATGCAGCAGGAAAAGACCAGGCCGCATGAAGAGCTGCTCCGGTCCCCCCTGCTCGTCCATAGAGCCGTAGCGCTCGGTGCTGTCCAGGATGAACGGGGACTCATAGAACTGACCGGTCTCCAGGAAGACCCGGAAAATGATGTGCCGCATGGGTTGCTGCAGACAGTTGGGCAGGGCTCCGGGGTTGGTGAGGCAGAGCACTGCGGGCGGCTTCTGGATGGGTGAGCGCCAGTAGCCTGTGGAGCCCAGATATATTCCTGTCTGGAGCAGGTGCAGGAGGTGGAGCTGATAGGCATTGGTCAACATGGAGCCCAGGTCCTGATGCTGCACTACCTGGATGCCCAGCCTGTCCAGACGCATCAAGAACTCCAGGAATTTCTCCATATACAGAACAAAGCCCAGGGAGTGCTCAGTGTCCCCTGGGATCATCCTTTTTAGCTGAAAGACCTCGTTAAACAGCCTCTGGGAAACCTCTGGCAAGGGCCAGATCTCGAACAGGTGCAGCAGGCTGTAGGCCTCCAGGTTGGCCCTGGTCTCCTGGAGCATGGGATGCTCCTGCCTGCGGCCCAGGACAGGGGTGGCCAAATCCGCTGCAAAATCTCCGGCCAAGACCCTTTCCATGTCCCTTCTGACATGGGAGATCCTGGCAAAGTCGCCCTTGATCTGCCTCTGGGCTTTTTTCTTCTGGATACAGATCATCCTGTAGTCCTGCATTATCCTGAACAGAAGGCTATAGGCCTGGTGCAGCTTTTCGGAATCAGGCTGCAGAACCTCTGCCCTGCGCAGGAGATCATGCATCCTGCGGATGATGTCCTCGTTGTTCACACTCAGGACCAGGGCCCTGCCCAGCTCCAGGGCCCTGTCCTGCTGATTATGCAGAACCGCCTGCAGGTAGCCCTGGATAAAGCCGTACAGGTCATGGGTGCTGTAAGGAGCCCTGCCGGTGTTGCGCAGGCTGCTTAGAGTGGCTGAGAACCATTGCCTGGCTGCTGCGACCTTTTCCTCCTTCTGGTTGTAGATTACTGATTCCAGCCTGCGGTACAGCTTCTGATAAGCGCTGACCCAGGAGAAGATGTACTGCCTCTCAGGCTCAGGAAAAGCAGGATTCAAGGCAGCATAGATCAGGATCTGCTCTATGTTGTAGTTGTTGACCAGGGCCCTGCTGGCCCGTCCCCTTTCTATAATGCTCAGGCTCTGGTCTGCCACGATCCTGAGCAGGGGCTCTGCCAGGAGCAGGAACTCTGGCCTGCTCTGGGAGTTATAGCTGAGGATGTCCCTGATCTGGCTCAGATACAGGCCGGGATTCTGGTTCCTCTCCGCCAGGAGGCAGTTCAGCCTGACAGCCAAAACCATGTCCAGAAGGATGCGGACCTGGGAGATGTCCTCCTGGGCAGGGGGCTGCATATCTTCCAATAAGGGGACTTCGCCATAGATCTGTTCTGCAGGGTCAGAAGTAGGCCGAAGCAGGCCCAGGATTTGATCCAGGGAAGCCCTGGGATCGACCAGCAGCTCATCCAGGCTGTCTGCCTGCTCAAAAAAGGCTGGACTGGAGGTCTGCTCCTGGAACTGCCTGAATATCTCCTCAGGGTCCAGGGTGGTCTTGTCCAGGCTCTCCTGGCACAAGAAACGCACATTAAGCTCCTGGGTCCTGTGCAGGAGCTGGTAAGCCTTGCGCAAAAAAAAGGAGTCTGACAATTGCTTTGCTTGCTGGAATTGCATAGGTCTATTATACATATTATGTCCTATAAGAAAAAGGGTGTCAGGGTATCAAGGCAGGGTTCAATTATAGCAGTGAACCAGGTGATCCTGCTGCTGTAAGGCACATTCCTGAAGACCAGGCATGTGCACAACTAAGGGTGGTTAGATATGGCTGAAGGGACATATGAGTCCATAGTTCGCAATTTTATCCAGAAGCAGGGGGGGCATGTGGTTTTGGTCTCTTATGACCACAGCTTCTCCGGGCTGCTGCGCAGTCTGTACAAGCTCCTTGGCCTGGGCCAGAGTGATTTTTTTCGCGTGGAGGAGCCGGATCGCTACATTGAAACCATCAAGAACATCTTTGAACAAAACCAGAATAATCAGGTGCTGTTGTTTATAGAGGCCAGCATCCGGGGCAGAACCTTTTTTGACGAACTGCGCACTGCCAAGCAGGCTTTTGGTCAGCGTTGCAAAATCATTTGTCTCTCCACTGAGGTCAGCGACCAAATGACCGCCTATGCCCTGGAATCAGGTGCGGACAATATGATTGTTAAACCCATTTCCACGAATTCCCTGTTGCAGAAGGTGGCCCATACTGTGCAACCCAACAATTTGCGCAAGTTGGTCAGTAAATGCGAACAGTTGATTGACTCCGGGGATCTTGTCCAAGCTGCCAGATTGGTGGAGCAGATCTTTGAGCGCAAGAGCAACAGCTCCATAGGATTTATGCTCTTGGGAGATATAGCCAAGCAGGAAAAACGCTATCAGGATGCGGAAAAGCATTATCAGGATGCAAGCAAGCAGGCGGAGCTTTTTCTGACCCCTTTAAAACGATTGGCCAGACTTTACAAGGAAAGCGGGAAATTGGAGGAGAGACTGGCTGTGCTGGAGAAATTGGACAAACTCTCGCCCATGAATTATGAAAGGAAGATTGATATAGGCAGGATCTACATAAAACAGGACAATCCAGACAAGGCCCAGAATGTATTTAACGATGCCCTGGGCACAGTCAAGAATCATATGGCGGACATGGTCTCCTCAGTACATATGGAAATAGGCAGATCTTTTGAGCAGTTGGACCCTGAGGCTGGATTCGAGCATATGAGCCAGGCCCTGGAGCTGAAAAAGGATCACATGTCCAAGCAGGACGTCTGGATGTACAATGAGCTTGGTCGCAACCTAAGGAGCCAGGGCAAATGGCAAGAGGCTATCGAGCAATACCAGAAGGCGCGCCAGGTTGCACCTGATGATCCCCAAATACTTTATAACATGGGCATGGCCTATGCCCAGGGCAAGAGTTTCGACAAAGCCAGCTCCTGCATAGATATGGCCCTGCATAGCAACAGGCAGATGTTCGCAGGCAATGCAGCTGCCTCCTTCAATATAGGCATGATCTATCGCCATGCAGGAAATATCGATAAGGCGATAGAGTACCTAAGGACCTGCCTGGAACATGAGCCCAAGCATAAGCAGGCCATGGCTGCCCTCAAGCAGCTAGAAAACCATAAGCAATAAAGAACAATGCCCATATGGGGGGCTTGATCTTCTTCTCTGGGGCATGTTTGTGGAAACATTACCTGCTAAGCAACTTTGTCTGTCCTGGCCCCTGTCCTGGTTCAGCATACAGATCTGCACCTATCTGCTGTGGGTATTCTCCTCGAAAATCTCCAAGTACTGACCGTATCCTTTTTGTTTGAGCTCTTGTTTGGGAATAAAGCGCAAGGCTGCGGAGTTGATGCAGTAGCGCAAACCTGTAGGCTCTGGTCCATCAGGGAATACATGCCCTAGATGGGAGTCAGCGTACCTGGAGCGGACCTCGGTCCTGCCAAACCCCAGGAATCTGTCCTCTCGGGTGACGATGTGCTCAGGCTCCAGAGGGCGGGTGAAGCTGGGCCAGCCTGTGCCTGAATCAAACTTGTCCCTGGAGGAGAACAAGGGCTCGCCAGAGACCAGGTCCACATATATGCCCTGTTGTTCATGATCCCAGTATTCGTTGTTAAAGGCAGGCTCCGTGCCTTGCTCCTGGGTGACCTTGAACTGCATGGGGCTAAGTTCCTGGCGCAGGGTGTCTGCGTCCGGCTTGATGAAGGCTGACCAGGCACTCGAAGTTTCAGCTGGCTTAAGCTGCGTGTCTTGGCCCCAGTGCTGAGTTATGAAGCTTTCCCTGCCGGAGAATGAGCTGTAGCTTTGATAGTGCCCGGGGTTTTTCTGGTAATAGTTCTGATGCCTTTCTTCTGCAGGGAAGAAGTTCTTTAAGGGCTCAATAGAGGTGACAACAGGAGATTTGAAGCGGCCGGAGTCCTCCAGCTCCTGTTTGGATCTTGCAGCGATCTGCTCTTCCTCAGGGCTTTGGTAGAATATGGCTGAGGTGTACTGTGGACCGCGGTCCGCAAATGAGCCCCCTGGGTCAGTGGGGTCAAACATCTGCCAGAAGGCCTGCAGAAGCTGCTGGTATGATACCTGCCCTGGGTCGTATATGACCTTTACTGCCTCCCTGTGTCCTGTAGTCCCGGTGCAGACCTGCTCATAGCTGGGGTTTTGCTCATCCCCGCCGCTGTATCCGGAAATGGCTTCCTGGACTCCAGGGATCTTTTCGAATTTGGCCTCAATACACCAGAAGCAGCCTCCGGCAAAATAGGCTGTAGACAAGTTGTCCCTTGCATCTGCTCTGCCGGGCTGGGCCTGGATCAAGCCCAGGGCGGAAAGCAGGCTTAAAAAGAAAATGGCTTTCATGTTGTTTCCTTGTGATTAGAGTGAGCCTGGCAAGCATCCTTGTGCACCCTGCACATAAAGGTGCGATTGCTGGGCGTGGCGGTAACCGGGTCCCGGCGAGCATCATCAGTGAGATTGTTCAGGTTGGCCTCGGGCTGCACCTCCCCCCAGCCCCAGTCTATACAGACAGTTCCAGGCCGAACCTGACTGGAGAGCTGGGCAGGCATCCTGATCTGTCCGTTGGGGGTTTCCACCCGGAGCATGTCCTGGTCATAAATCTCTTTAGCCTGTGCATCCTCAGGATGCAGATGTAGGCAACCTTGATGTTGCCCTTGGGTCAATCCAGGGATGTTGTGGAACTGGGTGTGAGTAAAATGATTGTCCCGTTGGCCGCTGATGCCCACTGTGTCGAAGCTTGAGCCCTGCTCTGAGAAGCTTATTTCCGCCGCGACCTTGCCATCCTGATAAGGCACTGCATGGTGGCTGTATTCTGCAAGGCGCTTGGAGTAAAGCTCCACCTTGCCTGAGGGGGTGGCAAAGCCCTGTTGACGGAACTTTTCATATTGCAGATTCTCTGCCCGAATACCAGCAGGGTTGTCCCTGAGCATCCTAGCTGTAATACCTGCTGGCTGCAGCTGATAGTCTATGGCCTCTTCCGCGCTTTTCCAGGGGAACTCCTTCTCCAGGCCCAGCCTGCGGCCCAGCTCAAAGGTGATTTTCCAATCCGGCCAGCTCTGGCCCACCCAATCCAGGACCTGGTTTTGCAGAACAACCTGGCTGTTGCGCATATAGGCCCTGTTGAGCTGTGTCTTTTCAAAGCAGCTGCTGGCAGGCAGGATAACATCAGCCTGTTTTGCGGTTTGGGTCATGAACAGATCAATTACCGCAAGGAGCTCCAGTTTGCTTAAGGCTTGCCTGACCCTGCTGGAGTCAGCCATGGTCAGGGCGGGATTGCCGGACTGGATGACCAGGGTGCGCACCGGGTAGGGCTCTTGGTTCAGGATGGCATCTATCAGACAGGACTGGGCATGCAGTCCCCAGTTGTGATGGAACGTGCTGAATAAAGGGTAATCCCGGGTGACAGGCTGGGGCTCTGCAGGCAGACGCTCTGGGAGCTGTATATTGTGCACAGGCACAGGCTGGGGGATGAAGTCGCCTCCCGGACGGTCCAGATTGCCAGTCAAGGCCCGCAGGATGGACACTGCCCTGGTGATCTGGAAGGTGTCCAGCTGCATATCCAATCCATTGCCGTCAATTATGCAGGCAGGCTTATTCTGGGCATACAAGCGGGCTGCGCTTTTTATCGCCTGCGCATCCAGCCAGATTGCAGGGGCTACCTGCTCTGGAACATAGGCCTGGGCAGCGTTCTTCAGCTCTGCAAAGCCCAGGCAAAACTCCTGCACAAAATCAGCATCAAAAAGCTCTTGACTGATGATCTCCTGGGCCATGCACATGGCCAGAATGCCGTCCTGGCCTGGCTTTATCTGCAGCCAGATGTCTGCAATTTCCGCAGGCCGGGTTTTTATGGGATCGATTACAATCAGCTTGGCACCGTCAGCCTTGGCCTTTAGTATGGCTTCATAGGTCCCAGGGGCGGTGTTTTTATCATTTTTGCCCCAGATTACAATGCACTTGGCTTCTTTAGGCTGGGGCAGGGTCATGGCCCCATAGGTGAAATTATGGGCCATCTCCCGGGCCACATGGCATACAGAGCCGTTGCCGATGCAGTTGGGAGAGCCATAGGCATGCATCAGTCTATTGGCATAGTCCCAGGGCGCGCCCCAGTCAGCAGCCATGCCCCGGAGCCAGGCAGTCTGGTGGGCTCCGAAGTCCTGCCTGGTCTGCAGCATCTTGTCAGCCACAAGGCTTAAGGCCTCATCCCAGGAGGCTTCCCGGAAAGCCGGCTTGCCGCTGGTCTTTGCCTTGATCAAGGGGGTGGTGATTCTATCCCTGGAGTACACTATCTCAGGAGCGGCCTTGAGCTTGGGACATCGCAGCTCCTGGCCCGCTGGCAGGAATGACTTGCGCTTGGCCTTGATGAGCCTGCCATCCTTGATTTCTGCCTGGATTGGACAACAGGCTGAACAAAGTCGGCAAACAGTGTCTCTTATCATGCTTGGCCCCTGCATCATCTTTTGGCCTGGATATAACAGCTGCGGATCAGCTCAAAGTGATTGGCGTGGGTGCGCAGCTTCCACCAGACATGATCCCTGGCCTGGATAGTCCAGGGCAGGGAAAGATATCCGTTGTTGGATTGCAAAAGGCCCTGCACATTGTCCAGGCCCAGGCCGGGAAACTGCCCCTGCTGCCTGCCGCCTAGCCAGAGCTCTGGCCTGGAGGCCTCCTCAGACCAGGAGAAGGGGTCGGAAATAAGGCATTGCACACCTTTCTCCTGGGCCACTCTGTCCATTTCCTGCAGGTGCCTCAAGGGTCCAGACACCTTGTCCAGCATGTTCAAGGAGCTTAAGGAGGCAAAGCAGCTGCTGGCAAAAGGCAGGGCCTGGGCATCAGCCACTATGAACTCCGCCTTGTCTCGAGGCCACTCTGGGGGCAGCTCCAAGTGAACTTCCCGGCTCAAATGGCCTTCCACAGGCAAGTTAAAAGTCTTGCTGCCCTGCAAAAGCAGCTCCCGGGCTGTCTTGATGAAGGCCACGGAATTGTCCACTCCCAGGGCAAAGTCGCATTTTGCAGCCATTTCCAATACAAAACGGCCTACAGCCGCGCCAATATCCAGGCACAGGCCTGGATGGGGCTGCACAAGATCCACCCAGTGCCTGTAGGCCAAAGAGGCCTCTGGATCCTGCAGGAGATCTGCAAAATGGCTCCAGAGGTAGGAGGCCAGCACCGACGGGGTTTCGTATTTGCTTCCTGAGCCTGAGTCCGGCCCATGCCGGGGATCAAGATAGGCTATCCCCTGCTGGATGGGATAGACTCGCGCACAGGCAGGGCAGCGCATCTGTCCTTCGAGGATGTCCTGGTCTTGCTCCTGGCTGATTTGTGTTTGGAGCCGATTTTCTTCCGGCAGACAATTGGGACAGATCAACAGCTCCTTAACAGCATGCTTCATGTAGGGGATGCTCCGGGTTGAATATGCAAGGATGAGTAAGGCTGTCTTGGCATAGGGTTGGGTTTGGGCTTTTGGTTGAAGATTGAGAACAAATGTAAGATATTCATAATCATTACTACACAGCTTTCATAAAAAAAGTCAAGTCCAGGCTCAGCCTTTGTGTACGCTCAAGGCCAGATTTTACCGCTGCATGCTTACCTGATGAATCTCCAGGGCTTCAGATAGGCTGAGGTAAGTGGGATGCATACATTACTCAGCCAGCTTCTTAAAGGTTTCAATCTACTAAAGATCTGGAGAGTTAAAGGTTAAATGTTAAAAGCTAAAAGTAAAGGCAAAGAAATCTGGTGGTTAAAGCAGTCTCCTTTATAGGGACCATTAAAGCCAAAAGGGGGGGTACAGAAACCAGAGCAAAGCCAAACCTAGCAAACCCATAGTAAAGGATCTGAGGAGAAAGATAGGCCCAGGGCGAGTTCAAAGCTCATCCACAATGCGTTTTTTGGCCGGAGGTTGGGACAGCAGTGGGAAAGTCCTTTTGCCTGATGGTCCGTCCCGGGGGCACGGTCAGAATCCCTTCCTGGCCCTGGCAGGCCAGGAGTCCATGTAGCCAGGCACTCCGGCCTTGCTCCTCCCGATATGTCAGCCCGAAGAGCTGGGCCATGCGCCGGGCATAGCTGCAGTGCTCATTGGTAATCCGGGCCTGGTTTTGGATCAGGACCACTTCTTTGTAGCCTTTGAGCATCTCCCGACCCACCCACATGGCCTCATCCTGGTCATACATTTCTGCTGTGATCTCGAACTCGGTAAGCGGCGTCCGTCCATGATCGATCCATCCCGGGGATAGATAGAAGCTGCCTCCAGAAGTCACATCTTGACGTTTTCCCCGTAGCAAAGGAATGCAGTCGTGAATGAGGGGCACATGCAATGTGACCCTTTGGGAGGCCAGACCTTCCAAGCCGCCTCCGCACAGCCCATAGCCAAGGACCACATTATGAATATTGGATCCCTGCTCTAAGTGATCCAAGGCCTGCTTCAAAGAGGTATTCAGATCAGTAGGATATCTGTGCAGTCCCTGATCCAAAAAATACATGTCCGATTCTTCAAGACCCAAGGCGCGAAGCTCAGGCTCCAAAACCCGACAGGCCAAGATTTTTGTCTTATCTGGAAGTATTTGCTTTGAGGTCATATCGCACCCTTTCAAGTTTGATGCGGCAGATCCGGCTGATCAAGCGAGGACATATCCCGAAGATTAAGCCCGTAGTGCTGGGCTTTTCGAACCACGGTGCTGTGATCAACTCCCATGAGCTTGGCTGCTTCACGTGTATTGCCCCCCTTGGCCATGGCCTGTTTGATGATCTCGCGCTCCACAGCTTCTTTGGCTGCTTTCAGATTCAAAGTGTTCTTAAGCTTAAAGGAGTCGCCGGCAGGCAAGTTTTCTCCGGTGATAGAGGTGGGCAGGTGCTCCACAGAGAGGATGTCGGCGTCGGCGGTGACCACAAGCCGCTCGATCAGATTATGAAGCTCGCGCACATTTCCAGGCCAATCGTGAGACTCCAGGACCGACATTAGTTCGTGGCCCATAGTGCGATTGGTTTCATATTTTTGGTTGAACTTGTTGAGGAACATTAGGGCAAGAGGCAGGATGTCCTCCCGGCGGTCTCGAAGGGGAGGAATCTTCACTGGCACCACGTAGAGGCGGTAGAAGAGATCCAGCCTAAACATGCCGTCGGTGATCATCTTACGTAAATTCTGGTTGGTTGCGGCAATGATCCGCAGGTCGAGGTCCATGTCCTTCACCCCGCCCACGCGCCTGCACCGGCTGTACTGGATGACCTTAAGGAGCTTTGCCTGGAGATTCAGAGGCATTGCTCCAATCTCGTCCAGAAAGAGAACACCGCCGTTGGCCTGCTCGAAGAGTCCTGCCTTACCTCCAGGGCCTGCGTTGGTGAACGCTCCTTTTGCGTAGCCGAAGAATTCGCTTTCCAGGAGGCTCTCGGGAATGGCGCCACAGTTTACCGAAACAAAAGGCATTTCCTGCCGTTCACTCAAGCGGTGAATGAGTCCTGCTACCACATCCTTCCCAACGCCGCTCTCACCTTCCAGAAGTATTGTCGAATCGACACGGGAAACCCGAAAGATTAAATCCATGAGACGCCTCATGGC
Source organism: Thermodesulfobacteriota bacterium (assembly GCA_051744965.1). GTDB lineage: Bacteria > Desulfobacterota > Desulfovibrionia > Desulfovibrionales > Desulfothermaceae > CAZBUB01. The sequence goes on along the minus strand of JBNJDO010000022.1, from coordinate 2,500 downwards.
AGGGCTTTCAGCCACGATGTCGCCTAGGAATTCCAAGTACTCATCATTCCGGCTGCCTTCGTCCCGATATAATTCAGTGACCTTCTTGATCTGGCCTTCAAGACTCTTCAGCTCAGTGATGTCACGGATGTTCACCACAACGCGCACAGTGTTACCATGACGGTCAAACACAGGGTTTGCAGTAAGAAATATTTCATTTCCAGTCATCAGCTGCCGCTGAAGCGTGAGGGTCCTCTTGTGATACCTGGTTAGACGGATCAACTCGGAAACCGCCGCTAGGCAGATATGGCGCTCGGTATCGAGCTCTCCAATTTTTTTGTCGATCAAAGACGAAGGAGCAATGCCGGTGATACGTCCAAAACTTGCGTTGACCTTCAAAATCGCTTCTTCGTCGGCAAGAATGATTCCGTCATAGGAATTCTCCAAAATCGAAGAAACTTCTTTGCGAAGCTGATGCATCCTTTCGTCAGCCTGTTCGAATGATTCGGATTCCTGGAGAAAAAGAGCATACCCCCGGGGTTGGGTGACGGTTCCCAGACGGCTGGCGCTGATCATGATGGATCCCTGCCTATAAGGAAAAGGGGGCAAGTAATCGTCAGCGGTTATCAGCCAGTCCGAGAACTGGAGGTCTTCAATGAGCAAAGTGATCTGTTTGCCCAGTGCCCTTAGGGAGGACTCTCCGAGCATCTGCAGAGCATGCGGGTTGATATAGGTGATTCGGCAGTTCTCATCCAAAGCAATTATACCAGTGGAAGCGGCCCCGAGGGTTTCCAGCACCTGTTTAGGTACGCAGTTCCGACAGGATGTATAGTGATCTAAAAAATTCTCGTCCATTTCGTTTCACAGGCTCATTTGATTTTTCCATGAATTATCAGAAAAAAGTTTAACCCAATGGACAATTATTATAAAGAGAAAAATACACTTTGAATGCATATTTTATACTTTTCCCAGTGTTGAACCTGGCCGGTCTTTTCACCGCTTCAATTGCCGCGATGCTATACACAGCATTGACCGTCTATCGAAACAAAAAAAGGGGCCACCTCCCGGTGAGCCCCTTTCATGAGCAAATAAGTCAGCACAGCCAAAGGCTGCCTGGACGGAAAACGCCAGTGGGCGGCATCTCTAGAACGTGTCATCGTTCCAGACAGGATCTCGCTTGGCAAGAAATGCGGTGAAACCTTCGGTGGCGTTGGGGCTCACTCCCTGCAGGGCCATCATTTCCTTTGCGTACATGTAGGCCTGGTCTTCTGTCATTTCCGCCTGAGCGTAAAAAACCTGTTTTGATTGATAGATGGCGAACTTGCTCGACTTGCAGATGTCTCTTGCTACTTCAAGCGTCTTCTCATGGAGCTGGTCATCAGGAAAGACCCAGTTGACCAAGCCCATCTCTCTAGATTCTGAAGCATTGTAGAGCTTGGCCGTCATGAGCATCTCCATGCATTTTTTCTGTCCGACACAGCGACTCACTGCTACTGTGGGTGTGGAGCAATTGTAGGAATAGATCAGACCGGTCATCCCGAACTGGGCCTTTTCCGCCCCAGCGGCAATCAGGTCGCATCCGGCAGCTAGATGGCATCCACCTGCCATTGCAATGGCATGTACCTCGGCAATAACGCATTGGGGAATCGACCGGATGGTATGCATCAGATTGTAGGAGGTCTGAAACAGTCTTCTGATGCTGCCTACAGGCTGATTGAGAATCTCTGAGCGGTCATGTCCAGCGCAGAACGCAGGTCCGTTGGCTTTGAGGATGATAACTTTCACGTCATGCCGCTCCCCGGCGTCATTCAGACAGGCTGTGATTTCTTTTTCAGCAGCCACTCCAAGAGCATTGCGTTTTTCTGGCATATTCAGGGTTAGGATGCCGATACCGTCTTGCTCCTCGTACAGGATAAATTCGTAACTCATGCAAGCTCTCCTTTGTATTTGGGTTATGGTTTTCTAACTCTGCTCGTTATGGATACGTGGAGGCCCTCGATGTTGTTAGTTAGTGAGATATGGAGCCATAGCCTGCTTATCCAGACAGTCCATAAAATCTAGCAATTCTTGTACCAGTGCTGTTTGAATATGATTTTCGAAGGCTGACAGAGAGTTGAGGCAAAAAAAGAGATTGCTTTTGGTGTGTTTTTGCACCAAGCAGCTTTATTGGTGGATCATTGCACCAGGGTTGTAACTGGCTGAGATATGGAGCAATGCCTGGCTTGTGTATCCAGTAAAGAGTTTTTGCGATTCTGGTAGCAACGCTGCTTGGATATTATTGTGGAGTGATGACAGATAGTTGAGGAGTAAGGGACCTGATTTTGGTGTATTTTTGCACCATGCAGCTTTTTTGTGGGCTGTTGCACAAAATATGCAGGCTCATTCTGGGGTACCGAAGTATGAAAAACCCCTACAGAGGCATGCTATGCTTCTCTGGGTCATCTTTATGAAAGCTGGCACATGATTTGAATAAGAATGATTTAGAGCCCTAGCCAGCCGGACCAGGCACAACCAAGATGAA
>JBNJDO010000021.1:0-26610 GCA_051744965.1 Thermodesulfobacteriota bacterium | reverse complement strand
CAGGGCAAGAGCACTAATCGTTTCATCCTGGAAATCATCAGAAAAGAGCTCGGCCTGGATAAAGAAAAGGGATACTCCAAGGAATACCAGGATCTTGACCACTTATTCGGACGCTGGAGCGAAAAAGAGTACCAGACAATAAGCCGGAAGATCGAGCAAGACCGGAATATCGACCAGGAACTTTGGGGATGAAGAAGGCCTTGATAGACACCAACATCTACTCCCTGGCCATGAAGGGAGAGGCCCATGTGCTGGAGACACTTCGCAAGCTGGACCGAATCGGCGTATCCACCATCAGCCTGGGCGAGCTGTTCTCAGGATTCAAGGCAGGCAGCAAAGAAGCCCAAAACAGGCAGGAGCTGGAAATGTTCCTAGATTCACCCCGTGTAGCTGTGCATCCTGTGGATGTGGAAACTGCTGACTTCTACTCCTTTCTGCTGCATAGCCTCAAACAGGCTGGCACCCCCATTCCCACCAATGACATCTGGATTGCCGCCACCACCCTGCAGCATGGATACAAGCTTTTCTCAGCAGATAAACATTTTGATTATGTGCAGGGAATAATCATGATCTTGAAGTAATTGCCTTGAAGCCAGATACTCCGTAGCTCAATCTTACCCAAACTCCACTTGATGGTTATTTCCAAAAGGAATCGATTGATACACATGGAAATAGTTGGGCTACATCTGCAAAAACGCAAACATGGAAACATAGAAGACAATGATCAGGAAACTCACGAAGCCGATATTGATGCGGAATCAACCTCTGAATGACTGACGGTTCGCGTCTATATATAAAAGGAACAAAGCTGCTTAGTACAGTCGTTTGTAGCACAAACTCGATTTGGTCATCTAGGAATTAGTTGCTATGCCTCCTCAGACTGTCTATATCAGGACAGAGCTTTTGCGTCAGGTGGTCGAGGACGGCACCTGGGGGCGCGCGAAGAAGCTCCACAGTCCAGCGGCAAGAAAGACGGGCCCTACAAGCAACCAGAAGGAGGCCTGGTTTGTGGGTTACATTCCCAATCCATTGACAACTGTCTATTATGATTTCTGCAACAAACAGCTACCTGTTCACCATCTACTGTGCCCGAACACATTGATGGACCAATGATGAGCCTGTGAGTTGCGAATATACCAGAGGTGCGTATGATCTCTGCCTGTACCCTGGACTGCCCTGATGCCTGTTCCCTGCTGATCACACCTGGAGAGCTAGGCCTGCAGGTCAGAGGCAATCCAGATCATCCTTTCACCCAGGGCTATGTCTGCAGCAAGGTCAAACGCTATTTGCAGCGGCTAAACAGCCCGGAGCGAATTTTAGGGCCCAGGCTCAAACACAAGGGCAAGTGGCAACAGATCTCCTGGGATCAGGCCCTAGAAATCTGCGCCCAGCAGCTGGAGTCTGCCTGCAGGCAAGATCCCGCCCGCATACTGCATATCTCCGGGCAGGGAGCCAGGGGGGTGAGCAAGATGCTGGTCAGCTCCTTCTTTGCTGCCCTGGGCAGCAGCAGGCTGCAGGGTTCTTTGTGCGACGGCACAGGGATCCAGGCCTCGCTGCTGGACTTCGGCGGCCTGGAGCAAAACCCCTTGCAGGATCTGCTGCACTCCAAGTGGATCATCAATTGGGGCAGGGATGTGCGCCGCAGCTCCATACACACCCACGGCCTTTTGCAGCAGGCCAGGCAGCAAAATACCCGGGTGATCTCCATCTGGCCAGGGGGCAATGGATATCAAGGCTTTTCTGATGATCTAATCCGCATTGCTCCAGGCCAAGACCGCTACCTGGCTCTGGCAGTGCTCAAGGTGATCTGGGAGCAGGGCAGTATCAGCAGCCAGGCTGTGCAGAGGACCAGAAACTGGCAGGAAGTGCGGGATGTTTTGCATGCTTTTTCCCTGCAGGAGCTCTGCCAAGCTTGCCAGGTGGCAAAGCAGGAGGTCTATTATCTGGCTGCAGCCTATAGCCAGCATCAGGTGAGCACCTTGATCGGCTGGGGGGTGCAGCGGCACCCCCTGGGTGGGGAAAACGTGCGCATGATCGATGCCCTGGCCTGGCTAAGCGGAAATGTAGGGGCTGCAGGCGCTGGTGTGTACTACAACATTGCCTCTGCGCGCAACTTTGATCTCTCCTGGCTGCCTGATCATACCAGCCGCTACCTCAACTGGCCCACTCTGGCCCAGGACCTGCAAGAGACCACTGCTCCGCCTTTGAGCCTGGCCTGGATCAATGCCACCAATCCGGCAAATCAGGTCCCGGACAGCAAAGGCATGGCCCGGGCCTTAAGCAAGCTGGACTTGGTGATCGTGGTGGACGGCTTCTGGACTGATACTGCCTGCTGTGCTGACTTGGTTTTGCCCTGCACCCTGATGGGCGAAGAAGAGGATCTGCTTGGCTCCTGCATGCACGATTTCGTGCACTACGCCAGGGAGGTGCAGGCCCCTCCTGCAGGAGTTCGCTCTGATTTGTGGATTGTGCAAGAACTGAATCAGCGCCTGAACCTGGGGCTGGATATCATGGATCGCAAAGCCTGCCTACAGCGCAGCCTGGCCTGCCAGGATCCAGACCAGGCCCTGCGGCAGCTGGAGCAGAAGGGTTATTTTCTGAGCAGGAAGCAAAAACCGGTTTATGAGCAGGGCACCCACCATCAGGACGGTCTGTTCCGGGCCATAAGCAAAATCAGCCCGGAGCCTGAAACCGAGAGTGAATACCCATTCCGGCTGCTTAGCCTGATTAGAGGTGATGCAGTGCATTCCCAGATGCTGACTACAGAGCAGACCCTGCCCCCTACTGTCTGGGTTAATCCCCAAGCCCCGGGCCTGCAGGGCTTGGATCTGCAGGGAGAGGTTCTCCTGGTCTCCAGGCTGGGCAGGATCCAGGTCCAGGTGGAATTTGACTCCAGCCTGCACCCCAAGGCCCTGATCTATCGCCGCGGGGACTGGATGCGCCTGGGAGGGGGAGTAAATCAGCTTATCCAGGCCAGTCTGAGTGATCTAAGCATTGGCGCAGCCCAGTACAAACAGCAGGTGGCCCTGCGCAATCCGGGTTAGTGGACAAGCAAAAAATCCATTCCCTGCATACATTTCATTTTATATAATCGCCAAGCTGTGCGCATTACATTTCGAAATTATTTTTCCAACAAAATAAAGCAGTTGCACACTTACCTAATCAACAAGGGCAAGGAGAAAATCCTGAAGCACCTGGTTAAAAGCGTCTGCCTGTTCCCACATGACCATGTGCCCAGCCCCTGGAACTATCTCCAGCCTGGAGCTCGGCAGGTGCTGATGCAGATATTGGGAGTATTTTACCGGGGTCAGCCTGTCTTCCTGGCCGCAGATAACCAGGGTCTCAGGCTGGATTTCCTGCACCCTGTCCATGATGTCGAAACGGTCGCAGGCCAGGAAATCATAATACCTGATCTCAGGAGGAGTTAGGCCAAATTCCTTTTCCGCCTCCTGCTGCAACTGCCTTGCTGTATCAGGGGCATAAGCATAGTTTGCAAAAGAATCCCCCTGCCAAGCCTTGTGCAGTACATCTTCTGCCACCCTGAGCCTAGCCCCGGTACCCACCAGTACAATAGCCCGGAAAAGTTCAGGGTTATGCAGTGCAGCCATCTGGGTTATGGCCCCGCCCATGGAATGGCCCGCCAAGACGCACTGTTCAAAGCCCATGGCCTGGATAAAGCCTATGATCCATTGCACATAATCCTGGACATACTCCTCGCCTCCACCCTGGGAGCGGGCATGGCCCGGCAGGTCCAGGGCTATCTGGCAAAAGCCAGGAATGTTCGGCTGCAATTGATTGGCCCAAACATGCAGGGAACCACCTGCCCCATGCACGAAAAGCGCTGGCATGTTGCCTGCCACTGATTTATCTGCTGCTTGGTAGTGGATCTTGCAACCCTGCACTGTACACTCAGGCATGTAACCTCCATATTGAAGTTAACATATCAGCCAGCTTCAGGGTACAGGCAGAACAGCAAAAATAAAGGTGCTCCAGATGGCATGGGAGATGATAAGCGGAGAAATATCCTCCAGCTTCCAGTACAGGGCTCCCCAGAAGGCTCCTGCCACCCCTGCTGCGCCTATGAGCATGAAATTGCCGGACCAGACATGCACCCCTGCATAAAGCAAAGTGGCCAGAAACCAGCCCCTAAGTCCGCCATAACGCTGCATGAGCCTTTGCTGCAAAAAGCCCCGCCAATAGATCTCTTCGCAGGGGCTGGTAACCAAGAATAAAAGCAGCGCAATAATCCAGACGGAGGTGCCCTGGCCCTGGTGGTAGATCTCAGCCACCTGATCTGTGGCAAAGGGCAAGATGGCTGTGGAGATGGCTTTCCCGGCCCAGAAGATCAGATACAAGGCTGCAGCAGAGGCCAGCCCCAGGCCAATGCTGCGCATATTAAACGCCAGGCGCAGTCTGCCTGCAGGCTGCAGCTTAAAAGATAGCAAAGCAAGCAGCAAAGCAGAGGCTGCAATCTTGTACCAGAAAACGCCTGCTGCAAGGTAAAAGCTCCAAAACCACAAAAGCCCTGCCAGGGCCACAGTGGCTGCCACTGCCTTCATGCTAGTGCCGCTTATCATAAGTTGCTGGTAGCTGGAAATTTATGTGTTGAATTTTGGAATTTACGTCTGGGGATAATAAACTATTGCGTTCTCCCAATTTGCCTTAATCAAGCCAGCACTTGTGAGGTAGGGAGCTAGTAATTTGGCCTTGACTCAAAGCAAGGCCTCCAGAATCAAGGAAGCTAGCAGCAAAAGTCCGAAAGCAGTGTCCAGCTGCGCAGTCCTGGCATCAGCGTCATCCGGGATCTTTTCCCGCATGGCCTTGAATATGTTTACCGCCAGGGGCAGGGAGAGGAATACTGCCAGGGACCAGAAAGAGACCATCCCTAATGCCGCCAGAAGCAGAATGCTAATGTAAGCTGCAGCCACCAGGGCGGCATACAGAGCAAAGCCTTTTTGCTCTCCCAGGATTATGGCCAGAGTGCGGATGTTCTTCTCCCTGTCCTGGCTAATGTCCCGCAGGTTGTTTGCCAAAAGCGCCAGAGCCACCAGCACCCCAAATGGGATGCTGACCCCCAGGGCCTGCAGGCTGAACCCCCCTCTCTGCACAAAATAGGATCCTTCCACCATCAAAGGCCCCCAGATCAGGAACACGAAAAGCTCCCCCAGGGCCACATTCTTGTACCCGATAAAAGGGGCGGTGTAAGCCAGGGCAGCCAAAACGCCCAGCAGCCCAAGTCCCAGAATGGGCCAGCCCCGGGCTGCAGCCAGCCAGATCCCGATGGCAGCGCCGGCCAGAAATAATGTGTAGGCGCAGTTTCGCACCTTTTCCGGCTGCAGCCTGCCCTCCACCAAGGGATGGGGCCGATACAGGGCAGTGGAGGCAGACCTGGTGTCCAGGCCTTGCCTAAAGTCATAGTAGTCGTTGATCAGGTTGGCAGCTGCGTGCAAAAAAACAGCAGCCAGCAGGGTCAACCCCAGCAGGCTCCAGGAAATAGGGCCCTGAATAGCAGCCAGGGCTCCGCCAGCTGCGATGGAGATGGCGGTCATGATAAAGGACCAGGGCCGGCTGGCCAAGAACCAATAGCCAAGTTTTGATTGCATCTGCTTTAGCCCTGTCTAGATATACCTGAGCACAAAGCATCAGGGGATTGCGCTTCGCCACTCTAGCTACTGCAGCCCGTACAGAGTTTTCTTCTCTTTGCCTGCAAGGTTGGGTCAACAAGTTCCTGTCCAAGGCAGGGAGCTTAAGAAATCTCGCAGCGTTTTTTCTCTAGTTTTGGCTGAAGCTGAGATTATTACATTGTCCATCCTTAACCACTGCCAAATTCAGACCAAAACAAAAAAGGGGCTTACAGCTTAAGCCGTAAGCCCCTGAAATGTAAGGTGCCGAGGGAGAGAGTTGAACTCCCGACACGGGGATTTTCAGTCCCCTGCTCTACCGCCTGAGCTACCTCGGCTAATTGTCCTGCAAGCGGATATGGATCCGGTTGCAGAAGATGGTGCCGAAGGGGAGATTCGAACTCCCACGGGGTAACCCCCACTAGACCCTGAACCTAGCGTGTCTACCAGTTCCACCACTTCGGCCCAAAAGCATTAATTAACTCATCACCCCCAGGTTTGGCAAGGGGTTTAAACTAGAGAAAAAAAATTTTTTTCTTGCCTGAATAAATCAAAAATCCAAACCCTTAATTCAATAGAGCAAAATCTAGCAAATTCAGTCCGGGTTGACAACTTGCGAAGATATGTGTTTTGAGCTAGCAACTGGATTCAGGCAGATCCGGCCAGAATACAAATGGAAATACCATGAGCATTGTCACCAACCTGGAAGAGCTAGCCCCTTATACCCAAGCAGGGTCCTGCGCCACCATAGGAAATTTTGATGGGGTGCACCTGGGCCATCAGGCCCTGCTGCAGGAGGTGCTGAATAAAGCAGCCCAAGCCGGTCTGCCCAGCCTGGCTGTGACCTTTGACCCCCATCCCTTGCAGGTGCTGCAGGGCTGGACCCCGGCCTTTATCACAGACCCGGAGCAGAAGCTGGAGCTGATGCAAAAGGCAGGGATAGAGCACATACTCTGCCTCGAGTTCGATCGCAACATGGCAGAGCTGAGCCCTGAGGAATTTGTCTACCGCTATCTGGTGCAGGGCTTGCACATCAAGGAATTGATCATTGGCTATGATTACGCCTTTGGCAAAAAACGCAGCGGCAACTTTGAGCTGCTCCAGGAGCTGGGCAGGAAATACGGCTTCCATGTGCACCAAATCCAACCAGTTTATTACCAGGCAGAGATAGTCAGCTCCACCAGGATCCGGACCCTGGTGGAACAGGGCAGGGTGCAGGAAGTCAGGCCTCTTTTAAACAGATTCTACCAGGTGCAGGGAGCTGTGGTGCAGGGAGCTGGCAGAGGAGGAAAGCTCCTGGGCATACCCACTGCGAACCTGCAGCCTGCGGACAAGCTCTGCCCCAAGCCAGGGGTCTACGCCCTCTGGGCCGAGCTTGAAAACAGCCTCTTGCCTGCTGTGGCAAATGTGGGCTATAACCCCACCTTTGGAGAAAGCGGCCTGAGCGTGGAAGCGCACATCCTGGACTTCCAGGGCGAAATCTACGGCAGACGCCTCAGGCTGCACTTTGTGCAAAGGATCAGGGATGAAGTCAGGTTCTCCGGAATTGAGGCCCTGCAGGAGCAGATCCACCAGGATATGCAGGCTGCCAGGGAAATCCTCAGACAGCCGGAGCACCAACTGCATAGCCCGGAACTGAAACCCCCAGGAAGTAATGAATCCCAATCCTGATTCAGACCCTAAGTCCTCATCTGCAGAATTGCTGCAGAACAGGAACCTCTCCGGCACTGGGAAATGGCTTTCCTATTTCCTGCTCATTGGCCTCATAGCTGGCCTGGGCTCAATCTTCTTCCAACTGCTCTGCAATCTGGGCACCCATTTTTTCCTGGACTATCTGGCTGGCTACAGACCTGTAACCCCCAGCGGCGAACCCGAACTATTCCACTCCACAGACACCCTGTTCAATCGCTGGGTCCTGTTGTTCCTGCCCGCTTTTGGCGGACTTCTCAGCGGCTGGCTGGTGTATACCTTTGCCCCTGAGGCAGAAGGCCATGGCACAGACGCTGCAATCCACGCCTACCATCGGGCTGGGGGCCAGATCCGGGCCAGGGTGCCCATGGTCAAGACCCTGGCCTCTGCCATCACCCTGACCTCTGGAGGCTCAGGTGGAAGAGAAGGTCCCATAGCCCAAATCGGGGCGGGATTCGGCTCCTTTTTGGCCAACAAGCTGCGTTTAAGCGAAAGGGAGCGCAGGATCATGCTGGCTGCTGGCGTAGGAGCAGGCGTGGGCAGCATCTTCCGGGCTCCCCTGGCTGGGGCCTTGTTTGCCTCAGAGGTCCTATACCGGGATCCTGAGTTCGAGGCAGACGTGCTCATTCCCACTGGCATAGCCTCCATAGTCTCCTACTGTGTATTCTGCATGACCTTTGGCTGGGGCAGCCTGTTCAGCGCCCCGGAGTTCGGATTCTCCAACCCCCTGGAGCTGGGACCGTACACTGTCCTGGCCCTGGTCTTGATCGGAGTCAGCTTTGTCTATGTGCGCACCTTTTACGGGGTGCATGACCTGTTCAGAAAGATCCCGGTCAAGCCCCATTTTAAGCCTGCCATTGGAGGACTTCTCACAGGCATAATAGGCTTCTTCCTGCCCCAGACCCTTTCCTTTGGCTACGGGATAATCCAGCAGGGCCTGTTCAATGAAGTGGGCATCATGCTCCTGCTGGGGGTTGCCCTGGGCAAGATCCTGACCACTTCCTTTACCATAGGTTCCGGGGGCAGCGGGGGTGTTTTCGGGCCTTCTGTGGTCATCGGCGGGGCCCTGGGCGGAGCAATAGGCCAGATATTTCAAATGATCAGCCCGGAAATCGCCCCGCCTGCAGGCGCCATGGTGGTGGTGGGCATGGCAGGCTTCTTTTCTGCTGCCTCCAATACCCCGATCTCCACCATCATCTTTGTCAGCGAGATGACCAGCTCCTACTACCTGCTGCTGCCCAGCTTCCTGGTCTGCCTGCTTTGCTACTACTTTTCCCAAAACTGGACCATCTTCAAGGAACAGGTCAAAAACAGGGCTGTCTCTCCAGCGCATGCAGGGGAATTCTTTGTAAACATCCTGCAATCCTACAAGGTTCGGGATCTCATGGACCAGATCCAGCCTGTGCAGAGCGTACCTGAGCATATGAACTTCTCGGAGTTCAAGGAGTTCTTCTGCCAGACCAATCAGCACTACTTCCCGGTCTACAACCAGGAAGGAGAGCTAAGCGGGATCTTCTCCAACACTGACTTCCGCAGCGTGCTCTTTTCCCCGGAAATTGAAAATTTGGTGTTGGTCAAGGACATTGCCACCCAGGATATCATCAGCACCTATCCTGAGGAGGACCTGCACCTGGTGATGAACAAGTTCACCCGCAAGAACCTGGACAGCATCCCGGTGGTGGAGAAGGATGACCCCAAAAAGCTCTTGGGCATGCTAAGGCGCAAGGAAGTTATCGGCTTCTACAACCAAAAGGTGCAGGACCTCAGCAATGCCAATTCCAAGCACAGGACGTAGATATCATCAGTATCGATTGCGATTGCGACAGCGACAACGAAATTCGATCCTGCTATCGCGGTCGTAGTCGATATGAGGCTGACATTTTATATTCAACAATACACTAGCCTTTTTCTGTCCACAGCACCCTGCCCCCTTTGACTGTGAGCCAGCCCAGGGGCAGTTCCTGCCAATACAAAGGCAGCTGCTTCTGCTTGCTGCTGCAGGGCAGGCTTTGCCCGGAAAGCAGCTGGTGCAGGCTCTGCACCTCATCTACCTGCCAGACTTCCCCCTGCTCCCTATCCCAGGGCAGGGGCAACAACAGCCTGGATCTGGACCAGAGCCTGATCCCGGCCTTGAGCTTTCGGCCCAGATACAGGCCCTGCCCTGGAAGCTGGCTGGCCAGCTCAGGCTGGAAAAATATCCTCTCCCCTTCTAGACTTAGCCTGCCCTGGGGCAGCCTGGACAAAGAGCCAGGAAACTCCTCCAAGCCTGGATCCAGGGCGCAACCCGCACCAGATGCTCTGGCATCTGCATACCCGGATGATCCTTGCTGGCCCAGTGCTGGTCCAGGCTTCGCCAATCTGGCCAGGAAAAAAGACTGGGCACCGGAGCGGGAACCATTAATGCGCAGACAGCCCCTGGCCTGCGGCTCCTGCAGCCTGTCCGGCACAAAGCCGGACAGCGCAGACAACCCCTCAATTTGCAAGCCCAGATTCTCAGCTGCCCACAGTACCTGCTCCTCATTCTCCTGCACATTCGTGGTGCAGGTGCTGTAGAGCAGGCTGCCGCCAGGGGCCAGGAACCTGCCCGCAGCACTAAGCAACCCCTGCTGCAGTTTCAGCAAAGGCTTCAGCCTGTTGCCCTTCCAGAGCTTGAGCACCCTGGGATGCTTATCTGCTGTACCCCAGCCGCTGCAGGGCACATCCAGCAGGACCCCTGGCCAGTCTTCCCCTGGCAGTGGCAGCTCCTGGGCCTCCCAGGCGCTGCAGACCACCTGGGGCAGGTTGAGGCGGGACATATTCCTGCGCAAAAGCTCAAACCTGCGCCCGCCCGGCTCATTGGCCAGGACCAGGCCTTGGGGACCTACCAACTGGGCCAAAAAGCCGCTTTTGCCCCCTGGGCTGGCGCAAAGATCCAGAACCCTGGAACTTGGAGATGGAGCCAGGTACCAGGGCGGAAGCAAAGAGGACTTGTCCTGGATATAGATCAAGCCGAATTCTGCAGCCAGGGAGGAACCCAGGGCCCTGGGCTGGTACAAAAGCTCCCTGGCCCAGGGGATGCCCTGCACTGGACAGAAGCGATACCCCTCCTGCTGCAGGAGGTCCTCTACCAGCTGCACTTCAAAGTCTGCACAAACCAAACGGAAAAACCTGGACTGCATTTGCCAGCCTGCTTTTTTATGTATCCAGGGCAGCCTTTTTGTTCCTGGCCCAAAAATAGCTCGGGGTCTTGAGCAGGGCTTTTTTATAGCCCATATGTCCGTTTATTATGCGCATCAAATCCTGGAATATCAATCTATTGCGCATCAGGCTCTCAAAGCCCAGGCCCTGACAGCGGTAAAAGATTTCTGCCAATCTGCGGCCCCAGGTTAGATCCGCACTTATTTCCTGCTGCACCCGCCTGGAATACTCCTGCCCCCTGCCAGCCAGAATCAACTCCGCAGCTAGCCGCGCACTTTGTACCGCATGCCTGATACCCTCGCCTGTCAGGGGATCTACCAGACCTGCAGCATCCCCGAGCAGGAAGACCCCACCTTGCTGCAGGGTCTCTCCTGGCACCGGATTGGGCAGAGGTCTGGCCTTTATTTTGGTTCCTTGCAGCTGGATACCGTACCTGGACATCTCTGCAGTCAGAATTCTGGCCAGCCCTCGGGCTTGGCCCTGCATATCCCCCACCCCTACAGATAAATGCCCCTGCTTGGGAAAGATCCAGCAGTAGCCCTTGGAGACAGTCCCAAAGCCCAGCAGGATCCTGGAGGCAAAGCTCTGCAGCAGATCAGGCCCTGCATCCACTTCAGCCTCCAGACCGATCCCAGCCTTGTTGCCGCGTCTCAAACCCAGGCTCCTGGCTACCCTGGAGTTGGCCCCGTCTGCGCCCAACAGGTATCTGGCGCTAAGGCTGCGGCCTTTATCCAGGATAGCCCTGACCCGATCCTTATCAGCCTGGACCCTGAGCAGCCTGCATCCCTCCCAGACCTCAGCTCCTGATGCTTGCAATAATGCATAGTCCAACCTGTCCCGCATAACCATGTACAGCTGCTGCGGGGCCAGGGGGTGGGTGACCTGCTTGGAGCCGTATACAAATGTGGTCTGACGGATCTCCTGTTCCAGGATCTGCTTTAAAGAAAAAGGGAAATACTTCATGACCATACCAGGCAATGCCCCGGCGCAGGTCTTGTACCTGGGCAGCCTCTCCTTTTCCAGAACCAGGACCTTCAGGCCCTGCCTGGCCAGATAGAAGGCAGCCCCTGCTCCAGCTGGACCAGAGCCTACCACGATAACATCCGCGTCCAATTCGTACCGCCCTCCATGGTTTTCCTGTTTGCATAATCCAGATCTATGCTCTAAATTCGGCCTGTTCCCAGACACAAAGAGTTTTGAAACATTCTTGCTTTTTTTTCAACACCCAGATCTGTCTGCCAGGTACAAATGGAACTAAGCCTGCATTTTCTGGTCCAATCCTTGAGCTCTCCGCTTTTGCTCCTTTTGGTGGGCATGTGCCTGGTACTTTTGTTCCTGGGCGCGGACTGGCTGGTCAGCGGCGCAGTACAGCTGGCTTATAAGACCGGCCTGCCCAAGATCATGATCGGGGCCACAATTGTCTCCCTGGGCACCACTGCTCCAGAGGCCTTTGTCTCTGTCCTGGCTGCCTGGACCGGCAATCCAGGCCTGGCCCTGGGCAACGGAGTAGGTTCCATTATTGCGGATACCGGCCTGGTCCTGGGCCTGGCCTGTCTTTTGACCCCGGTGCCCTTGAACCGCTTTTTGCTGCAACGAACAGGTATGTTCCAGGTAGGTTCAGCCTGTCTTCTGGTCTTATTGGCCTGCCTGCAGCTAGCCTTGACTCCTCAGGAACCCTATCTCTACCGCTGGGTGGGCTTTTTATTCCTGGGCCTGTTGGCGCTTTATATCCGACTTAGCTACCACTGGGCCCAGCTGGACAAAAGCCAGTTGCCCCAGGAGATGCAGGAAAAGGAGCAAGCACCAGAGAAAGGCACCCTCGCCAGCCTGGGAATGCTCCTGGCTGGCCTTTTAGTGGTCCTGGCCTCAGCCAGACTCTTGGTCCCCGGGGCCTCGGAGCTGGCTGTCAGGCTGGGGGTGTCCCAAGACGTGATAGCAGCCAGTGTGGTTGCCCTGGGTACTTCCTTGCCGGAGCTGGTCACTGCCCTGAGCTCGGTGCGCAAGGGCCACCCAGAGCTCTTGGTGGGCAACATCGTGGGCGCAGACGTGCTGAACTGCCTGTTTGTGATCGGGGCCTCTGCAGCAGCAAAGCCCTTATTGGTATCCAAGACCTTTTATTACTTCCATTTCCCGGCCCTGTTGATTATCTTGTTCTCCTTAAGGCTATTTATAGCCAGGAACAAGAGCGGCTATTTCAGCAAGGCCCAAGGGGCCTGGCTCTTGGGCATATATTTGCTGTACATCCTTTTGCAGTACACCCTGAACCTAAACCTGGAGGAAATTCCTGGCCATGGCTGAGCCCTCCCAGCTGGATCCTGGACTGCAGGAAAAGCTTCTGCATCTGCGCCAAAGGCTGCAGAGTCTGCAGCCTGGACTGCTGGCGGTTTCAGGAGGAGTGGACAGCAGGCTCCTGGCCTGGTTGATCAAGCACTGGGGGCTGGACTTCAGACTGGTTTTCTTCTCCGGGCCCCACATAAGCCCAGCTGCCAGGGATGGAGCCTTGGGCTTTCTGCAGGGCCTGGGGCTGCCCTACCAGGTGCAGGCAAGAGATCCCCTGCAGGACCCCGAGGTAGCAGTAAACAGCAAGCAAAGATGCTACTTTTGCAAGCTGGCCCTGTTTGGGCCTGCATCCCAGGAGGCCAGGTCAACTCTGCCTGGACTGAGTCTCTTGGAAGGCAGCCAGCTCTCTGATCTACAAGGGCACAGGCCTGGTCTGCAGGCCTTGAAGGAGCTGCAGGTGCAAAGCCCTTTTGTCTCTGCAGGTCTGGACAAGGGGGATATCCGTTCTGTTGCCCTGGCCATGGGCCTGGAGCAGCCTGAGCAGCCCTCCAGGCCCTGCCTGCTGACCAGGTTTGCCTATGGTCTGCCCCCGGAGCATACCCTGCTGCAAAGGCTGGGCAGGGCTGAGGACAGCCTGCAGGGCTTGGGCCTGCAGGATTTCAGGCTGCGGGTCTTGTCCAGGGATACTTTCTGCCTGCAGCTAAAGCAGCAGGAAAGGGACAGCTGGATGGAGAACCAGAAGCAGGCCTTGCAGATTTTGGAGCAAGAAGGCTTTTCTGGGATAGAAATCATGTTTTCCCAGCATATCAGTGGATTCTTTGACAGCAAACAATGATTGGAAATGGCAGGCAAAAATCAGTATCCCAGCCCCAAGGTCTACTTCTGGAATCTGCAGACCTCGTTCCGGGCCCCTTTTGAGACCAGGATGCGCAGGCTGCTAAAGGCCACTGGCCTGGCCAGCGGAGTAGAAAAAGCTGACCTGGTGGCCTTAAAACTGCATTTCGGGGAAAATGGCTGCACCTCTTTCATCCAGCCCAGGTTTCTAGAGCCCATAGTCTCTTTCCTGCGCAAGGCAGGGGCCAAGCCCTTTTTCACTGACAGCAGCACCCTTTATGCAGGGCACAGGCTTGAGGCGGTCTCCCACTGCCTTCTGGCAGCCAGGCACGGCTTTGATCCCAACATCCTGGATGCTCCTGTGCTGATTGCAGATGGGCTGCGCGGAGAATACCAGGTCCAGGTCCAGACCCAGGGCAGGCATTTTTCCAGCTGCTCCCTGGCAGCCTTGATCCTGGAAGCTGACCTGATGCTGAACATAAGCCATTTCACAGGACATGAATTGAGCGGTTTCGGCGGGGCCCTGAAGAACCTGGCCATGGGCTGCGCCAGCAGACAGGGCAAAATGCAGCAGCACTGCGGCCTGGGACCTAAGCTGCGGCAGGATAAATGCCAGGGCTGCGGCCTTTGCCTGCAGGTCTGCGCCCCAGGGGCCCTTAGCCTGAGTTCCGAGGGCAAGATCTCCCTGCAATCTGAACTGTGCACAGGCTGCGGCCTTTGCCTGCAGGCCTGTGAGCACCAGGCCCTGGGCATAGACTGGCAGCAGGATCCTGACCTCCTGCTGCAGCGCATGGCAGAGTATGCCACAGCTGTACTGCAAAATCTGCGCAGGCCTGCCCTGCATCTGAACTTTTTGCTGCAGATCAGTCCGGAGTGCGACTGTACAGGCTACAGCCGGCCTCCCATCTGTCCGGATCTAGGCCTCTTGGCCAGCTTTGATCCGGTGGCCCTGGATCAGGCCAGCCTGGACCTGGTAAACCAAGCCCCCTGGTCCCCTGCTGCAGAACCCGGAGCTGGGGCTGCAGATCAAGACAAGTTCCAGACCCTGCATCCCGGTGTGCAAGGCACCGCTCTCCTGGAGTACGCCCAGGGCGCAGGGGCAGGGCAAAGGGATTACAGCCTGATCAGGATCAGCTAGGCCAACAGCAGGGCTGGACAAGTCCTGGCCTGGGCTGCTATAGGTCAACATTCTGTTTGCTAAAATCCCAGACAAGGAGAATAGATATGGCCAGACACAAAAAGCATGAAAGGCGCAAGGAAATGGATCGCAGAAGGCAAAGGAGGAAGAAAAGGCTCAAACAAAGGATCAAAGAGGCCAAGGCAGAGTCTGGCAAACGCTCCTAAGATTGACTTTTCCTGTACACTGCTTATATCTCAATCCCTTGAAAGGGGTGATTTTACCCCGACCCGGCCTTAATCCGGGCAGAATATATTAACTCGCTTCTCTTCAGGCGTTAGTCTTGCTTTTCTAAACGAGCTAGAATTCAAGAAACGCCAGGCAGGCAAGGAGGATTTTGCAATGCCAATCTATGAATACTCTTGTCCGGAATGCCAGCACTTGTTTGAGGAATGGCAGAAGGATTTCCGGGAGAGAACTATCCAGTGTCCGATCTGCGGGGCTGAAGCCAAGCGGATGATATCCAACACTGCCTTTATACTCAAGGGCTCGGGCTGGTATGTAACAGACTACTGCCGCGGCTCTGCTGCCTCTTCTGCAGGCAACGATAACGGCAATGGCCAAGCTGGAGATAAGCAGGAGAAATCCCAAGACAATGCCCAGGCCAAGCCTGCAGAGGGTAACAGCGAAAGTCCAGCTGAATCCAAGAGCAGCAGCACCCAGGAATAATCTGTACAGGCCCGGGCAGGTTTGACTGCCTGGACCCGGGCTGCCCAATCCAGTATTTTGCGCAGCCTTGCCAGCTAAGACCACGCCTGGCGCAAAACACCCCAACACCCCTGGAGCCCGGTATGATAAAACGCTACACACTCCCGGAAATGGGCCGGATTTGGAGCCTGGAGAACAAGTTCCGGGCCTGGTTGCAGGTGGAGATAGCCATTTGCGAGGCCTGGCACACTCTGGAGCGGATCCCTGCAGAGGAGATGCGCCAGATCCGGGAGCATGCAGACTTTGATCTAGATCGCATCCTGGAGCTGGAGGAGCAGAGCAAGCACGATGTCATAGCCTTCCTAAGCGCAGTGGAGGAAAAGCTGGGGCCTGCTGCAAGATACATCCACCTGGGCTGCACCTCCTCGGACATTGTGGATACAGCCAATTCCCTGCTTTTGCTCCAGGCAGCAGAGCTGATCCAGGACCAGCTGCAGGGCCTGCTGCAGACCTTGCAAGCCATGGCCAGGAGTCATCAAGGGCTGATATGCATGGGCAGGACCCATGGAGTGCACGCAGAACCTACCAGCATGGGGCTCAAATTTGCCGGCTTTTTCGCGGAGCTGGCCAGACAACGCAAGCGCTTGGAGTCAGCCCGGGCTGAGATGAAGACCGGAAAGATCTCCGGAGCTGTGGGCACCTTCGCCCATCTGAGCCCCAAAGTGGAAGAGATCGCCTGCAGCCATCTGGGTCTGGAGCCTGACCCCATTTCCACCCAAGTCATCCAAAGGGACCGCTACGCCAATTTCTTCAGCGTGCTGGCCCAGATCGCAGGCAGCATTGAGCGCCTGGCTACAGAGCTTAGGCATCTCCAGCGCACCGAGGTCCTGGAAGTAGAGGAGGGCTTTGCCCCTGGACAGAAAGGCTCCTCAGCCATGCCGCACAAGAAAAACCCTATTTCTGCAGAGAACCTCTGCGGCCTGGCCAGGCTGGTGCGCAGCAATTCCCTGGCTGCCCTGGAGGACATGGCCCTTTGGCATGAGCGGGACATCAGCCACTCTTCTGTGGAAAGGGTGATCATGCCTGACTCCACCATCCTGGTACACTACATGCTGCACAGGATGAATGGGGTTTTGCAGAGGCTGCAGATCAACCAGGACAGGCTGGAGCAGAACCTGTACAGTTCCTTTGGGCTTTTTTTCTCCCAAAGGGTGCTTTTGCGCCTCATAGACAAGGGTTGCGCCAGGCAGCAGGCCTATGAGCTGGTGCAAAGGCTGGCCATGCAGGCCTGGGAGGAAAAGCGCTCCTTTGAGGAGCTGGTCCGGGGCTCTGCAGGAATCAAAGAGCAACTGCAGGAGCAGGATCTGAAGGATATATTCGATCCAGGCTATTATCTGCAGCACGAGGAAACCATCCTGGAGCGCAGCCTGAGGCAATAGGACATGCAAGAGGAAAAGCAAAGACTAGCCAAGCTGTTGTGGGAGAAATCCTACATAGAGGGTGAGGTGGTTCTGACCTCGGGCCGCAAAAGCGATTATTACTTTGACTGCAAGCAGACTGCACTGCATCCAGAGGGAGCCTATCTCCTGGGCAAGCTTCTTTTGCAGCAGCTGGGCTCCAATGTCCAGGGAGTGGGCGGAATGACCCTGGGTGCTGACCCCCTGGTCAGCGCGGTCAGCGTGCTCTCCCATCTACAGGGCCGGGATCTGCCTGGTTTCATTGTGCGCAAGCAGCCCAAAAAGCACGGCACCCAGGAGTACTTGGAAGGGCTGGCCAACTTCAGCCCAGGAAGTGAGGTAGCTGTTCTAGAGGATGTGGTCACCACTGCAGGCAGTCTGCTGACTGCCTGTGACAGGGTGTTGTCTGCTGGACTGCATGTGGTGCAGGTTATCTGCGTCCTGGACAGGGAGGAAGGCGGCAGGGAGGAGCTGCATCGCAGGGGATATGATCTGCAGTGCATATTCACCAGGCCAGAGCTTGTTAAAAGCGCTCAATAGCAGCCTTGTAAACTTTCAATTTATCCACAGTGAGATACACAAAGAGCCTACTCGCCCTGCTGGCAATCTGCCTGTTCGCTGCTCCTGCCTTGGGTCAGGAGACGCGGATCGTTCACCATCCCTATTTTCCTAGGCACTTCCTGGGAGTGGACAAGTCCAGCCAGGAACTCTACCTCTATGCCCAACGCAGTCCCACCCAGATCTTGCGCCAATACACCTGCTCCACTGGAGGAAAATCCGGGGACAAGCTCCTGGAAGGGGACAAAAAGACCCCGGAGGGGGTCTATTTTCTGGAGAGAAGGATCAAGCATGACCTGGACTTCGAGCTCTACGGAGACCTGGCCTTTACCCTGAACTACCCCAATCCAGTGGACAAGATCCAGGGCAATACCGGACACAGCATCTGGATCCACGGCAGGGGCAAGCAGCTAGTACCCAGGGATACCCGGGGTTGCGTAGCAATCGAGACCGACCATCTGCAGGAGCTGACCCCATATATGGATCTCCTCCAGACCCCGGTTATAATCGGCAAGAAGCTCAACCATTTTGACCTGGATGCAAAAATCCCGGCCACTGCCAAGGAGCTGCACTCCCTGGTCCAAGACTGGGCCCGCACCTGGAGCGCGGGCCAGGATAGCTTCTTTGAATTCTACCATCCAGAAAAATTCTCCAGCTCAGGCGCAGGCCCTTTCCAGGAATTCCAGGCCAGAAAAAAGGAGCTCTTCTCCAGATACGCCTGGATAGATGTGTATCTGCACCAGATCCGGGTAATCCCTGGACCGGATTACTGGGTTACCTATTTCGGCCAATATTTTCGCAGCCCCAGCTTCCAATCCCAAGGCATAAAAAGGCTTTACTGGCAAAAAGAGGATGCGGATTGGAAGATTGTGGGTAGGGAATGGCGGCCCAAGGACCTGGATCTGCAATCTGCATACTTGCAGGAAAACCAGCAGCGCCTGAGGCAATGGCTGAACTCCTGGCGCAGGGCCTGGGAAGACGCTGACCTGCAGGCCTACAAGGCCTTTTATCAGCCAGAGGCCAGGCAGGATCAGATCCAGGGCCTGGAGCAAATCCTGCAGGACAAGCAAAAGATCTGGGAGCAGGATCCCCCGCAAAGCATTGAACTTGAGGATATCCAGGTGGACCAGCACCCCAATGGTTTCAGGCTATCTTTCCAACAAAGCTATACTGGGGCCTCTGGTTATTCTGATTTGGGCCACAAGGTCCTGCTTGTAGAGCCCAAAGCTGATGGCTTTGGGATACTGCGCGAGACCTGGCAAGCCCAATAGCAGACTCCTGTTCCTCTTCCGGCTGCGGACAAATTGGGGATCGCTTTTTAAAACCAAATCCTAGAGGGGGAGATATGGGCCGATGCTATGTGAATCTGCCTGTTCGCTATATTGCTGAGGATAAAAGCTATCTGGACTTCTTCCTGGAAAATGGCCTGAATCCAGAGCTGGGCCTGGATCCCATCGCCCTAGACTCCCTGGATGAAGCCTGGCATCAGGAGCTGGCCCAGGAGATCCAGGAAAAAGGTCTGTTCTGCTCCATCCATCTGCCCTTCCACGATCTGCAGCCCGGAAGCCTGGACGATCTCATCCTGCAGGCCACCCGGGAGAGGCTGCGCAGATCCATGCACATAGCCGCCATCTACCAGCCCAAATACCTGGTGGCCCATGCCAACTTCATCCCCTTGTACAGCAATATGTTCTCCAAATGGCTGGCCAGGGCAGCCCAGACCTGGAGGCAGACCCTGCAGGAGTGGACCGGCAAGGCCCCCTTGTACCTGGAAAATGTCCGGGAACAGGAGCCCAGGCCCTTAAGCGACCTGCTGGCGGAGCTTTGCGATTACAAGGTCAGTTTCTGTTTCGATCTGGGCCACTGGGCCAGCTACGGCAGCGGGAGCCAGTATCAGAACCTGAGCAACTGGATCCAGACCATGGGGCCTTTCCTGCGCCATCTGCATCTGCACGACAACGATGGCATAGCTGACCAGCACCTGGGCCTGGGCCAGGGCAATATACCCTGGGTGGAACTGTTTGCCGGACTGGAATTTCTGGAGCTGACCCCCACCTTTACCCTGGAGCCCCACACCAAGGAGGATCTGGAGTATTCCTGGAGATTCATGCAGAAGCATTACCCCTGGTTCTCCCGCCTGGGCCTGCGCAAGCAAGAACTAAACAAGCTCTAATCCTGGCCTTATCCTGGCAAGTCCCTGCCCATCCCCACCTCTTGCAGGCTGGGAACGCTGAATTCCTGCACCCAGGGCGGCTCCAGACTGAAGGCATAATCCGGCCAGGATAGATGACAGGCGTGCAATAGCAGACCCTGGCCTGAGGCAGGGCCTTGGTATTTGCGATCCCCCAGCAGGGGCAGCCCCCTTTGGGCCAGCTGAATCCGAATCTGGTGCTTCCTGCCAGTCTGCAGCAGTACAGCCAGCAGGCTGCCTTGCCTGGTATTTTTCAAGGTCCGCACATAGCTGACCGCCTTTTGACTGGCTGCTTGCCTGCCTTTTCTACCATCTGCCACCTGCAGCCTGTCCTCTAGTTTGCTCCAGGTAGACCAGGAGGTCTTCTGGCCCACCCAGGCCAAGTAGACCTTGCGCACCTCTCCCCTGGCCCAGAGCCTTTGCAGATGCTGCAGGTACTGGTACTCCTTGGCCAGCAAAAGCAGGCCTGAAGTCTGCTTATCCAGGCGATGCACCAGGGCGGGCAGCCAGGGGCTATCCTGATACATGCGGTTAATCCTGTGCACCACGCTGTCTGTGAGGTTGCTGCCAGGCTGCACAGCCAGATCAGGGGGCTTGGCCAGCACCAGCAGCCTGTGGTCCTCGTGCACCTTGCGCAGGCAAAAGGGGTTTGTCTCCTGCAGGGAGTGCAGCGCCCGATCCTGGAGTTGGATACTATGCGGGGGGATGCGCACCACCTGTCCCTGACTCAGGCGGACAAATGGCTTGCAGCGGGAGTTGTCCAGCCTGACCTGACCAGTGCGTACCCAGCGCATCAGTGCGGAGCGGGGGATACTCTGGTCTAGACGCCTTTGCAGGAAGGCAAGCAATTTCTGGCCGGATTCCTCAGGCCTGACCTCTACATACTGCACACCTGGCATAATTTACTCCTTGGGCAGGCCTTGCTGCCAAAGGCCTGCATAGAGCAGGATAATGCCTTGTCCTGCAGGAGGCAAGACTGGCCAATAATTAGGCTATCCTAACTATCCTTATTTGCAACACATGAATTTTTTATTTTTTGCTCTGCAATTATTGACCTGCAGGTCTGAGCTTGCTAAAGAACAGCAGCTGTGGACAGCTTATCAAGGCTTTAACTTTAGAATAAAAATATTAGGCCAATCTAACATATTCCTGGCAACTGCAAAAACAGCGGAGACAAGATATGCCCCAAAAACACTTAAACGTGGCCCTGACCGGGAACCCCAACTCAGGCAAGACCACCCTGTTCAACAGCCTCACCGGATCCAGGCAGAATGTGGGCAATTATCCCGGGATCACCGTGGAGAAAAAAGAGGGCTTTTTGGAGCACCAGGGCTATATGCTGCACTTTGTGGACCTGCCAGGCACCTATTCCCTGACCGCCTACTCCCAGGAGGAGCTGGTGGCCAGGAACTTCCTGGTGCTGGAGAATCCGCATACCGTGGTGGATGTGCTAAACGCCGGGGCCCTGGAGAGGAATCTCTACCTGGCCCTGCAGATCCTGGAAATGGGAGCCCCCCTTATCCTGGCCCTGAATATGATGGATGAGGTACGCAGAAAGGGCTGGAGCATAGACACTGAGCTCCTTTCTCAAAAACTGGGGACTCCAGTGGTGGAAATGGTGGCCAGGCAGGGCCAGGGCAGCAGGGAGCTGCTGCAGGAGATAATCCAGCAGGCAGAAAACAGGCCCAACTCCTGGCAGCCCCTGCATATCTCCTACGGTCCTGACCTGGACCCGGTACTCCAGGAAATGGTCAGCCTGATCCAGGAAAATGGATTTTTGACCTCCCTGTATCCAGCCCGCTGGACCGCGCTGAAATACCTGGAAGAGGACCAGGAGGTGCAGGAGGCAGGAGACCAGGAAAACTCCCATGTCTCCCAGGAGCTAAAGCAGGCTGCGGAAAGGGTCACCCAGCACTGCCAAAAGACCCTGGGCACCTATCCAGAGGCCATTATAGCAGACTATCGCTACGGATTCATCTCCTCCTTGCTAAAAGATGTGGTGCACAAAAAGGACCAGGTGGACCGAGTAGCCTTTTCTGACCAGCTGGACCAGTTCCTGACCCACAAGCTCCTAGGCCCTTTGTGCATGTTCTTTGTATTGTACCTGGTCTACACTCTGACCTTCAGCCTGGGAGAGATCCCTCTGGGCTGGGTGGAAGGGGCCTTTGACTGGCTGGGGGGGCAGCTGCGCACCCTGCTGCCTGCCGGCTTGCTGCGCTCTTTATTGGTCTCTGGAATCATAGACGGCGTGGGCTCAGTGCTCAGCTTTGTGCCTTTGCTGGCCATTATCTTCTTTTGCATCGCCTTTTTGGAGGATTCAGGCTACATGGCCAGAATAGCCTATATGCTGGACCGGGTATTTCGCATCTTCGGCCTGCACGGCTGCTCAGTGATGCCCTTTATAGTCTCCGGAGGAATCGCCGGGGGTTGCGCAGTGCCTGGAATAATGGCTGCCAGAACCCTGCGCAGTCCCAAGGAAAAGCTGGCCACCCTGCTTACTGCGCCTTTTATGACCTGCGGGGCCAAAGTTCCGGTTTTCCTGCTGTTGGTGGGGGTTTTCTTCCCCAGGCACCAGGCCCTGGTCATGTTTCTGATCACCCTTACTGCCTGGGCCAGTGCACTACTGGTCTCCAGGCTGCTGCGCTCCACATTGATCCGGGGACCAGCCACACCCTTTGTTATGGAGCTGCCCCCTTACCGCCTGCCCACCCTGCAGGGCATGCTTATCCATACCTGGGAACGAACCTGGCAGTATATCAAAAAGGCGGGCACTGTCATCCTGGCCCTCTCCATCCTGATCTGGTTGGCCATGACCTTTCCTAGTCTGCCCCAGGAAAAGGAGCAGGAATTCCAGGCCAGGCAAACAAGCATAGAGCAAGAGCTGCAGCAGGCCAGGTCTGAGGAAGGCTCACCCCCTGACAAGTCCCCAACAGAGCTGCGCCAAGAGCTGCAAACCCTGCAACAGGAAAAGGCCCAATTGGCCTTGCGCCACTCCCTGGCAGGCAGGATCGGGACCCTGTTGGAGCCTGCGACCATCTGGGCAGGATTCGACTGGAAGATCAACATCTCCCTGACCGGGGGCTTTGCAGCCAAAGAGGTCATCATCTCCACCCTGGGCACTGCCTATTCCCTGGGCGAGGTGCAGGATGATGATGCCTCCTCCCTGGCCCAGAGGATCTCCCAGGATCCGGACTGGGACCGCAAAAGAAGTGTCAGCCTGATCGTGTTCATCCTGCTCTATGCCCCCTGCTTTGTCACTGTGGTGGCCATAGCCAGGGAGTCCGGCTCCTGGGGCTGGGCCTTTTTTGCCATGGGTTTCAACACGTTGCTGGCCTTTATCCTGGCTGTAGGCATCTACCAAGGACTTAGCCTGTTTGCCTGAATCAAGGCCTTGGCCTAAACAGCCTTGACCCCAAGCGCAGGGGAGTATATAAGCCTGTGCTGCAGGCACTGGGACAGAGTGCGCTCCCCTGGGGGCGAAAACAGCTTTTGCCTTGAGTTTTTTCAATGTTTGATGCAGACCGGCTCTTTGTTTCCAAACTGAAAACCTGCAACCCATAAGGATTTACACATGCTGGAGAAGGTCAGTTTCCAAAGGAAGCTTATCCTGGTCACCTTCCTCATAGTATTGGCTGCCATGATCGTCATGTTCGCGGTGAGCTTTTGGATGTCCAAG
The DNA here is from genome assembly GCA_051744965.1 of Thermodesulfobacteriota bacterium. Classification (GTDB taxonomy): domain Bacteria; phylum Desulfobacterota; class Desulfovibrionia; order Desulfovibrionales; family Desulfothermaceae; genus CAZBUB01. The sequence continues at coordinate 3,302 of JBNJDO010000021.1, read as the reverse complement.
AAAAGCCATATCCAGAGCGGACACCAGACCATGCAGGATGCGGCCAGGCAAATGGAGCACACTCTGCAACTGCAGCACGATATGACCCAGGACAAGCTGGATTCAGACCTGGAAATAATGCAGACCGAGCTAAGTAGCTGGGGCACCCCGATGCAGGATGACTCCGAGGAAATAGAGATGCGCATTACCAACCAGGAAACTGGAGAGAGCGAAACCGTGCAGATCCCAGTGCTTAAGGCCGGCTACTCCCAACTGACCGAGGATTGGGAGCTGGTAGACAAGATCCAGGATATGTCCGGGGTTACCGCTACCATCTTCCAGGCCTTGCCTGGCAAGCTGCTCCGGGTCTCCACCAATGTCCTGGATGAACAAGGCGAAAGGGCAGTGGGCACCTACATTCCAGAGGACAGCCAGGTCTATAAAAGCATAATGGAAGGGGAGGTCTACCAGGGCCGGGCCTACGTGGTGAACGACTGGTATCTGACAGCCTATGCCCCCTTGCAGGATCACAAAAGCGACATCGTGGGCGCAGCTTACGTGGGTAGGCCCATGTTCGACGACAACCTGCGCAACTATATCTCCAGATTCAATATAGAGGGTAGCGGCCATGCCTTTGCCTTTGACGACAACGGAGAGATCCTGGTGTATCCAGATGAGTCCAGGCAGGGGGAGAAAATCCAGGATCTGCCCTTTGGAGATAAACTTCTGGAGGCTGGAGAGGGCCTGGTCAGCTACGAGCACCAGGGGCAGACCAGGTATGCCCAGCTCATGCAATTCGAGCCCTGGCAGACCACCTTTGCCATCTCTGTCAGTGAAAGCGCCCTGGTGGAGGGGGTAAACACTCAGGCCCTGCAGGCTGCAGGCCTGAGCACCGGTGTAGCCTTGATCCTGGTTCTGGCTACCATTTTGCCTATCAGCCGCAGGCTGACTGCGCCCATCAGGCAGATGGCAGTGCAAGCCAGGGAGGTTTCCCAGGGCAACTACGACTACCATTTTGACTACCAGGCCCAGGATGACATCGGCAGGACCATAGATGCAGTACAGGACATGGTGACCAGCATTAAACAAAAGATCGGCTTGCTAAACGGCATCCAACAGGGTTTGGTCCTGCCCTGCAGCATGGTGGACTCCCAGAACAGGATCACCCATATCAACCAGGAGCTTTTGCAGCTTCTGGGTCTGCAGGGCTCCCCTGAACAGTGGGAAGGCAAAGGTTTCAATGACCTGCTCAAGCAAGATGGACAGGAGCCCCTGGTGCAAAAGGCCATGCGCGAGAACCAGGCCTATCGCGACCAGGAGCTGCAGTTCAAAAACAGGCAGGGGGCAAACCTGCATGTCCTAGTCAGCGCCTTTCCGCTCCTGGATCTGGACCAGAAGCTTATCGGGGGCTTTTGCCTCTTTGTGGACCAAACCCAGATCAAGGAGCAGGCCAAGCTTTTGGATCGGCACAATCAGCAGGTGCAGCAGGCCTCTGGCAAGGTAAACGAGATCGCGGACCAGGTCTCTACTGCTGCAGAAGAGCTCTCCTCCCAAGTGGAGCAGGCCAGCAGGGGCGCAGAGAACCAGAAGCAAAGGGTCTCTGAGACAGCTACCTCCATGGAAGAGATGAACGCCAATGTCCTGGAGGTTGCCAAGAACGCCTCCAGCGCTGCCCAGCGTGCAGACCAGGCCCGGGAGACCGCCCAGCAAGGCAGCAGCACCGTGGACTCCATGCTGCAGTCCATAAATCTGGTCCAGGAAAAGAGCCAAAGCCTGCGGGAGAACATGAACAACCTGGGCAGCCAGGCCCAAAGCATTGGACAGGTTATGGATGTGATCTCGGACATTGCGGATCAAACCAATCTTTTGGCCCTAAACGCTGCCATTGAGGCTGCCCGGGCAGGAGAGGCGGGCAAAGGCTTTGCTGTGGTTGCGGATGAGGTGCGCAAATTGGCTGAAAAGACCATGCAGGCTACCAAAGAGGTAGGCCAGGCTGTCAGCAACATCCAGACAGGCATCCAATCCGGTCTGGAGCATACCGAGGGCACAGTGGAACTGGTCAATCAGAGCACTGCCCAAGCCCAGGAGTCAGGCCAGGCTCTGCAGAGCATTATCCAGGCAGTGCAGGAAACAGCAGACCAGGTCCGCTCCATAGCCACCTCTGCAGAAGAGCAATCCTCTGCCAGCGAGGAGATCAACAAGGCTGTGGATGAGATAAACAGGATCTCCTCAGAGACTGCGGATGTAATGCAGCAGTCTGCACAGGCGGTGGCAGAGATGTCCAGACAGGCCTCAGAGCTACGCAACCTGACCCAGAGCCTGCAGCAAACCAGCGAAGATATGGACTCTGTTGCAGCGGAGCTAAAGGATATGGAAACTTAAGATCACTAAGTCCAAGCTAAGCCTTTTCCTTGAGGCAATAAAACCCGGACCTACCTCTCAGGCCCGGGTTTTACTTTTGCCTTTGTTGACTGTATACTTGAAAATTAAAGTCACCAGACGGCTGTGTTGAGTAGCATCCTCCCTTATAAAGTCCGCCCCGGGGGCGAGCATGGCAGAATTCAAAGCAGACAATCTAAGCTCCACCCCAAGGCAAAAAATCGTACAGCTTCTGCAAGAGGCAGGCAGGCCGCTTACCAGCCGTGAGATCTGCCAGAACCTGGGGCTTAACACAAAGGAGCTGCTGGCCCATATCCAGCACATCCAGAAATCGCAAAAGAAGTTCCAAGGCAAAATCGAAATTCTGCCTGCGGAATGCAAGAAATGCGGATTCGGCTTTCCCAAGCGGGATAGATACAGCAAGCCGGGCAAATGCCCCATGTGCAAAAGCCAGCATATAGAGCCGCCAGCCTTTTTCTGGAGGCAAAGTCAATAGCAAAGGAAACAGTGAATAGCATGTCTGAAAAGGGCTATTCCAGGAGGGATCTTCTGCTGGGCCTGTTCAGCAGATGGCGGGGTAAGCATGTCCCTGGAGGCAAGACTGGCTTCGGCCCCAGGGAAAGGGAAATAGATGCCCTCTTGCAGCAGGGGGACTATGCCCAGGCAGCTTCCTTGCTGCAGGAGCTGCTACGGATCGCTCCTGGACATATCCAGGCCAGGCAGAAGCTGGGTTATTGCCTGCTGCAAAACCAGGATCCAGGGGCAGCAGCAAAGGAGCTGCTCGCTGCCTTGCAGGAAAAGCCAGGGGACAACTTCTGCCTGCTCTATCTGGGCCTGGCCCTGGCCTGGCAGGATGACCTAGAACAAGCCCTGCAGCACTGGGAACAGTATTTTGATCCGGAGCAGCCCTTGATCCAAAGGGAAATAAATCTGCTATTGGCCCT
>JBNJDO010000020.1:0-27729 GCA_051744965.1 Thermodesulfobacteriota bacterium | reverse complement strand
TTAGAAATTTTGGCTTTGTTATTTGTTAATGCAGCAATAGCTTTCATGCCTTGTCAGGCACAACGAAGAAGTTGCCTACAAGATGGCCTGGATGGGCAAGGGCAGCCTTTGCTTGTCCTTAAGCACGCTGCACTCCAGGCAGGTCTGTCTACTGGGCTTGCAGCTGCAGCCCTGGCAATAGCTGGCCAGCTCCATGGCCTCCTGGATCTCTGTTAGCAGTCTTTGATAATCCTGAATTTTTTGCTCCAGGACTTCCTTTTGTCCTTGCAGCAGCCTCAAGACCTCGCTACTGGCCTCGTTTCCTGTATCTCCTTGCCTCCTGGCCTCATACACAGCCTGGATATCCCTCAAACCCAGCCCTGCTGATCTGAGCTTCTGGATAAAATAGACTGTATCTGCTGCCTGGGCAGAAAACAGATAAAAACCACCCTTGCTCCTGCTCTCAGCCTGGATCAGCCCCAGCTCCAGATAGTAGCGCACTGTGCGCACTGTGGTCCCTGCCCTTTGGGCCACCTCTCCGATTTGTAGATATTCCTTCTTAGCCATGATTTTGAATTGATCATACAATTACGTAATTGTCAAGTTGTGTACCTGCAATTTTGTTTTTGCCAAACATTTGGTTTGACAGATCTTTGCATTATCCATAAAAATATTTTGGTTCCAAAATGCGAGCTGCGGGGCTTATGGTTAGGTATACATCACCCAATCAAGGTAAGCATAAATTGGTTTATTATGAGCATTACTGAGCAGGTACTGGGGCAGGTCAGGGCCTTTATGCCCAGCAGGGCCATCTTGACCGCAGCTGAGCTGGATATCTTTTCCAGGCTGGCCAGGCAGCCCTGTACTGTAAATGACCTGGCCCAGGAATTAGGGGCAGACCCAAGGGCCCTGTCCAGGCTCTTGGACGCCCTGGTCAGCAGGGATTTCCTGCAAAAGGAAAACGGGATCTACCAGAATACCGAGCAGGGAGCAGTGCTGGACGCAGGCCATGCACAAAGCGTGCTGCCCATGGTTATGCACTTAAATGAGCTCTGGGACTGCTGGTCCGATCTCACTGAAACCGTGAGGGATGGAGTAAGCCCTGGGCTGCAGCCTGTCACTGACAAGGACCAGGAGACCTGTGAGGCCTTTATCTGGGCCATGCATGTCTTGGGCAGGGATCTGGCCCAGGAGATTGTTGCCGAGGTTGACCTTGCCCCCTACCAGAGACTGCTGGACATAGGCGGGGCTGCAGGCACCTACACCATGGCCTGCCTGCGCCAGGCCCCCTGGCTGGAGGCTGCCCTCTTCGACCTGCCCCGGGTCCTGCCCTTGGCTGAGGAGAAGCTGCGCAGCGAAGGCTTCAGACACAGGGTCCAGCTGGTGGCAGGCGACTTCTACCAGGATCCCCTGCCCCAGGGCTGCGATTTGGCACTGCTTTCTGCGATCATCCACCAAAACAGCCCGCAAGAGAACCTGGAGCTCTACAGCAAGATCTATCAAGCCTTAGAGCCAGGCGGAGCAATACTGATCAGGGACCACATCATGTCCGAGGATCGGCTGCAGCCTCCGGCAGGCACTTTGTTTGCCCTGAACATGTTGGTCAACACCAGGGGCGGAGATACCTATACCTTCAGCGAGGTGCAGCAGGGATTGGAACAGGCTGGATTCAAGCAGGTCAAGCTGCTGCGCAGCGGAGAGTCCATGGACTGCTTGGTCCAGGCCCATAAGTCTTGATCTTGTATAAGCCCTTTTCCAAGCAAACCCCACCACCTTGCGCTCTGAACTGGAAAATTCCACCCCGATCAAATACAGTTAATACAGCAGCTCAAACCTCTTCGCGAAATGCACCATAAGAAAAGGGGGGTTAAGACTGATGTCTTAACCCCCCTGAAAGTTATGGCTCCCCGGGACGGACTTGAACCGCCAACCTAGTGATTAACAGTCACCCGCTCTGCCGATTGAGCTACCGGGGAATGCGTTGACAGCAAATTATTTAACTACATTTGCTTTTCCAGTCAAGCGTTTTCTTGGCTCTTATCCAATCCCCGACTTGCTGCTGCTCCCGAACTGACCACTGTTCTGCACATGGAGTTGGAACAGGCCCCAGCACATAACAATCATCCCCTGCATAAAGGCCTGTCAATCATAGCTCAATTGACCTTTTTGCGGCAATGACCTAGAATTCAGGATCGTAAAAAACGCCCCAGCCTACAAGAAAGCCTGAGTCCAGGCCAATCGGAGGTAACTATGCCTGTACGCGAGATAGAAAAGACACCCTCTGCCTATGACTATCCCCTTTTGATCAAGAACCTGCTACAAACCCCTCTCACCTACAGCCCACAGCAGGAGATCATCTACCGGGACCAGATGCGCTACACCTATCAGGACCTGTACGCCAGGATCTGTAGACTGGCCAACTCCTTAGAGTCCCTGGGCATCAAGCAGGGGGACAAGGTGGCGGTCATGGACTGGGACAGTCCCAGATATCTGGAGTGCTTTTTTGCAGTGCCCATGTTCGGAGCTGTGCTGCACACCATCAATATCCGCCTGGCCCCGGAGCAGTTGGCCTACACCATAAACCATGCTGAAGACGATATCATCCTGGTCAATGCCGAATTTCTGCCCTTGCTGGAATCAGTGCGGGATCAACTACAGAGCGTGAAGCAGATAGTCTTGCTTGCAGACGAAAAAGAACCTCCGCAGAGCAAGCTTGATCTTTCCGGGGAATACGAGCAGCTCCTGTCCAGGGCAGATCCTGAATACGAGTTTCCTGACTTCACAGAAAATGCCATGGCTACCCTGTTTTACACCACAGGCACCACAGGCATGCCCAAAGGGGTCTATTTCAGCCACAGACAGCTGGTGATGCACACCTACGCAGGCATATCCACCCTCTGCGCATTTGACTCAGGCATAAATGTCAACTCCAGCGATATCTACATGCCCCTGACTCCGATGTTCCATGTGCATGCCTGGGGCATTCCCTATTTGTTCACCCTGCTGGGCAGCAAGCAGATCTATCCCGGCCGCTACGAACCAGAGATGATCCTCAAGCTGGTGGCAGAAGAGAAGGTGACCTTCTCCCACTGCGTGCCCACTATACTGCATATGCTGGTCAATCACCCCAAAATCAATGAGCTGGACCTCTCCAACTGGAAACTGCTCATAGGCGGTTCAGCCCTGCCCAAGGGGCTGTGTCGCAAAGCCCTGGAGCACGGCATAAATGTCACCACCGCCTATGGCATGTCCGAGACCTGCCCCTTGCTCACAGCCAGCCTGCTCAAGCCGCATATGCACGATTGGGATCTGGACAGCCAGGTCCAGGTGCGCTGCAGAACAGGCCTGCCAGTGCCCAACGTGCTGCTCCGGGTGGTGGATCCCCTGGGCACTCCTTTGCCCCACGATGGACAAAGCACAGGGGAAGTAGTAACCCGCTCTCCCTGGCTGACCCAGGGCTATCTCAAGGATCCGGAGAAGAGCGAGCAGCTCTGGCAGGATGGCTGGCTGCATACTGGGGATGTGGGCTTTATAGACCTGGAAGGCTATCTACAGATCACTGACCGGGTCAAGGACGTGATCAAGAGCGGCGGGGAATGGCTCTCCTCCCTGGAGCTGGAGGACATCATCAGCCAGCACCCTGGAGTCAGCGAGGCAGCTGTGATCGGCATACCAGACGAGAAATGGGGGGAAAGGCCAACAGCCTTGGTGGTCCTGCACCAGGATTATCAAGACCAGATTACAGCCCAGGATTTACAGGACTTCTACCAAGAGTTCGTGGATAATGGCACCATCCCTAAATATGCAATTCCCGGCAGAATAGATATTGTGCCCTCCATTCCCAAGACCAGCGTAGGCAAGATCAACAAAAAAGAGATCCGCAGACAGTACGAATAGAACCTGAACAGCGGAATAAAAAAAACAGGAGGTAAAAATGGAACAAGCGGTGATTGTCAGTGCCTTGCGCACTCCAGTAGGATCCTTCGGCAAAAGCCTTTGCAATGTCAGTGCAGTCCAGCTGGGGGTCACAGTAGCCAAGGAAATGCTGAATCAAACCGGAGTTGATCCGGCCCAGATAGAGGAAGTCATCCTGGGCAATGTGCTCCAGGCTGGGCAAGGGCAGAATCCTGCCAGGCAGGTGGGTATCCACAGCGGACTGCCCCAGGAGACACCAGCCATGAGCATCAACAAGGTCTGCGCATCTGGGTTGAAGTCAGTGGCCCTGGCTGCCCAGGCTGTCATGCTCGGAGATGCGGAGATAGTCCTGGCCGGAGGCATCGAGAACATGAGCCAGGCCCCTTATGCCCTGCCCCACGCCCGCTGGGGCCAGCGCATGGGTGACGGCCAGATCAAGGACCTGATGATCCTGGACGGCCTCTGGGAGATATTCAACGGCTACCACATGGGGGTCACTGCAGAGAATGTGGCAGAAAAATACGGCATAAGCAGGGAAAATCAGGACAAATTCGGAGCCCAGAGCCAGCAGAAGGCTGAGCAGGCCATAACCTCAGGCAGATTCAAGCAGGAGATCGTGCCTGTAAGTGTGCCCCAGCGCAAAAAAGAGCCCATAATCTTTGATACTGACGAGCACCCCAAGTTCGGCAGCAGCCTGGAATCCCTGGCCAAGCTGCCTCCTGCCTTCAAGAAGGAAGGCACAGTCACTGCTGGCAACGCCTCTGGCATCAATGATGGCGCAGCCCTGATCCTGGTCATGTCCAGGAAAAAGGCTGACCAGCTGGGGCTAAAGCCCTTGGCAGCAGTCCGGTCCTATGCCTCTGCAGGAGTGGATCCGGCCTATATGGGCCTGGGGCCCATTCCGGCCACCAGGAAGGCCCTGCAGAAGGCCGGACTGGGCATCCAGGAACTGGACCGCATGGAGCTGAACGAGGCCTTTGCCTCCCAGTCCCTGGCCTGCCTGCAGGAGCTGGAGCCTGACCTGGACAAGGTCAACGTCAATGGCGGAGCCATAGCCCTGGGCCATCCCATCGGGGCTTCAGGTGGCCGGATCCTGACCACCCTGCTGCACGAGATGCAAAACAGGGATGACAAGCTGGGCCTGGCCACTTTGTGCATCGGCGGAGGCCAGGGCCATGCCCTGATAGTGGAGCGCTAGCTTAAGCAGGGGCTGGTACATGTCAATAAGGAAGGTACTGGTCTGGAAAGATCAATGACGACAAGGACAACGATAGCGATGGGCAGCCCCTATGCCTCGTTGTCGTTGTCGTCATTATAGTCGTTATCAATCACCTCTGATATATTCAACCTGTCCAGATCCATCTCCAGCACCGGCTCATCTTCCAGGTACAGCCTGCAGCCCCCTTGCTCATCCAGGCTTAGCCAGACCCTGGCAGCTGAGCCTGCCTGCAGCTTGGAGTACTTGCCTCTCAGGCCCACCAGATCGGCTTTCTCCTGTATCTGCCCCAGGACCTCTGCCTTGAGCTCCTGTTCCCTGTCCGGGTTCCTGGCCCGCAGGGCCTGCTGCAGGGCCAGTTCGTACTGCCTTTTGATTTCGCTTACAATGCAGCGCTTTTGCAGATCAAGATAAATTCGCATATCTTGCTTTGCAGGTAAGATAAGGGGCTGGTAAATATCGATGAGGATCACGACAACGACAGCGAGGAAAAGAGCCCTCTTTCGCTGTCGTTGTCGTAATCCTGGTCCTAGTCGATCATCCGTAATTCATTCCAGCTTGTTCCCAGGCATGAACCGGGAACAAAGGGCTTCTTCTACTTCATTTCCTGCACTTTCTCTGTGAGCGCAGGAGCGAACTCCAGAAGATCCTCCACCACTCCCACGTCAGCAACCTGGAAGATCGGGGCTTTGGGGTTCTTGTTCACAGCCACGATAAAGGGATTGCCCTTGACTCCGCCCATATGCTGGAAGGAGCCGCTGATGCCCAGAGCCAGATAGACCTTGGGCTTCACAGTCTGTCCAGAAGTGCCCACCTGCCTGGACTTCTCCAGCCATTTGGCGTCCACTACAGGCCTGGAACAGGAAACCACTCCCCCCAGGGCCTGGGCCAGCTCTTCCGCGATCTCGATGTTTTCCTGCTCTTCTATGCCCCGGCCCACAGAGACCAGGATATCTTCCTTGGTGATATCCACTTCTCCCATCTCTGCTTCCACAATCTGCAGGAACTTGCGCTTGGTCTCAACCTGGCCTGCATCCTGGCTCTTGTCCTGGATCTCGCCCTGGGCTGACTTGCTTTCATCCGGCTGGAAAGCCCCGGGCCGCAGGGTGACTACTGCCCCTGCGGAAACGTCGCAGAGCAAATGGCTGCTGACCTGGCCGCTGAATTCCTGGCGCACGGTCTGCAGGTCGTTGCCAGCTATGCCCTCGATATCCACCACGTCGGTGATGTAAGCTGAATCCAGCTTGACAGCCAATCCCGGCCCCAAATCCATGCCAAAAGTATCGTGGGGCAGCAGACAGATGCAATCCGCAGGCAGAATGTTCTGCAAAAGGGGACGGATAATCTCTGCGTTGGGATAGGTTAGCTCAGCATTGTCCACCTTCCAGACCTGGGCATAAGTGGCTGCCACCTGCTGGCAGATCTGATCCAGCTCTGAACCAGTGCCGCAGACTATGGCAGTGACCTGGGCCTGGGGATCTATCTTCCGGGCTGCGCTGATCAGCTCCAAGGCAGAATCGTCTGCCTGACCTCCATGGTGCTCTATATAGGCAAAGATCTGCTTGCTCATTATTTGATCCCTCCTTTGGCTTTCAGCATTTCCACCAGCTTCTCAGCGACTTCTTCCGTGTCCCCTTCCAGGATCTCTGCGCCCTCGCCTGTGTCAGGCAAAAAGTAGTCCTTGCGCCTGACCCTGGCAGCTTTGGCCCCCACCTGCTCAGGGGAGAGCCCTAGATCTGCTGCCCCGCGCTCCGGGATCTCCACGCTGGCTACCTTCCTGATGCCCCGGATGCCCACATAGCGGGGCTCGTTGATCCCGGTCTGGATAGAGAGCACACAGGGCAGGCTGATCTCACTCTGTTCCTGGTTGCCGCCTTCGATCTCCCTGCCGACCTTCAGCTTGTTGTCCTCCTGAAGCTCAATATAGTTGACCAAAGAGGCGTAAGGCAGATCCAGCATGGCAGCCAGCATCCCGCCTACCTGGGCCCCGCCTTCATCAGCCTGGGCCCCGGTCAGGATCAGATCGTAGTTGCCCTTTTCCACCTCTGCCTGCAAAGCCCGGGCACTGCCCATGCCATCCGAGCCCTCAAATGCCTCGTCAGCAAGCAAAATGCCATGGTCAGCTCCCATAGCCATCTCCCGGCGCAGGACCTCTTCAGAGTCCTCATCTCCCACAGTTACCACGGTCACCGAGCCACCTACCTTGTCCCGGATCTGGATGGCCTCTTCCACTGCATAGTTGTCCCACTCATTCACAGAGTAGACCAGATCCTCACGCTCAATATCAGTGCCGTCGCTGTTGATCTCGATCTCGTTCTCCGCAGGATCAGGCACCCTCTTTACACAAACCAGAATATCCATACGCACCTCCAAATAAGGTTTTAGATAAGCCTAATCTTTCTTCAACTGCCCAGCCACCAGCTCTGTAAGGTCCATGACCTGGATCTTGCCCTCCAGGCCGCTGGTCTTGACCCCATCTTCCAGGTTGATCAGGCAAAAGGGGCAGCCGGTGATTATCACATTGGCCCCGGCCTGGTCAGCCATCTCTACTCTGACCTGGCCCATGCGCTTTTCCTCCACAGGCTCGTAATACAGCATGAGTCCCCCTCCGCCGCAGCAAAAGGAGCTGTCCCTGCTGCGCTGCATCTCCACCCTTTTCAGGCCTGGAATAGAATCCAAAACCTGCCTGGGAGGATCAAAGAGCAGATTGTGCCTGCCCAGATAACAGGGATCGTGATAAGTAAAGACCAGATCCTGCTCCTGCAAGGGCTCCAGCTGCAGCCTGCCGCTTTGCAGGCTCTTCAAGATGAACTGGCTGATGTGCTCTGCCTGGGGCAGGTCCTGATAATCCTTGAGCAGCGCATTCAAGGCATGCGGATCAGCAGTGACTATCTCCCTGGCCCCGCTGCCTGTAATAGCCTGGGTATTGTGGTTCTTTAGCTCCTGGAAGAGCATCTCTTCCCCGAAACGCCTCACCTCGTGCCCGCTGTCCTTTTCAGCCTTGCCCAGGATCCCGAAGTCAGCTCCTGCAGCCTGCATTATCCTGGCTGTGCTCCTGGCGATCTGCATCAGCCTCTCATCAAAAGAGCAGGCGCTGTCCACAAAATACAAGGTCTGGGCGCTTTGCTTCTTGTCCAGGACCTTGACCTGGAACTCTTCTGCCAGCTCCTGGGTCCAGGCTGACTTTTTCTTTTCCATCATCCCATAAGGATTGCCCCTTTTCTCCAGGGACTTGAGGGGCTTTTGCAGGGACTGGGGCACCAGCCCCTCATCCACCATGGCCCGGCGCAGATCCACGATCTTGTCGATGTACTCGTTCAGCACCGGACACTCTTCCTCGCAGGCGCCACAGGTGGTGCAGGACCAGATCTCGTCCTCCTCGAAGATCCTGCCCATCACCGGCTCCCTGGGCTGGATATCCCCCCGGACAGGAAAGCGCTCAAATGCGTAGTCCCTGGACTTAATGCTGATGAACCTGGGCGAAAGGGGCCTGCCCACGGTATTCGCAGGGCAGTTGTCAGAGCAGCGGCCGCAGTCCACACAGGTATAGAAATCCAGGATGTGCTTCCAGGTGAAGTCCTCAAAATACTTGACCCCGAAGGACTGCAGATCGTCCAGCTCTTCCTCGCTGACCCCCCATTTCACAGGCTTGACCGTGCCCCGATCCAGTTTCATGAAAAAAACGTTAAAGATGGAAGTCAAAACATGGAAGTGCTTGCCAAAGGGCAAGAAGCAAAGGAAGAAAAAGAAGATCAGATCATGGGCGAAATAGGAAAAAGTGTGCATGGGCTGCAAAGCACCTGTGGAAGACCCGGAAAGTATCTGGCTGAAAAACCAGGCCAAGGTGCCGGGGGCCACGAACTCTGCATGGCCCTGCCCCCAGGCCGCAGCAATTGCGGTGGCATCAAACAGGCTCTCAAAAAACATCAGGGAGCCTATCAAGGCCAGGACCAGGACAGCCTCTGCTGTATGCTCCTTGCCATATTTGGCTGGAACCCTGTATCTATCCGGCAGGAAAGCCAGCCTGCGAACTATTGCCACAATGCTGGCAATTAAAACTATGGTTGCGGCGTAATCCTTGAGCACATGGTAGACATCCCCCAGGAAGCCCCCCAGTCCAGGGAAGACAAAATCCGGATTGAAACCTATGATTACCAGGGAAATGGAGCGGATGGAGAGGATGATAAAGCCGGCAAAGATCAGTATATGCAGCACCCCTGCGAACATGTACCTGGGCTGCTTGTACTGGGCCAGCCAGAATTTTAAAACTGCTTTGAGCCTTTCCTTGCCCCTGTTCAGCCTGGGATCCGGCGCAGCCTTGGCCAGGGGGATCAATCTGCGGGCCACTATATAGGCAAAGGCGCCTAGACCCAGCAAGGTAATCAAAACAGAGATCAACCAGGCAGGTATCCCGAAGATAGCCACATTTGCAGGTGCAGTTAGTAAGCTTTCCATCTTTCCATCCTTGAGCTTGTTTGGCTAAGAGCGTTTAGCACAGGTGATTTTCCCCTTCCACCTTCCAGGCAGATTGCTGGCAAAAGCGGATCCAGGCCCCCTGCCGGATTGCTCTTAGGCAGGGGGCCTGCAGCAGCTATTTGCCGCCAAAGGAATCCTCTTCCATCTCCACAGCTGTGGCCACTGTCTGCAGAATGACATTCATCTTGCCCTTGGTAGTGGGCAGGACAGAATGTACAAAATATTCCAGATTTTTCAACTGGCCCTGGTAGAAGGCTACATCCTTTTTCTTGGCTTTGTCCAGCTTGGAGGCTGCCACGTTTGCCCTCCAGAGAAGCATCCAGGCCATGATCACGTCTCCGCTGACCTCCAGCAGGGAATAGGCATGGGCAAAGGCTTCCATAACCTTCTCAGACATGGCCTTATGTCCGATATCCATGGCTACTTCGCCCAGCTTGTTCAGGCTCTTCTCCACTTCTGCCGCCAGCTCAGCAGTAAGCTGATTTTCCTTGCCCTGGGCTATGGTCTTTTGCATTTCGCCCATCAGGTCCATGATGGCCTGGCCTTTATTCAGGCCCAGCTTGCGGCCCAAGAGGTCCATAGCCTGGATCCCGTTGGTTCCTTCATAGATCATGGTGATCCTGCAGTCCCTTAGCAGCTGCTCCTGCAGGTATTCCTTGGTATAGCCGTAGCCACCGTAGATCTGCACGCCTGTATTGCAGACATCAAAGGCCCGGTCCGTGACATAGCCTTTGGCAACAGGGATCAACACATCAATAATACCCTGATATTTTTGCTTTTCCTGCTCATCAGCGCTCATCTCCTTTTGGTCCTCGCAATAGCCCACATAATAGATCAGGCTGCGCATGCCCTCCACATAACACTTCATGTTCAAGAGCATCCTGCGCACGTCAGGGTGCTGGATAATGGGCACTGCAGGCGCACTTTTGTCCTGCAGGTTCTTGAGGTGCCTGCCCTGGACCCTCTCCCGGGCATAGTTCACAGCGTTCAGATAGGAGGCGCTGGCGCAGGCCAGCCCCTGCATGCCCACCAAGAGCCTGGCCTCGTTCATCATCAGGAACATCTCCCGCATGCCCTTGTTCTCCTCGCCCAAGAGCAGCCCTCGGCACTGGCCTTTGCTGCCCAGGGTCATGGTGCAGGTGGAGCTGGCATGGATGCCCATCTTCTCTTCGATGCCTGTACAGACCACATCATTGAACTCGCCCATGGAACCGTCCTCGTGCACCCAGTACTTGGGCACAATGAACAAGGAGATGCCCTTGGTGCCGGGAGGTGCTCCCTCGATCCTGGCCAAGACCGGATGGACAATGTTCTCTGTCAAGTCCTGCTCACCGCCGGAGATGAATATCTTGGTCCCGCTAATAGAATAAGTACCATCATCATTCTTGACTGCCGTAGTCTCCATGGCCCCCAGATCTGAACCTGCCTGGGGCTCTGTCAAGAGCATGGTGCCCATCCACTCCCCGGTATAGAGCTTCTTCAGGAACATCTTCTTTTGCTGCTCAGTGCCAAAGGTCTCCACGAGCTTGCCTGCCCCTTGGGTCAGGCCGAAATACAAGTTAAAGGCATAGTTTGCTCCCCCTAAGTAGTCGCTGACTCCCATGGCCAGGGTCTTGGGCATGCCCTGCCCGCCCCACTCAGGATCTTCTGTGATCGCTGTCCACTCCCCATCCCGGTAAAGCTGGTACAGGCGATGGAACTCCTCTGGGACCCTGACCATGTTGTCCTGGAACTCCACTCCTTTTTCGTCACCCACCTTCATAGTGGGCAGGATTTCCTTGACCGCCAGATTGCGGGCCTCGTTAATGATCAGGTCCACTGTCTTCTTGTTGAACTCCGCAAACTTCTCGTGCTTGCTCAAATCCTCGATCTGCAGCTGCTCATGCAGTACAAAATCCACATCCCTGCGATCAGCGATTACTTGTGCCATGCTTACCTCTCTTGTTTCTAGTTTGATATGTTGGCTGATTTGTATCTATTCAGCATCTACTACTGTACCCGAATACACTTATGGACCGATGAGGAGCCAGGGTCTGCGAACCATGTGAATAGTCACGCTGATTTTTCAGTATTGCCTATCCCCCGCACAAAAAGATCCACCAAAGGCTCGGCCATGGATACCAAAGTATACTCCCGACTGGAATAGAGCCAGGTGGTAATCACCTCGTCCACTGCGCCTATGATCAGCTGCTTGACCAGATTCACCTGCAAATTCTGCCTAATCACGCCTTCTTTCTGGCCCTGCTCCACAATCTCCGCCACCAGATCGAAGTACATCTTGGACATCTCCTTGATCTTGCGATCTGAGAGATGCCTCTTGAGCCTGGTTTCCATCTGGTAGACTATGGCCATATCCCTGTTCATCTCGAATTCCGCCAGCTGCCTGTGTATCAGGTTCTGTAGCTTGTCCAGGGCATTGTCAGCCCTGTCCACTTCCTGCTTGAACCTGGAAAAGACCTGCCCGGTCTTGTAGCTGAAGAAATTGTCCAGGATATCGTCCTTGTTCTTGAAGTAGAGGTAGATGGTCCCGTCAGCTACCCCTGCCTCCCTGGCTATCTGGGAGATGGTGGAGTTGAAATAGCCTTGACGGGCAAAGATTTTTATTGCAGCTTCCAGAATTTGCTGATATTTGTCGTTTTTTTTGCCGCTTCGGCTTTCTGTTGTCATTTTATGCTTGATTCCTTGATCTTTTTTGGCTATTTCCTGAATGAATATTCATTCAGAAATGTTTAACAGATTCTTTTTCAGCGTGTCAACTGCATACTCCAAATCCAGGCCAGGAAAGCCCAGAAACTTCACCCTAGCCTATGCCATACACTCAGCTAAAGAGAACAGAGCCCGGACCTGTAACTAGCAGCCCAAGGCCTGCGCCCACCTCTCCTCCAGCCCGGGATGGACAAAGGGAGCACCTGCGCATCGGACTGCTCAGCTACCGCAGCAATCCCCATTGCGGAGGTCAGGGCATATACGTGAAAAATCTGAGCAAAGCCCTGGCTGATCTGGGCCACCAGGTCCAGGTCATCTCAGGGGAGCCCTATCCTGAGCTGGACCCCAGGGTGGAGCTGGTGCCCCTGCCTGGGCTGAACCTGTACTCCTACCCCACCGCCCGGGGCGCAGTCAGGGAAAGGGGCCTAAGATCCCTGACAGATCTACACGAATACTTGAGCTTTATCAGCGGGGGTTTTCCAGAGCCTTACTGCTTCGGCCGCAGACTGCAGGGCCTGCTGCAAAGCAAACTGCAGGATCTGGACATCCTGCATGACAACCAGAGCCTTTGCTACGGCCTGTTAGGTCTGCAAAAGGCTGGTTTCCCAGTCCTGGCCACCCTGCACCATCCCATAAGCATGGATCTCAAATATGCCCTGGCCCAGGAAGAAAACTGGGGCATGCGGCTTTTGATCAGGCGCTGGCATAGCTTCCTGGGCATGCAGCAAAAGGTTGCTTCCCGCCTGCAGGGACTCCTGGCTGTCTCCCAGAGCTCCAAACAGGACTTCCAGCGCGAATTCGGGCTCAGAACTGAAAAGATTCAAGTGGTGCACAACGGTGTGGATCTGCAGAGTTTCTGCCCCAGGCCGGACATCCAGCTCAGGCCAGGCCGGATCATGGCCACTGCCAGCGCTGACGTGCCCCTGAAAGGCCTTTCCTATCTGCTAAAGGCCTTGCACAGCCTGAGCAGGGAATTTCCCCATCTGCACCTGGTGGTGTTGGGCCGGCCCAAGGGAAATGGGCCTACTGCCAGGCTATTGGATCAACTGGGAATCAGGGACCGGGTCAGGTTCGTGCACGGTCTGAGCGAAGAGCAAATCGCCCTGGAATACGCCAAATCCAGCCTGGCTGTGGTGCCCTCTTTGTACGAAGGCTTTGGCTTGCCAGCTGCCGAAGCCATGGCCTGCGCCAAACCTCTTATCTCCAGCACAGGAGGAGCCCTGCCGGAAGTGGTCGGAGAATCTGGTCTGTTGGTACCTCCTGCGGATTCTAAGGCCCTGGCTGCAGCTATTAAAAGGCTCCTGCAGAGCCCGGAATTGGCCTGGGAACTGGGACAGGCAGGAAGAAGCAGGATGGAAAAGCATTTCAGCTGGAAAAAAGCAGCCGAACGTACGGTAGACATTTACCGCCAAACCCTGTACCCAGCTCTGGATCATGCTCACTTTTGATCCAGATCAGCTTAGCCTGGCCCCAGGGGACAGGGTCCTGGACCTGGGCTGCGGCCAGGGCAGGCACGGCCATGCCCTGCTCCAGGAACAAAACCTGAGTGTGTATTGCCTGGAGCTGAACTTCCAGGAGCTAAAGCAGGCCAGATCAGGCTTCAACCTCTTGCAGGCAGAGAACAAGACTGCATATGCAGGGGGATATTTGCTCCTGCAGGGAGATTGCCTGAGCCTGCCCTTTGCCTCGCGCAGTCTGCAGGCAGTGATCTGCTGCGAGGTACTGGAGCACTTGCAGAATTATCACCAAGCCCTTTTGGAAATCAGGCGGGTCCTCAAGCCAGGGGGCATTTTGGTGCTCAGCGTGCCCCGCTTTGGTCCGGAGCGCATCTGCTGGGCCTTGAGCAGGGAATACCAGCTGGATCCAGGCGGACACCTGCGCATCTTCCAGGCCAAATCCTTAAGTCTGGAGATCCAGCGCCTGGGTTTCAAGAAGTATGCCCAGCACTGGGCCCATGCTTTGCACTCCCCTTATTGGTGGCTCAAATGCTGGAGATGGGAAAAGAGGGATTCCTGGCCCTTGATCAGGCTCTACCACAGATTTTTGGTCTGGGACCTGCTCCAGGCCCCGACTTTGACCAGGACCCTGGAGCGCCTGCTGAATCCTTTAATAGGCAAGAGCGTAGTGTTTTACTTTAGAAAAAAATCCTCGGAAAGCTAGTGCCGCATCACATATAAATCTTCGCATATCAGATTGAGCCGGCTCGTTTCTGGTTCCCCTCCCTGCCGCTCGCTTTGGAGCGGAAGGGGCCAGGGGAGGGTTATTTTGATCCGAGATGTCATATAAGTCAGGGGCACTAGTTGCTTCCTGGTAAGACCTTACAACTTGCAGCATAGAGCTTCCAATTCCCAGAAAAGGTGGTCAGATCCAGTGCGCAACCTGTACGTCTCCCACGGCTTCTTCCCCAGGGATTACTTCGCAGCCAGCGCTGCCTACATTGCAGAGGTCCAGCTGCCCTCAGGGGCCATTCCCTGGTTCCCTGGAGGAGTCCTGGATCCCTGGGACCATGTGGAGGCAGCCATGGGCCTGGCTGTATGCGGCTTCTATCCCCAGGCCAGGCAGGCCTATCTCTGGCTGGCAGAAAACCAGGAGCCTGATGGCGGATTCTGGCCTGCATACGCAGACACCCAGCCCCTGGACACCACCCGCAAGGAGAGCCACCACGCGCCTTACGCAGCCACTGGCCTCTGGCACTATTACCTCTTGACCCGGGATTTGGACTTCCTGCGGCAGATGTGGCCCTGTGTAGAGGCAGGTCTGGATTTGGCCTGCAACATGCAATCCAGGCATGGTGAAATCTCCTGGGCCCTGCTGCCTGATGGTTCCATAACTCCGGATGCCCTGGTCACCGGCTGTAGCTCCATCTACAAGAGCCTGGAATGCGGCCTGCTCATAGCCAGGGAATTGCGGCTGGAGATGCCGCGCTGGCAAAGGGTCAGACAGGGCCTGGGCCAAGCCCTGCGGCAAAAGCCCTGGCGCTTTGACCGGACCTGGCCCAGCAAACAGCGCTATGCCATGGACTGGTTCTATCCGGTACTTTGCGGTGTATATTTACAGACAGAAGCCAAGCAAAGGCTAAGTAGCAGGTGGGAGGACTTTGTGCTGCCAGACTTGGGCTGTCTTTGCGTAGACGACCAGCCCTGGATCACTGTGGCGGAATCCTGCGAGCTGGTCCTGGCCCTGCTGGCAGCAGACCAGTACAGCCAAGCCGCCAGGGTTTTCAGCTGGCTGCACCATAGTAGGGATCAGCAAGGCGCCTACTGGACCGGATTCCAGGAAAAGCTGGGTATCTACTGGCCCAGGGAGAAGCCCACCTGGACTGCTGCCGCTGTCCTGCTGGCAGCTGATGCCCTGGCTGGAGCCACTGCAGCTGCAGACCTGTTCACAGGACAGCCCATGCACTGCAGGCAAGAGTCTGCTCCTGCTTATTCGTTGTCGCTATCCTTGTCCTAAAGGAAGAGAGAATTGAACCACAAAGGCACAAAGTTCACGAAAGAAGAAGCACCAAGGAGCGTATTTTTCATTTGCCGGGCAGCCCCAGTGAAACCCCTTCGGGAACTCCTTCGGAGTTGTTTCACGGGACAGGCGGCAAATGAAAAGGCAGCCTTCTCCAAACCCGTTACCCGGTTTTGGAGAATATCCAGCTCTGTGCCTTTGTGACCTTCGTGCCTTTGTGGTTCCATTCTTATTTTGTTTTTTCTGACAGATTTTCACGGACAAGGCACTAAGGCCCCTACCTTCACTCCACCCTGAGCAGCAAACCCAGGGTATTCACCAATCTATGCTCCTGGAACATCCCGCTTTGCAAAGCCCTTGCATAGATCTGCCGCGGGGCTTGCCCGCCCTGGGCAGGATCAAAAAAAATGTCGTGGATAGCCAGGTATCCTCCAGGCAGGATGTGCCTGGACCATAGCTCATAATCCGCAAAAGCCGCCTCCTGGCTATGGCCCCCGTCTATAAACACCAAAGCCAGGGGAGTGGCCCACATCCTGGCTGCCAGCTCTGAAGGACAGACCAGGGGCACTACTGTATCCTGCAGGCCTGCCTTTTGTAGATTCCTCCTGAACTCCGGGAATGAGTCCGGCCCACCCTGGACCGGATCCAGTAGATCCGGATCAAAATACTCCTGGCCTGGCTGATGCTCTTCAGAACCCTGGTGATGGTCTATGCTGAACAGCACCCCTCCCCTTGGCCTGACCCCCAGACCCAGATAGATAGTGGACAGCCCGCAGTACCCGCCTATTTCCAGACAGGGCCCCAGGGCAGAGGCCTCAAAGGCCGCCTCCTGCAGGAGGCGGCCCTCTTCCGGAGCCAGAAAGCCCTTGACCTCAGGCAGAAATGGGCAAAGCTCCTCTGCCCTGGACAGATCATGAGCCTGCAGCTGGGATTTTATCTCTGGCATATCTCAGGCTGCATCAGTTGCTGGTCAGCTAAACCTTCTCAAACACACCTGCTGCCCCCATGCCTCCACCTATGCACATGGAAACTATGCCATTCTTCACATCCTGCTTATGCATCTCGTGCAACAGGGTGGTGGTCAATTTGGCTCCAGTGCAGCCCAAGGGGTGGCCCAGAGCGATTGCCCCGCCGTTGACATTGACCATGCTCTCCTCCAGGCCCACCTCGCGCATGCAATACAAGGCCTGGGCTGCAAAGGCCTCGTTTAGCTCCACCAGGCCTATGTCAGACAGCTTATACCCGGTCTTTCCCAGTACCCCTGGAATGGCCAGGGAAGGACCAATGCCCATCAGCTCCGGAGGACAGCCCTTGACGTCATAACCCACGAACCTGGCCATGGGGGTCAGTCCGTGCTTTTCCAGAAAATCCTCTGAGACTACCAGGCAGACAGCTGCTCCGTCAGTCATCTGGGAGGAATTGCCTGCAGTCACGCTCCCGTTAGCCTTGAAAGGGGTCTTGAGCTTGGCCATCTTCTCCATGGTGCTTTCCCTGGGGCCATCGTCTATGTCCACCAGCTCGGTGGTCTTCTGCAGCTTGTTCTCCACCACCCTGGTCCTTTCCACCTCTACCGGGATGATCTCCTCCTGGAACTTGCCCTGCTTGATGGCCTGAATTGCCCGGGAGTTGCTCTGCAGGCCAAACCTGTCCTGCTCCTCCCGGCTGACCCCGAACTGCTCCGCCACCTTCTCCGCGGTGATCCCCATGTTGGCGTAGGACTCTGGCCAGTTCTCCACCAAATCAGGATTGGAGGAGAACTTGTTCCCGCCCATGGGCACCATGGTCATGGACTCCACACCTCCGGCCACAATGCAGTCAGCAAACCCGGACATGATCCTCTCCGCAGCCATGGAGATGGACTGCAGACCAGAGGAGCAGAAACGATTCACTGTCTGCCCAGGCACCTGATAAGGCAGCCCAGCGTTCAGCACTACCATGCGGGCCACGTTCATGCCCTGTTCAGCTTCAGGGAAGGAGCAGCCCAGGACCACATCCTCGATCTGCATGGGCTCTACCCCTGTTTTCTGCAGCAGGCCCTTTAAGGCCACAGTAGCCAGATGATCCGGACGCACATTTGCGAACTTGCCTCGATTGGCCCTGCATCCAGGGGTCCTGACCGCCTTGAGTATATATGCCTTGTTCATATCAGCCTCCATTTCAAACTGTTGATGTAGATATCATCAGTATCTATTGCGATTACCCCAGCCACCAGGAAGATGCTCCCTCTTCTTCCCCTACCTTTCAAGGTGCTCCCTCTTCTTCCCCTCCCTTTTAAGTGAGAGGTAAGGGGAGGGTTGCCTCTGATTCCCAGCCTCAATTGCTTATCTAGTTCCTAAGCGGCTTATTGGTCTTCAGAATATGCTCGATGCGCTCCTGGCTCTTCTGGTTCTTGCAGAGCCGGATAAAGGCCTCCCGCTCCAGATCCAGGACATACTGCTCAGTGATCAGGGTACCCTGATCCACATCACCGCCAGTGATCACATCTGCCACTGTCTTGCCCATTTCGTATTCATACTCTGTAATGAAGTTGCCTTCCTTCATGTTCCAGAGCTGGCTCTTTACACTGGCAGCCACGCTCCTGCCCGGGGCCTTGAAGGGCTCAGGCAATCTGGGCCGATAATTGGCAGCCAGGCTGATGGCCTTTTTCTTGGCATCCCCGATCAGGCTGTCTATATCAAAGGTCACTGTATCCCCGGGCAGCATATAGCCCAGCTGGAAGGCCTCGTCAGCGCCCATGCAGACCTTGGCCTGGCCGATGTTCTGAAAGTACTTGAAGATAATGCCCTGGACATCCACGTTCAGCCTTTCCGCATCCCTGGCAGCACGCAGGCAAAGCTCCTTGGTGCCGCCGCCTGCAGGCAGCACTCCAGCTCCCATCTCCACCAGGCCCATATAGGTCTCAGCATAGGCATTAATAGCGTCGCTGTGCAGACAGAATTCGCAGCCTCCGCCCAGGGTCATCCAGAAAGGCGCGGCCACCACCGGGACATGGGCGTATTTCACCGCCATGGTGGCCTGCTGGAACTTATGCACTGACTGCTCCACCTGCTCCCACTGGCCTTCCTGGATCCCTGCTGCCAGCAGGAAAAGATTTGCGCCCACAGAGAATCTCTCCCCCTGATTGCCCAGGACCATGCCCTGGCCTTCATTCTCTGCACGCTGCACGCACTTGAAGACCAGATCCAGCATGTCGTCGCTGATGGAGTTCTGGGCAGAGTGGAATTCCAGACAAAAGATCCCATCCCCAAGATCCACTATGGAGGCGTTGTCATTCTTCTCCACCACGCCCTTGGTCTGCTTGATCAGGTTCAGATCTATCTGTTCCGGCTTGGCTGGAACCTCCTTGAACTTGCCCTCTAGAAAGTCGTAGTAGTATTTGACCCCATTTTCCACCTTGTAGAACTGCTGGATCTTTTTCAGCTTCTCCGGGACCTGGACTCCATCCTGCTCCGCCCTTTGCACAAAGTATTCAATACCCAAGCCGTCCAGCATCTCAAAGGGGCCGATCTCCCAGTTGAAGCCCCATTTCATGGCATTATCCACATTGAGCACGTCGTCTGCTATCTCCGGGATGCGATTAAAGGCGTAAATCAGAGTATCCCGCATGGTGCGCCAGGCAAACTCAGCTGCCTGGTCCTGGCCCTGGATCAAGGCCTTGATCCTTTCCTGGGTGGTCTGGGCCATATTGGCAAACTTTACAGATTCGAACTTGGGCTTTTGGATGGGCTTGTACTCTTCTGCCTGATAGTCCCAGTAGTAGCGCTGCTCTCCCTCGGCAGTCTTTACCTTCTTGTAGAAGCCCTGCTTGGCCTTGTCTCCCAGCTGGCCGTTTTCCACCATCTTCTTGATCCATTCCGGCAGCCGGAAAACATCCCTTTCCTCATCATGGGGCAGGGACTCATAGGAATTGTTTGCTACGTGCAGCATGGTATCCAGACCCACCAGATCCGTGGTCTTGAAGGCAGCTGTCTTGGGCTTGCCACTGGGCTTGCCTGCTACAGCATCCACCTCTTCCACGCTCATGCCCATATCCATCATGTGGTGTGCACACTTGGCAATGGCGTAGACCCCGATCCTGTTGCCCACGAAATTCGGGGTATCCTTGCAGTAGACAATGCCCTTGCCCAGCCTTTTGTTCAGAAAATCCGCCATATGCTGGACCACTTCAGGATCTGCCTCTTCGCAGCCCACTATCTCCATGAGCCGCATGTAGCGGGGCGGATTAAAGAAATGGGTGACCATAAACCTCTTGCGCAGCTCCAAAGGCAAGGCCTTGGCCATCTCGTTCACCGAGAGTCCGCTGGTGTTGGTGCTCAGCACAGCCTCAGGCCCCATATTCGGAGCCACTGTCTCCGAGAAGAGCTTCTTTTTGATTTCCATGTTCTCCACGATCACCTCAATGACCCAGTCGCAGTCCTGCAGCTTGGCAGCATCATCCTGGAAGTTGCCAGTTTGAATGCGATTAACGTACTCGCTTAACAAGAACGGCGCAGGCCGAGTATTCTTCAGCCCCTCCAGACCCTGCCTGGCGATGCGGTTTCTGACCTCTGGGCTATCCAATGTCAGGCCCTTTTTCTTCTCCTCCTCGGTCAGGTCCTTAGGCACTATGTCCAGCATGAGCACCTCCAGGCCTGCATTGGCCATATGGGCGGCAATAGTAGAGCCCATCACTCCGGCACCCAATACTGCTGCACGCTTGATTTTCTTCATTTCTTTCCCCTCCATCGGTTGTTTATTCTTGGCTCAAAATCAGGGCCGCAGGAAATCAGCCTTCTGAACGGCTGGTTGGCAATCCAGGCTTGGCTCTATTGCCCTTTAAATAACCTGCAACATAATAGTCAAAAATATTTCTGAATGAATATTCATTCAGAATGATCCTACAATCAGGATTTGGGCCTGTCAAGCAGCAACAGGCAAAAAACATCGAAGAAAAAGCGTTAACTGCCGCCTTTTCTGTGGGCTCCTGGCCTGGGACAAGTCATCTTCTGCGGATCCAGCAGATCCTCAAGTTCCTGGGGACTCAGCAAACCCTTTTCCAGGACCAGATCATAGATGCTCTTGTCCTGGCTGCAGGCCTGCTTGGCCAGATCAGCAGCCTGGTCATAGCCCAGACAGGGTACCAAGGCTGTGACCAAGCCTGAGGAGTCCCTGACCATCTGTCTGCAGCGCTGGGCATTGGCAGTAATGCCCTGCAGACACTTGTGGTTGAAGATGCTGCAGCCGTTTTGCAGGATCTGCATGGATTGGAACAGATTAAAGGCGATTATGGGCTCGAACACATTCAGCTGCAGCTGCCCTGCCTCTGCTGCAAAGGTCACTGTCAGGTCGTTGCCCATTACCTGGTAGCAGACCTGGTTCAGCATCTCCGGGATCACCGGGTTCACCTTGCCCGGCATAATCGAGGATCCGGGCTGCACCGCAGGCAGGTTGATCTCCCGGAACCCGGCATAGGGGCCTGAGGACAGCAGCCTGATGTCGCTGCAGATCTTGGAGAGCTTTACACTGATCCTCTTCAGGATCCCGGATAGCTGTACATAAGCCCCGGTGTCACTGGTGGCCTCAATCAGGTTCGGAGCCAACTGCAGGTCCAACCCAGTGATGTCCGCCAGCCTCTGGCAGACCAGGTCGGCGTATTCCGGCACTGTATTTATGCCGGTGCCTATGGCAGTGGCCCCCATGTTGATCTCCAGCAGCAGCTTCAAGGCCTCGCCCAGGCGCTGCACATCCTCTGCGATGTTCACCCCGTAGGCTGAGAACTCCTGGCCCAGGGTCATGGGCACTGCATCCTGGAGCTGGGTGCGGCCCATCTTGATGATTTTCTCGAACTCCTGGCCCTTGAGCAGAAAGGACCTCTGCAGCCTGTCCAGCTCGTGGTTCAGTTCAAAACCGGTCCAGACCGCAGCTATGCGCAGGGCTGTAGGATAGACATCATTGGTGGACTGGGAGAGATTAACATGATTATTGGGGTGGCAGTACTGGTACTCGCCCTTGTTGCGGCCCATGATCTCCAGGGCCCGATTGCAGATGACCTCGTTGGCGTTCATGTTCACCGAGGTCCCTGCCCCACCCTGGATAACATCTACTGTAAAGTATTCGTTCAGCCTGCCCTCCCGAACCTCTTCCGCTGCCTGGACAATGGCCTGGCCGATTTCCTCTGGCAAAAGGCCCAGCTCCATGTTGGACATAGCAACTGCCTTCTTTACACAGGCCAAGGCCTGGATAAGCCTGGCAAAATGGGCAATATTGATGCCGGTGACCTGGAAGTTCTCCATGGCCCGCACAGTCTGGATGCCATAGTAGGCCTCCACCGGGACCTGCCTCTTGCCCAGGCTGTCTGTCTCTTCCCTGAAACGCATCCTGTTCCTCCTTTGAGGATAAGTAGGGGCTTGCCGGTGGCATTATTTTGGTGAGCCTCCGCTCCCGTAGGGGCACGCCGGTGGCAAATATTATGGTGAACATCCGCTCCCGTAGGGGCACGCCGGTGGCGTGCCCTATATAATGACCTCTTCCTCACGCCGGTGGCGTGCCCAATAGAGTGACTCCTTCCGCATACCGGCGGCAAGTTTGCCGTGTAATTGGGCACGCCACCGGCGTGCCCCTACAAGTGCAAGGGTAAATATCTCAAAATCTTTCTTTTTCTTTGTTGCAAGGGTCCTCCCTTGCAACACCTCCACTTGCGGCTCCTGCCGCTTCCTGGCAACCCTCAGGCTATTCTTAGTTCACAACTCCATGCCTTCTTCCCCATGCCCCATGCTCCCTGCCCCATGCTCCATGCCCCCTGCCTTTATAACCCACGGAACACACGGAAAAGCACGGAAAAAAAACCCCTTTAAAGCGTTGCCTGACAACGCAAATTCCGTGTTATTCCGTGTGTTCCGCCTGCCCGGTTGAATTTCTGCCATTCAACTTGGGTGGGCAGTTGCATTTCTTAATGACCGCTGCGGAACGACAAAATGCCTTTTAATACCAGCATTCCAGTATCCCAGCATCCCAGCATTACTAACCTGCCTTCAGCAAGCAATCCGCGATCCTGTCCACTTCCTGTTTTTGCAGATAAGGATGCATGGGCAGGCTGAAGATCCGCCTGGCACTATCCTCTGCCTCTGGAAAATCCCCCTGCTGATAGCCCAAATAATGAAATGCCCTCTGCAGATGCAGAGGCAAAGGGTAATGGATGGCATAAGGCAGCCCTTGCCCAGCCAGGGCCTGCAGCATACCCTGCCTGCTGTCTTCATCTCTGGCCAATAGAGAGTACTGGGCCCATACAGAGCGTAGCCCATCCGGCACCTGGGGGCTCTGCAATGCCTTGTTGCTATCAAGCCTTGAATTGTACCACTGTGCAACTTGGTTGCGTCTGGCAATCTCCTGCTCGAAAGTCTGCAGCTTGGACAGGAGCACTGCAGCCTGCAGACTCTCCAGGCGGGCATTCAGCCCCAGGCGGACATGCTCGTACCTGACCCTGCCCTGGCCGTGATTGCGAAGGGAAGCCATCCTCTCCCCCAGCTCCCCATTCTGACAAAATACTGCCCCACCCTCTCCATAACACCCCAAAGGCTTGGCAGGGAAGAAGCTGGTAGCTGCCACATCTCCCCAGCTGCAGCTCTGCCTGCCTTGGTAGGCAGCACCCAGGGACTGGGCAGTATCCAGGACCAGGGCCAGGCCGTGCCTGTGAGCCACATCCTGCAGGGCAGGATATTCGCAGGGCAGGCCAAAGAGATCCACAGGCAGTATCGCCTTGGGCTGGAGCTGCCTTTGCATAGCCTGCCTGGGCAAGGGATGCTTGGCATTATCCATACTTTTCAAGGCAGCCAAGGCAGGCTCCAGCTGAGCCGGATTCAGGTTGAAGGTTCCAGGCTGGATATCCACAAACACTGGAGTAGCCCCCAGCAGGGCTATGGTCTCTGCAGTGGCGATAAAGGTAAACGGCGTGGTCAACACAGCATCCCCTGGACCTATATCCAGGGCCAGCAGGGCCAGGAGCAAAGCGTCAGTGCCTGAAGCACAGGAAAGACAGCAATTGCTGCCTGTAAATCCGGCCAGCTCCTCTTCCAGCTGTTGCACCTCAGGGCCCATGACATACTTATTGTGCGCCAGCACTCTAAATATGCGGCGTTCCAGATCCGGCCTGATTTCCTGCTGCTGCCTGCCCAGATCCACAAACTGCACAGGGCTTTCCTGCTTTTCACCTTGCAGGAACTGCTCCGGGGTGCAGGCCTGTGCACAGCCTTGCAGCAATCCTGGATCCCTGGTCAAAAGCAAGGCCCCGGACTGCAGGCGCTGCAAGGCATGGAGCAGCTGCCTGGCCTCGAAATCCCCCTGCCCCAGCTGCAGGCAGTCCTCAGACAAGGCAGATAGAAAATGCATGTCCTGGCTAAACACCTCCAGGGCCTGTCTGGCCTGCCGCAAATGGGCCTGGCTTGCTCCTGTGCCCTGCAGGCTTTCCTGCCTGGACATCTCCTGGGCCAGATCCCGGATCAGGCCAGAAACACTGCCGCAGTATATCCAGAGCCTGCAGCCCTGCTGCCTGGCCAAATCCAGGGCCTGCCCGGTTTGTTCATTTTGTCCCAGCCCGCAGCACTCCAGAACCAGATCATTGCCCAACAATATATCCTGCATGACTTTTCCTTTAACTATATAAATTAAAACCCTTATTTCCTAACCAGAGCAAAGCCCCCACTGCAAACAGCATCACTGCAGGCAGATAAAAGGCCCATTCCAAGCCTATTCCAGCCACTACCCCGCCCAAGAGCAAAGGCCCCAGGAATGTGGCAGAGGTAATCACTGTAAAGCGCAGCCCCATGGCCAGCCCAGAGACAGACGTGGAAACCAGGTCAGAGACCATGACCATGGACAAAGGCTGGGAGATGCCGAACCCCAGGCCGAATACCATCAAGGCCAGGGTCAGCCAGGTTGTTGCCTGCAGTAATGGCAGCACAAAAACCCCCAAGGCCAGCAGCCCCAAGGCCAGCAACAGCAGAAACCCCCTTTTCCAGGCCCTGAGCAGCCTGGCTGAGACCAGGCGCACCAGGGTCATGGCCACAGCGAAGCTGGAGATGAAAAAGCCTATATAACCGGGGCTGAAACCTTTTTCCTGCAGCAAAATAGGCAAAAATGAGCTGCGCAGGGTAACAGTGAACACCGCGGCAAAAGTAAACAGCAGGACTCCCAGCATTATCCGGTCCCCCAGGAAGGAGCGCACCTGGCTTAGTACTTGGGGCTTATCCCCTGCCTGGTCCTGGGAGCCATCCTGCTCCTTCCCAGGCAAGGCAAAGACCAAAACACCCGCCAGGGCCAGGAACAAGGCCAGCAGGAAAACCCCGGAGTAGCCTGCAGCAGATACCAGCATTCCTCCGCAGAAGGGCCCCAGTCCCTGGCCCACTGCAGCAGTAAAGGCCAGGCCTGCAAATCCCTTTTCTATCTCCCTGGTCCCGCCCATCCTGGTCACATAGGCCTGGCTGCCCACCACCATGAACAAAAAGCCCAGCCCGCCCACTAACTGGGCCCAGAACAAGAGCCAAACCCAGTTTGCCAAGAAGAGCAGAATAGAATACAAAATATTGCAGAACACACCCAGGGCCAGGATAAACCTGCTGCCCAGCCTGTCCGCCAGCCTGCCCGCGGGGATGGCCAGGAACAAGGACAGCAGGCTGAATGCGCTGACCACCACCCCGATCAAAGCCGGGCTAGCATCCAGCTCCCTGGCGAACAAGGGAATCAAAGGCAGGACCATGCCGTGCCGGAAGAAGTGCAACAGATAGAGTGAATTAATAATGTACATTGGATATTTCAGGGCCTGTCCCAGACGAGCTATACAGGAAAGCACAGAACATAATCCAGGCCCCTGGAATATGCAAACCCTGAGCAAAGCCCTTGTAATTGATAGCTTATGACTGTTCCTGATTTCCTGCGCTCCGGCATCTACTTCTCCTGCCAAAGCTGCGGGAGCTGTTGCACAGGGGAGTCAGGCACTATTTACGTAGCCCAGGCAGAGTTGCCTGTGATAGCCGCCTTCCTGGGGCTTGAGCCCCAGGAGCTGATTGACAGACATCTCTACCCCTTCCAGGACAGCTACAGCATCAGGGAGGATAATCAAGGGGCCTGCCATTTCTACCAACAGGGTTGCCTGATCTATCCAGTGCGGCCCTGGCAGTGCAAAAGCTTTCCCTTCTGGTTCAAGAACCTGAGGAGTGCCCGGAACTGGTACCTGACCAGGAAGGAATGCCCGGGAATCGGGCAGGGGCAGTGGCACAGCCCGGAAGAGATCCTGCGCATAGCCCAGCAGACCATGCACATCTAATTGGAAATTACAAATCACAAGTTACAAACAAGAGTTGAATCTCTTCCATTCAACCGGGGTGGGCAGTTACCTTTACATCCTCTGCCATGCATGATGTGTAAAGAATGACGGAGGGAGATGATTCCAAAGTCGTTGCACTTAGGCCTCCAGGCCTTTGGATATGCTCTCTCCGTCATCCTGAACTCGATTCAGGATCCAGGCAGAATGGTGCAAAACGACAAGAGATGGGTCTGGTCAACATATTCTCGATTCGTCCCAGGCCTGAGAAGTATTCCCGCCGATACTTTACATTTCTTGCCAAGCACAAAGTGTAAAGTTATCTCCAACCTGTTCCGCTTGGGGGCCAGTAACCTTTTGCGTTTTGCGCCAGGTCATGGATTAGGGATTTTCGGTTTAGGACATGATCTGAGCTAACTGATATTTTGTATAGAAAATCATGCAAATGGATTGATGATCTTTACTCTGTCAATTTCAGCTCCGCTCTGCAAATCTCCTGAGAGCAAGCTTGAACATCCGGGTATCCGGGTGGGCAGTTGCCTTTTCTTGTTTTTCCCAAGCTTCGCGTGGGAACAACCCTCAGGACACTCTACATCCAGAAACAACCACAGGAGCGGTCAACCTGAACTCCCATACTGAGCGTGGAAGCGATAAAAAGATATTCTGCCCACCCAAGTTGAATGGAAGAGATCAGGCGGAACATACAGAAAAGCACTGAAGCTTATTTGCTGCGTTGCCTGCCAACGTTTTTTCCGTGTCATTTCGTGTATTCCGTGGGCAGTTAAATCTCTTCCATTCAACCGGGGTGGGCAGATGACCTTGGGGGAAAATTTTCACTTGACACCAGTCCAGGCTTGGTCTAGAAACTGCGCTTATCCGACCTCGGGCAGGGATGTTGCTCCTCCTGGTTTTCTTGCTGGACCTCATTCTGATAATTCTCAAGCTGCAATACTGGCTCCAAGCTCACGCTCTTTTGTTCATTCTCCAACAGCTCTTACTGACCAAGCTCTTGTTCCTTGCTGGACCTGATTCTCCTGCTATGCCTGACAATCATCCCTGCTCCACACATTAAGCGAAACCTGCAAGTCACTGCCGGATTTCCACCTGCCCGAGGCGGCTAACTTCCTACTCCCCATTTCACTAATCCTTCATGAGTTATCTGCACATTTTAGCTCAAGCGCAGTGCAAACTTCATTAACCTCAGAATCATTCGCTACAAAGCTGCTCCTTTTCTTGGTAGAAGTCCAATATATTGACCATCTTGGAAATGTGCTGACGAATCTCCTGCTCATAGAGTACATCACGCTCAGACATATACATAATCCTTTTCAATTTTGGAAAGAATCGAGTACTCCACTTTCCGCACATGAGGGACCAGGCGATCATATATCCTCTGGCCCAGGATGATGTTCATCTGCAGAGCAGGCGGCACACTTTCCAGGTCTACAACAGATATCTGATTATACATGTGCAGCTCACGTTCCAGCACTTCCTCTATCTGTTGCGGCCGAAGCATGCGCTGCAATGGATCGTGCTCAAAAGAGGTAAAAAGGACAGCCAGATCCCAGTCGCTGTCACAATGCTCTTTGCCTTTAGCCCGAGAGCCATACAGATAAATGGCATCTACTGCAAAATTGGCGCATATAAGCTGTACTATCGAAGCAAGTTTTGTCATGCATTCCCCATT